>NZ_JBEXFP010000034.1:0-70028 GCF_040606825.1 Micromonospora sp. NPDC005367 | reverse complement strand
GTTCATCGACACAAGGTTCACGCCAAAGCAGCGGACATCAGCGCCGCTCTGCGCAGTGAACACCTGGGCCGTTCGGCAGCGGTTACTGAGGCCTACGCCGCTACGGTTGCCGCGCTGAGCGCCGTGATCGCAGTCTTCAACACTCAGATCAAGCAGTTGGAACGACAGGTTGAGGCGCACTTCATCGATCATCCCCAGGCCGCCATCTATCGGTCGCAGCCGGGCATCGGCGTGGTCACCGGAGCTCGGCTGCTGGCGGAGTTCGGCGACGACCCTGACCGCTACAACAGTGCAAAGGCGCGCAAGAACTATGCCGCGACCAGCCCGATCACCAGGGCATCGGGCAAAAGCAAAGTGATCATGGCCCGCTACGTGCACAACGACCGCTTGGTCGACGCGCTGCACGCCCAGGCATTCTCCGCCGTCAACGGCTCGCCCGGCGCCCGCGCCTACTACGACAAGCAACGCGCCCGCGACGTCGACCACGGCCGAGCCCTGCGGCAAGTCGCCAACCGCCTGGTCGGCATCCTCCACGGTTGCCTGAAAACCGGCACCGCTTACGACGAGAACATCGCCTGGCCGCATCAATCAGCCGCTACTGCTTGACACCGAATCGGCATGGGGTGTCTCAGTGGGCGGGTGGCCGTCCCCGCCTGATCACTGACGATTAGGCGGCGTTCAATTTCGGCGGGCGCGAATGCGGTGATCACGTGGCGCGGCAGATAGCTCAGGCGTTCATGCAGGTTGCGGATCTTTGCTCTTCCCTGGTCGCTTCGTATTCGCACGATGGGGATGAGGCAGGGTCACCCCCGGCCCCAGCAGGCTGTCGACGTAGCAGTTCGTTCGGCAGCCGACTGGTGAGGTTTGCATATGCCTCTCCTCTACGGGTAGGCCAGTTCGAACACGTCGTGACGTTGTCGGGCAACGTCGACCCGAGCAGCTTCGACGCGAGCCTTTCCCGTGCGGGGGTGTTGCCGTACGCGTCGACAAGGCGCATCTGAACCCAACCGCGGCGCATTGCGGTCAGGGCTCGTAACTGGCGTTTCGAGGGCGATCCGGCCGGAGAGGGGAATCAGGTGGAGTACCAGGATTTCATCAACGCAGTGGCGACGCGGGCGAAGGTTTCGACCGATCAGGCGGCGACACTCACCGCCACGGCGCTTGATACGTTGGCAGATCGGATCAGCGCCGGCCAGGCAGAGGACCTTGCCTATCAGCTTCCGGACAAGCTGGCCGACCACCTGCGCGGACCGCGTGGACGGGAACAGGCTACGTCGTTCGGGTTGGAAGAGTTCGTGCGGCGGGTGGCAGACCGCCCGGACATCGACCGTGCGCTCGCCGGTCCCGGGGTCATCGCGGTGCTCACCACGCTCCGTGAGGCTGTCACCCGTGACGAGTTCGAGAACACGGCGGCCCAGCTTTCAAAGGACTTCTGGCAGGTGATCGAACCGGTGGGTGCCGGTGGCGGGCGGCGCCCCGGCTCTTAGCACCCGCCTCTTTAAGGCAGCAGCAGCTCTGCCCGCGCCTTCCTCACCTACGTTCGCAGACGACGGTGCCGCTGGCGATCGCCTCCTGCTCCCAGCGGCTCCCGTCGCTGACCTGCCGCCGGAAGCACGGCCGCCACCCTATGAAACGGGGCTCGCGGCGAGTCCGGTGCAGGCGCGCAGATCCGCATACTCCCGGTGAATCCGGGGCACGTCCTCCCCGCTGACGAGTTCGGGTCGACCGCTGCGTCGGGAGATCGTCGCGGGCAGCAGTTCCGTCTTCGAGATCGCCGTATTGTCTAGAGGGCCACCCGCAGCACTCCAGCCTCGTTGCTGTACCACGCCGCCCGATTCGTCAATCCCTCGCTCCAACGGCACCACTCCCCCAGATACTGCTAGCGGCGGCTCTGCTATCTCGGCCCCTGACTGGGTCCAGGTCGCCGGTGGTGTACGCAGCGCCCCTCGCTGCGGCGACCCGGCTGCGGCAAGGCATTCGCCGCGCCTGGGGTCCTCGAGCACATTCCTGACCGGCAATCCACCGACGGTCAGTCCGTCATCTCACAGATCGCACCGCCTCCGCCGCCCAACGAATCCAGCTGCGGCGCACCTGCCGGTGGCATTGCTCTCCCGCTCACCGCTGGACTCTGTTTGGACGGGCCGGCGGCTGTGGACGCCGCCCGCGCGCTGCTCATCGCCGTCCTAACCTCAAACAGCACCGACGACCCAGGCGTACAGGGGAAAGCCGTCGTGCCGGCGCCGACGATGGCCACCCTGCTGGGCGACTCGATGGTCGACCTCAGCCGCATACCGCGCCTCACCGTCACGCCGACTTTCGCCGCCGCCTGACCCTCATCGAGGAAGAGATCATCCGCCGGAGCCGGGTCATCGCCGATCAAGAGGCCAGCACGGTCTTCACCTTGCGCCACGGGCAGTCCCTCGCCGAGCCGCTGCCGCCCTCACGTTCGTCTGCAGCGCACCGATTCGCCAGTCACGTATGAGCGCCGAGAACCAGGGCGTCATGCATGCCGCCTTCCGGACCCTGACCTGGGGCGTCATTCCGCTGGCCGCGCTCGTCGGTGGTCTGGCGGTCGACGCGCTCACCGAGCCATTGGGGGTGCTGAACGCGGCACGATGGACGATGGCGGGTGGCACCATCCTGGCGGCGTTCTCCTTCGTCTCCGCGATCCGTGTCCAGCCGCTGCTCGATCAGGCCGACCGCGATCGTGCGGCCGTGGCGGCCGAGCCGGCGGCAAAGCTGGCGGAGAGTGCATCATGAAGACGGTTCTCATCACCGGAACCTCTTCGGGCATCGGTCTGGCGACGGCGGTCGCGGCGGCACACGCCGGATACACCGTGATCGCCACCATGCGCGATCCCAGTCGGGCGCGGCCGTTGCTGGACGCCACCGGCGCGGCCGGCATCACGGTGGACGTACGCCATCTCGACGTCACCGACGCCGAATCGATCGACACGTGCATCGACGCGCTAGTGAAGCGATACGGGCGGCTCGACGCGGTGGTCAACAACGCGGGCATCTCGAGCTTCGATCCGACATTGGAAATGTCAACGATGGACAACCTGCGCGCCAACCTGGAGGTGAACTTCTTCGGCGTCATCGCGCTCAGCCGCGTCGCGATGCCGCTCCTGCGCACGGCCCGCGGCCGACTGGTGACGATCGGCAGCGTGCACGGCCTCGTAGGGCAGCCCTTCAACGAGGCATACTGCGCGGCCAAGTTCGCTGTCGAGGGCTTCATGGAAAGCCTCGCACCGGTCGCGGCGGCCCACGGCGTCAAGGTCTCCGTCGTCGTGCCCGGCTTCGTCCTCGGCACCAACTTCGGCGTGTTCCCCGACATCAACCGCAAGACCATCCAGGCCATCTCCGGCGCATACGCACCGACGTTCAAGGCGTACTTCGACTGGGTCGTCAGCCAGGGCTGGGCAGCGGCCGGGCAAAAGGCTCAAGAGGTGGCCGAAACCGTGGTACGCACGCTGACCTCCGACGACCCGCCGTTTCGCGTGGCCACCAACGAATGGGTCGAGGACTACCTCTCGGAGAAGCTCACCGACCGCGACGGAAGCCGCATCCAGGCCCTGGCCCGAACATGGATCGGCGCCGCATGACCGACCTCGAGGATCCAACCTGCCAGGCCCTGCGCATTCAACTGGAGGAGGTGGGCACCGGCCGTGCGAGATTGCGCATGCGGGCCACCGCGGAGATGGCCAACCTGCACGGCTTCGTCCACGGCGGCTACCTCTTCCTACTTGCCGACGCTGCCTTCGCCTACGCCAGCAACAGCCATGGCCGCCCGGCCGTCGCCCACAGCGCGCAAGTGACGTTCCTGCGGGCCGCCGCTGTCGACGACGAGCTCGTCGCCGCGGCCGTGGAGGTGGAGCGCTACGGCCGAAGCGGCATCTACGACGTGACCATCACCCGTCACCCCAATGAGGTCATCGCCGTCTTCCGCGGCAACAGCATGACCGTCGCAGCCATCCGCTGAGCAGCCACAGGAGAGAATCCATGCCGGCCAAATCTCTAACCGACCTCGTCGATTTCGCCCGCCGCAACTCGCCGTTCTACGGTGAGCTCTACCGCGATGTCCCGCAGAACATCACACACCTCACTCAATTGCCGATCGTCGACCAGGCTGCGTTCTGGGCCGCGAACAGCTGGCCGGACAACCGGCTGCTCACGGGACCGCTGACGGACGCGGGGGTCTACAAATCCGGGGGCACGACCGGTGCTCCGAAGTTCTCACCCTGGACGCGTACCGAGCACGCCGACTCGCTGACAGCGTTCGGCGCGGGGATGGTCCAGGCGGGCCTGCGTCCGGGGCACAAGGTGGCGAACCTGTTCCGAGCCGGCGAACTCTACGGCGGCTTCCTCTATATCGAGGGCGCGCTGCATCACGCACCGGTGGACAACGTACGCCTGCCCGTCGGCGGAGCCTCGAACGAATACGTCGTCCAACTCATCGAAGACTTCGGCGTGGACGTGATCGCGAGCGAGCCGATGAAGCTGGCGTCGCTGGCGGAACACGTAGTGCGGAGCGGATATTCGGCCGACTGCGTCGAACTGGTGCTGTTCGCCGGCGACATCCTCTTCAACGACCTGCGACCGCTGTTGTCCCGGGCGTTTCCCAAGGCGGCCATCGCCTCGCTCGGCTACGCCTCGGTCGACGCCGGTCTCGTCGGCGCTCCTGTGCCGGGCGAGGACGTACGCGTCCACGAAGCGTTCCGTAACCGGACGATGGTGGAGATCGTCGACGACACGACGGGCGAGCCGATCACGCGGACCGGAGTCGTCGGCCGGGTCCTCGTGACCAACCTCTTCCGAGCGCTGATGCCCATCATCCGGTATCCCGCTGGAGACCGCGCCGAGTGGGTCGATCCGCAGTCCCAGCGTTTCCGGCTGATGGGCCGCGCCGGCGAGGGCGCCAGGCTCGGTGCGGTGTCCATGCCGACCGAGGACATCCGGGCCGTCCTCATCGCGGCCGACACCGACCGCGTCATCACCGGGATGCAGCTGGTCACGCGCCGCTGGGACGGCAAGAACGGCCTCACCCTTCGCCTGGCGAGCCTGGACGAGCCGCCGGCGGGGCTGACCGAGCGGCTGATCGGAGCCGTCTACGAGGCTCGCCCGATGTATCCAGCCGAGGTGAAGGCCGGTGCCATCCACCACCTCCGCGTCGAATGGGTGGCTCGCGACGGGCTGGTGACCAACCCGCGCACGGGCAAGCTCGTCCAGGTCGTCGACGAGCGCCCCCTCACGGAATGAATGGGCCTCCGCAGACGTGCACCGGGCATCGCAGGTGATCGGTGATGACGGCACCAGTTAGGGCGTTCGAAAACCTGCCACGTGCGTGGCCGGCGCTCTGAAGGGCCAGCCACGCACGTATCCGACATCGGCTACCTGCTCGTCCCGCTTGGGTAGCTGATGCCGAGTTGGTCAAGGTACGTCTTGTACCGGGACGGGTTGTAGTAGAGCTTCTCCAGGCGCGGACGCCATAGCTCCATCCGCTCCCGGTTGAGGTGGACCGCCGGCTTGTCGTCCGGGCCGATCAGCGGCTTGTACCGGCCGGCCTGCTCCGTCTCGAAATACTCCCAGGCATCCTGCACCAGCTGAGGACGAAGCAACAGCTCGAGAACCGTCGTCGCGTACACCGCAGCGCAGGTGGTCGTGCCCTTGTGTGCGATCGGCGTGGCCATCGCCAGCGCATTCCACCACGTGTGGCTCGGTCCGCCGCTTGGGATGTTTGCGGGGTACCGGATAGTGATCGTCGGCGTCTTCCAGGTGATGTCACCGATATCGTCGGAGCCGCCACCTTGCCGGTACTGGTTCGGGATGGGTCCGGAGAGCCCGGCCACCTCCGTCGCCAGCCCTCGCGGGTTGCTGCTGCCGGCGGCCTTCTGGACCGCTCTGGCGTAGGTGTGGTCGTCCTCGCTCCAAGCGGGCATCCCGACCAGCGTCATGTTCGCCGCTGCCGCCTCGGCGACGGGTCGGTTGAAGTGCTGTGGCGAGGCCGCGCCCAGCACCTGGATGTTCACGAGCTCCGTGTCGGTCATCTGGGCCGCGCCCCGTGCGATCTTCTCGGCCAGGGCCCGGAGCGCGATGATCTCGTCGGCAGTGTCCTCGCGCAGGTAGTACCAGACCTTGGCGATCTCTGGGATGACGTTCGGCTGGTCGCCGCCCTCGGAGATGACGAAGTGCGTTCGTTGCTGGATGGGCAGGTGCTCGCGTCGATACTCCATACCCGCGGTCATCAGTTGTACGGCGTCGAGGGCACTCCGCCCGAGGTGCGGTGACGCGCCGTGCCCGGGAGATCCGCGGAAGGTGTACTCGAGCGAGAGCAGGCCGTTGCCGGAAGCCGCACCCCAGTCCACGGATAGGCCGGAGGAGACGTGTGCGAAGAGCGTGACGTCCACGTCGTCGAAGTACCCGTCGCGAACGTAGAAGGCTTTGGTGCCCACCAGTTCTTCGGCTACGCCCGGCCACAGCTTGAGGGTGCCTTTGATGTTGTGGCGTTGCATCAGTTCTTTGAGGACGATGGCGCTGGCGATCACTGCGGCCATGCCGGAGTTGTGTCCCTCGCCATGCCCGGGTGCGTGGTCAAAGCCGATCGGCTCGACCAGCGGGTTGCGACCGATGACTCCCGGCTTCTGGCTCGACCGGGGAATGCCGTCGATGTCGGATCCGAGTGCAATCACCGGCCCACCCGAACCCCAGGTGGCCATCCAGGCGGTCGGGATGCCAGAGATCCCTTCCTGAACCGAGAACCCATTCTTACGGAGTATGGAAAGCAGATACCGCTTGGTCTGAAATTCCTGGAAACCCAGCTCCGAGAAGCTGAAGATCGAGTCGACGATCTCCTGCACGAGTTTGCTGCGCTTGTTGACGGCCCTGATCGCTTCCTCCTTCAGAGCCTGCAGTCGTCGGTCCTGCGGCGGCGCCGGAACGGCGGCTGCTGGGGCCGCCGCGGCCGGTTCAACTCCGCCGAGCCCTGGGGATACCGCGAGACCAGCGCCGGCCGCCCCCACCAAGCCGACCATCTGCCGGCGCGTCAACCCGTCCGACCTGCTTTTCGCCGTCTCGAACACCGACATCCTCCCAAACTAGGTACGTACACTCTTCCGAGTTGCCCTTGACCCATAACGGCCGGACGCATTCCCGACCGAACTAGTCAGCGGATCGCCGCTGCGCACACTGACTCCAGGACCACGTTTCCAATAGATGCAGTACGCGCCAGGCCTCATGGCGCGGAGAGTAAGTACGTCTATTAGGTGAACAGAATGAGCGGGTGCTACACGGGTGACCGGATCCGGTGCCCGTCCACCGTAAAAGGTGTCGAGACAAGGAAGCGGGGCACGTTTACGTATTCTGAATCGAGCTCGCCGGGCTCATTTCAGCACGATACAATGATGATCTCCGATTTCGATGCTGCCAGCCTGTCGCCCGAGTGTCAACCAGTGCCGGTGTTCCGGATTGTTCGCTCACGTACATAGCGCAGCGCTCGAACAAGGGGAAAGCGGCGGGCCGAACGGTTCGCCATCGACTGAGGCACTCCTCAGAGGTGCTTGCTCCCACCACTCCCCAACGCCGGCCCGGACGAGGCGCTGCACCATCCGCCGGGCGTCACCCTCACTGCCCGCCTCCAGGCGAAGCACCTCGCCGCCTCCGAGCCACTCACGCAGCCCGACTGGTTCCCGGCACGCACGAGTTAGGGCGAGGGCGACCCGTCCGGTGCCCCGCGTCCGTACCGAGGGCTGTCAGCGCACTCGACTTGAAGATCCGGAATCGTGTTCCGTATAGTTACGGAACACGGTTCCGCTTGTCTGTGAAGGAGACGCGTCATGGCCGTTCTGGTCACCGGAGGCACGGGTTTCATCGGGTCGCACACCGTACGGGCGCTGCTCGACCAGGGCGAGGAGTGCGTGCTCATGCAGCGCCGCGCCGCCGGGCTACCGCCCGTCCTCGCCGACGCCGAGGTCGCGAGCGAGCAGGGCGACGTCGCCGACCTGCCGACCCTGCTGGACCTCGGCACCCGCCACAAGATCACGGGGATCGTCCATCTGGCCGGCTCCATGCCCTGGCCGATCGGCGCTGACGAGCCGATCCCCGCCACCCGCAGGGCGCTCGGCGGCCTGCTCAACATCTTCCAGGTCGCTCAGGAGTGGGGCGTACGGCGAGTGGGTGTCGCCAGCACCATCGGCGTCTACCACGGCGTTCGCGACAACGGTGCGGTGCGAGAGGATCTGCCGCTGCCGATGAACTCGTCCCACGTCATCCCCACCTTCAAGAAGATCGGTGAGCTGCTCGACGACTGGCTGGCCCCGGCTGCCGGCCTCGACGTCGTCAACTACCGGATCTCCGCCACCTGGGGCCCCGGTGGTCACGAGGATCCGTTCTTCGCGGCGCCCGCCCTGGTCCACGCGGCCGCCCGCGGCACCGAACTCGACCTGTCGTCGCAGGCCGGGACACCGTACGCCGAGGACGCCCTCGACCTGTGCTACGTGAAGGACACGGCGCGCGCGATCGCCCTGCTACACCTGACCGACAAGCTCAACCACCGTACGTACAACGTTGCCTCGGGCCGGGCCACGTCGAACGCCGACATCATCGCCGCCATCAAGACCTCGGTCCCATCCGCCGATCTGACCCTGCCGTCGCGCGGGTCCATCTCCCCGGCATGGTGGCTCGACATCACCCGACTGCACGAGGACACCGGCTACCTCCCCTCGTACGACACCGAGCGCGCCGCCGGCGACTACATCGCCTGGCTGCGCGCGGGCAACGACCGCTGAGGTCACTCGGACCCGGCGGCCCGCCAGGACGGTGCTGCGGGCACCACTGACCGTCTGCAAGCTCGGTAGACACGGTCAGAGCCTCCTCGGCAATCCTGCGCCGAGGAGGCTCTGACCACTACTGGTGGACCGGTTCGGCTACCTCACAGGCGCGGGTCCTCCTGGATCTTCAGGGCGTTGAGGATCGGGTCACGCTCGCCGGTCTCGCCGCGGAACTCGATCTTCAGATCGCCGCCCGCGTGCTCGACGGTGACCGCGTTCACGTCCGCGGTCAGCGCACCCACCTTCGCCTGCACGTCGTGGTCGTAGAGCACGACCTTGCCGTCGGCCAGGACGTCGAAGGTGCGCTTGCCGACCTTGACATTCTCGATCTCCGCGAAGTCGAGGCCGATCCGGTACGTCCCGGCGGGCGCGTTCTTGAACACGTAGCTGAACGTCTTGCCGGTCCGCTGGGTGCGGAACAGCTCCTCGTCCTCGGTGCCGGCGATGTCGGCCTTGATGGCACGCGCCGTACCGCCGACGTAGCCCCACGACGCCGAGCCGAGCGCCTGGTCGGACGACCAGACGAAGCCGTCCGCGCCGACGTGCCCGGACCCGCCCGCGTCCACGCCCTTCCAGTAGGCCGAGGTCGCCAGGCGGATCGGCTTGAGCTGGGAGTCGCCCTTGCCGGCGTTCGACGCGACGAGCACGTCCCCGACGAGCACGCCGGGCTCGACGTCGGCGTTGTCAGCCGTCGCCGTGACCGTGGTGGACTCGCCGACCGCGAGCTTGACCGTACCGGTCGCGGCCGCGCCCGTGAGGGTCAGCCACGGAAGGTCGGCGGCCTCGTGTCCGCCGTCGCTGGTGCGCTTCTGCTCGCTGAGCCGCACCTCGAGCGGGGCGGAGCCGCTGTTGGTCACGGTCACGTCGGCCGTCGCCTTCTGGTCCGGGCCGACGAGCCAGTCGAGGTCACCTGCGGTGACGGTTGCCACGCCCGTGGTCAACGCCGTGTCGACCCCCTCGGCCTGGTCCTTCTTCGCGATGGTCACCGGGTGGCTGGCGGTGACGTAGTTCGGCGTCGACACCTCCACGGTGTTCTCGCCGACCAGCGCCTGGGCCTTCCACCGGCCCTTCTCGTCGGCCGTGATGACCCGGTCACCGTTCGGCCCCTTGAGGGTGACGATCGCACCCGCGATCGGCTTGCCGTCGTTCGCGTCGGTGACCGTGCCCTCGATCGTGCCCGCCGCCGGGAGGGTGTACTCCAGCCCCAGGCCGGCCGTCAGGACGGGCTGGTTGAAGGAGTACTGACTCGCGGGGTTGCGCGTCAGGCTCTCCACGCCGACCGTTGCCGACGACCCGCGGGTGACGGGGTTGTCGCCGCCGATGCCGTCGCCGTAGCCGATCTGGATGCGACCGTCCGCGATCAACGTCACCGAGAAGCTCACCCGAGCCGTCTGGTCACTGTAGAAGGTCGCGTTGCGCCACTCGATGACCTCGGCGGCCAGGCCGTCCACCTCGGTCCTGCCGAAGTAGATGTTCGCCTGGTCGTCGACGACCAGATCATCCCAGAGCGGGTAGATCGCGTCGATCGGGTACGACGACGGCAGCGCCGTGTTGCCGCCCAAGGTGCTGGCCCGGTCGAAGACCAGCGCCCCGTTCGTCGTC
This sequence comes from Micromonospora sp. NPDC005367, assembly GCF_040606825.1. Classification (NCBI taxonomy): domain Bacteria; kingdom Bacillati; phylum Actinomycetota; class Actinomycetes; order Micromonosporales; family Micromonosporaceae; genus Micromonospora; species Micromonospora sp. NPDC005367. Next base: position 59,601 of record NZ_JBEXFP010000034.1, on the reverse strand, counting down.
ACGCACACGCCGTCCCAGGCCGTGTCGTAGAACGGGAACAGGAAGCTGGAGTCGAACCACAGCACGCCGCAGGCGTCATCGCCGTGCCACCCGGACTCCTCCGTACCCTGACGGTAGAGCCCCTCGGTCACCTTCATCGAGTACGAACGGTTGGCGGGCGCCACCGGCACAGGGCCCGGCTCCGGCTGCTCGGGCTGGGGCTCCGGCTCCGCCTTGTCCCCGCGCGGGTCGAGCGTCACCCGCAGCGCCGCGATGCTCGGGGCCTGCAGGCCCTTCCCGCCCCGCAGCTCCACGGTCAGCGGACCGCCGTCGTGCTGCACGACGGCGCTGTGCCAGTCGGCGGCGTTCGGGCCGACGGCCGCGACGGCGTCGTAGGCGTACTGCGTGAGCTCGCCGTCGACAAGGACGTCGAACACCCGCTTGCCCTGCTTCACCTGCGCGACCTCCGCGAACCCGAGGTCGACGGTGTAGGTGCCCTTCGGCGCGTCGGGGAACGTGTAGACCAGGTCCTTGCCCGACGTGGTGCGCTGGGACTGGAAGAGCGCGTCGTCCTCGGTGCCCTCGATCGCGGAGCCCGCGGAGATCGTCTTGCCCTTCCCGTCGTAGCCCCACGCCCCGTGACCGGCCGCCTGGTCGGCGGACCAGGTGAAGCCGGAGGCGTCGGTGAACGAGGAACCGCCGGCGTTGACGCCGACCTGGTACTTCGTGGTCGTGAGCGTCACCGGGACGTAGGTCTTGGACTGCCGTCCGGAGTCGGACCGCACCACGATGTTCGCCCCGAGGACTCCTGGCTTGGCGTCCTTCGAGGAGATCGAGACCTTGACCGTCGTCGACTGCCCCGGGGCCAGGGTGCCCCCGGCCGAGGAGAGCGACAGCCACGGCAGGTCGGTGAGCAGGTCGTCCTCGACGTCGACCAGCACGACGTCATCGGCGACCTGGTCCGCTGCCCACAGCGCGCCGGTCGAGTCGGTCTCGAGGCCGCCGCCCTGCGTCGCCTTCTGGCCCGGGAACCACCACGCGTTGACCAGCGAGCAGTCGACCGGGTCGACCTGCAGCAGGCGGGTCGGCCTGTCCGTGGTGAGGTCGGTGTACCAGATGGTGTCGGATGCCTGGTTGTAGGCCAGGCCCATCACCTCGGGCAGCGGCGGCGCGCAGAACGACAGCAGCGCACCGGCGTTGTCGTGGGACGTGCCGGCGACGGTGCCGATCATGCCGTTCGCCCGGCCGCCGACGTAGAACACGTCCTCCGCCGGGTTGTAGGCGAGTCCGGTCAGCTGCAACGTCGACCAGTCACCCTTGATCTGCCGGGTCTCCTTGCCGGTCTCCCGGTCGAAGCAGTGGATGTAGCTGGCCGGGCTGTCCTCCATCTGGCACATGTCACCGGTCTTGGTGTCGAGCGCCATGTCGAACGCGCGGTACGCGGGGTTCCACGAGGCGTCGAAGACCTTGCCGGTCGGCTTGCCCGTCACCGTGTAGGCGCTGTTGGTCCGCTCGATGTAGTCGTGGATCCAGACGTCGCCGTCGTACCCGATGCCGGAGGGCTCCTTCTCCGCGATGGTGCCCGGGATCTCGATGCGGGTGATGACGTCGCCGCCGGAGGTCGTACCGACCTTGGCGGCCGCCTGTGCCTCAGCGGCGCTCGCCGTCGCGGCCTTGCCGTCGGCGTTCGACGGCTTCATGCCGCTCGCGCCGGCCTTCCACGCGGTGAGGTCGATCGTGCTGTCCGCACCCGTCCCGGTGCGCGTGGTGGCGCCGGTGGCGTCGAGCTCGGGGTGGCGTGCGGCCTCGGCCAGGTCGTACGTGAGCGGGGCGGAACCGTTGTTGGTCAGCGTCAGCGAGCCCACACCGTTCTGGTCGGTGCCCATAACGGCGTCGAGGCCGCTCGCCTTCAGGCCGGCGACACCCGTGGTGAGGCGCGCGTCGACCGTGGCCTTCGCGTAGAGCTTGTCGAGTGTGAAGTCGTACGACCCCGTCACGTAGTTCGGCGCCTCGACGGTCATCGTGTAGTCGGCGACCGGCAGCTGGCGGTGCACGACGCCCGTGCCGTCGGTCGTGACGCTCTCCACGAGGCCGTGCTGGTCGGTGAAGGAGACCTTGGCCCCGGACACGGGCAGCCCGTCGTTCTTGTCGACGACGGTCGCGTCGAGGTAGCCCCAGTCCGGAAGGTCGTAGGTGACGACCATCCCGTCGTGGAGCACCGGGACGTTGTCGGAGAACCGGATGCCGTCCACGCCGGCCCAGCCCTGGATGCCGGTGATGGTGCGGGCGCCGCCGGTCACCGGGTCGTCGGTGCCGATGCCGTCGCCGTACCCGAAGATCACCTTGCCGGAGCGGGTGAGCGTGGCCGAGAAGTTGACCGGCTCCGAGTACTCGGACCGGATCGGATAGGACCAGATCTTGGCGTTGCGGTACTCGACGACGAACGCGTCCTCACCGTCGACCTTGGTGGCCGCCGTGAACACTCCGCCGCCCGGGGCGAACTCGACGGGGGACGTCACCCAGAACGGGAAGATGCCCGCACCGCCGCTGCCGGGTCCGGTGGAGGTGTCCGGGGAGATCACGCCGCGCAGGCCGATGCCGAGGGTGTCGTGGCTGCCGTTGTAGAGCGCGATCGGGAACGGCAGTTTCACCGTCGCCCAGACGCCGCTGGTGAACGCGACCTGGTCGGTGCCGCGCAGGTACTCGCCTTCGGAGACGGTGCAGCTGTAGCCGCCCTTGTCGACGACGAGCCCGACCGGGATCTCCAGCGAATTGTTCTCGGCGCCGACGGTCAGCGGGAGGGACGTCGGCGAGAAGCAGGCGTTGGGCGTGACGGCGAGACCGTACTGGCCCTCCGGCACACCGGTGATCGTGAACGCGCCGTTGGCGTCCGTGCGCACGGCGTCCAGCGGGGTGTCCTTGAGGGACACGCCGGCGTTCGGGACCGGCTGCTTCTTGTCGTCGACGACCTTGCCGCTGATGTCGTGCCTCGCGGCGGCCGTGAGCGGCAGCTTGACGGAGGTGTCCTCGCCGAGGGCGATCGTGACGTCGGCGGTAGCGGTCAGGTAGCCGAAGACCTTGGTGGTGATCCGGTAGTCGCCGACCGGAAGGTTCGTGGTGAACCGGCCGTCCTTGTCGGTCCCGATCGACCGGCTGAACGGTCCACTGATCGTCACGTCGGCGGCGGCGACCGGAGCGCCGTCGGCGGTGACGACACCGGTGAGGGTGCCGCCCTGCCGGGGCGCCAGCTCGAGCAGGCGGACGAGGTCGAGCCGCCCCTCGCCGTACTTGTTGTTGAAGTCGGCGGTGCCGCCGCACTCGGTGTCGTCGACGTCGACGGCCGAATCGGCGAGCAGACGGCGGGTCTGTTCGACCTGCCCGATGAGGGTCGGGTCGTAGCTCCACAGGTCGGCGACGGCGCCGGCCACGTGGGGAGCCGCCATCGACGTACCGGCCATCTCGACGTAACTGTTGTTCGGGTAGGACGAACGTACCGCGACACCCGGAGCGGAGATCTCGGGCTTGATCCGGCCACCCTCACCCTCACCCTTGCGGGAGAACAACGCGAGCGTGCCGTCCGAGTCGTACGCGCCTACCGAGTAGGCGCTCTCGGCGGAGCCCGGCGAGGAGACGGTGTCACAGTCCGCGTACGGCGTGGTGTTGCCCGACGACCAGACGCTGAAGATGCCCGCGGCACTCCAGGCCTCGTCGATGGCCTGGAAGAAGTCGTCGTAGCTGTGCTCGAGGGTCTGACCCCACGAGTTGTTGATGACGTGGGGGCGCTTGGACGGGTCGGGGTTGTTCCCTTGGAGGTCGGTCGGCGCGAGCAGCCACCAGCCGGACTTGAGCAGCGACTCGACGCCGGTGCTGTCGCAGCAGCCGTTCGTCGCGATCCACTGCGCGTCCGGTGCGACGCCGACGTGGTTGGTGCCGTCGTCGCCGACCATGGTGCCCATGGTGTGCGTGCCGTGTCCGTTGTCGTCGCACGGCGCAGCGGTGCACGTGCCCCGAGCGGCCATCCAGTTGTAATTGTGGTCCACCGTGCCGTCGGGCTTGGTGCCGCGGTACTGGTGCATCAGCGCGGGGTGGTCGAACTGGACGCCCGAGTCGAGGTTGGACACGGTGATGCCCGCACCGGTGGCGCCCATGGCCCACGCTTCCGGGGCGTGAATGGCGTCCAGACCCCACGAGACGACGCCGTCCTCGGCGTCGGCCTTCGGGGCGGCGGGGCGGGCGGCCTGGTCCGCCGGGGCCTTCTCGTCCACGGGCTCCACGAGCGCGACCTGCGGCGCCGCGTGGATCTCGGCGACGTGCCCGATCGAGGCGACGTCGAGCGCGAGCTGCTGCGTGCCGCCCTTGACGAGCACGGCGTTGACGAGCGGGTAGGACGTGTACTTCACGCCGGCCGCGTCGAGTTCGGCGGAGACGGACGCCGCGGAGCTCTTCGCTGCCGCCTTCAGCGCGTCGTACACGAACTGACCGCGAGCGGTCCAGTCCGCGATCTTCTTGGCGGGGGCAAGGTCGGCCTTGGTGTCGAACGTGATCAGGAAGTCGGAGACCGGCTCCGTACGGAAGCGGTCCTTCAGCTCCGACGCGACCTTGTCGGCGGCCGCGCCGGAATCCGGCTCGGCCGCCGACGCCGGTGTCGGCTGCATCACGCTCAGGCCGACCGCTGCGGCCAGCGCAGCGGTGAGGGCTTTGAGTCTCATGTGGGGTCCTTCGGCCTACAGGGGTTGGTAGGGGTCGTGACTCTCGTGCTCGTCGTGATCGTCGGTGACGCCGACGCCGGGGGTGTCGGGGGCGCTGACGCGCGGCTCGCGCGACAACTCGAGTGGCGGCTGGTCCTCGATGACGGAGTCGTCACGCTCGACAGGTCGCTCAGGCATGAACTGCCCTAGGGCCATGGATCATGAAGCCATGCTCGGGGCGACGAGCGGCCTTAGCTATCCGGCGGATACGTCAATTTTCACGATCGGTCGCCGAGAGTTTCCTCTTCGGCGAACACTCCGGCCTCCACGGCCTTGACCGCGAGCGCGGTCCGGGAGCTCACCTTCAACTTACGCATCGCCGCCCGCAGCTGTTGGTCCACGGTGGCCGGCGACTTGGCCAGAATCCGGCTGATCTCCCGGTTCGTCTTGCCGGCGACAACCAGTCGGACCACGTCGAGCTCGCGAGGCGAGAGCCGGTCACCGTACCCCCGTCGCCCGCCGCGCCACAGTCGCGGCACCTCGGCACCGTGTTCGCGAAGCCGCTGCGCTACCCGGTCCGCATCGCCGCGGGCGCCGAGCCTGAACAGCTGCTCGTACTGTGCGGCCAGCAGCTCCCGGCCCTGCTCGAGCCGGCCCTGCGCCACGAACGCCTCGGCTTGCCGCTCGCGGGCGAGCATGGCGTCGTACGGGCGTGGCAACGCGCTCCAGGCGCGCGCCGCACGGTCGTACGCCGTCGCCGCACGGGCGTGATCTCCGGCTGCGGCGGCGAGCATGGCACGGCATGCGGTGAGCGCGGCGCGAGGCGCAGGCGCCGAACGGCCACGCAGTCCCCTGGCGAACTGATCGACCAGACGGGTCGCGGCCTGGTGGTCGCCGGCGGCGAGGTGCGCCTCGATCCGGGCGGGGACGAGGTCGGTCGCCCAGACCCAGATGCCTTTTCTCCGGACCGTGTCCATCGGCTCGTTGGTGATCTGCAACGCCCGGCCGCTGTTGCCGTCCGTCAGCCAGAGTCTGGCCAGCGCGGCTGCGGCCTCCATCGTGTCGTCGACCGCGCCGAGACGGGCGGACTCCTCGAGGACCAGCCGGAACTGCTCCTCCGCGGCGCGCCGCCGGCCGGCCGCGGCCGCCAGCCGGGCCGCGAGCCGCACGGTGCCGAGGTAGAGCGCCGGCCGGTCCCGGTCGGCGTCGGCGAGTGCCGCGCTTCGCTCCGCGAGGCCCTCCCATCGACCGGTGAACCACGCCAGGTTGGCCTGTTCGAGTCGGACGTTGTATTGCAACCGGGACGCCTGCTCGGCCTCGGCAAGCCGCAGGGCCACGACGAGATGTTCCTCCGCCTCGGCGTACCGGCCCCAGATCAGTGCGCCGGTTCCGACATTCGCGTGGATGCGGGCCACGTCGAGGCGCTCCGTCGAGGTCGCTCCGTCGATCGGCAGCTCGGCGACGACGTCCCAGGCCTCCTCTTCGCCGAGCATGAGCAACGCGGCGGCCCGGTTGCCGGCCAGGTTCAGCCGCTGGGCGGGAGAATCGATTTCAGCGGTGAGCTCAGCGGCGCGATCCAGCCATCGGCGATGAGTCGACGCCGGCCACGGGCCCGCATAGGCCCAGCCCAGATAGGTCATCGCCCGAGCCGCCTCGACCGGGTCATGGTCGAGGTTGACCACCGCCTGCTCGAGCTCACTGAGTGCGGCCTGCGCCTCTCCCCCGAGAATCAGGAGCCGACCCAGGGGGTTGCGGATCTCGGCCTGCTGGCGTGCGGATAGGCCGGGGCTCTCCAGCACCGAACGCAAGGTACGGATCACGCGGTGGTAGACGTCGTCGACCGGTTCACGACGGCCCAGCGCGGCCACTCCGGCGATCCGCGCGACCCGCGCCCGATCCGACGGCGGCAACCCGGGCCACGACAACAGATCGACCAGCAAGGCGACCGCCTTGGTGTGGTCACCGGAGGCCATGGCCAGCTCGGCGCCCTGCTCGGCGTACCGCGCCCAGGACTCCGTCTCGCCCGCCTCACGGAAGTGGCGGGCAAGGCGTGCGACAGGCGGCGGCTGGATCTCCTCCAACGCCCGGCCGGCCAGCAGGTGGAAGTGTCTGCGATCGGTCAACGGAATCGCTTCGTAGACAGCCGTGGCGGCCAGCACGTGCCGGAATCGCCACTGGCCGCGGTCGTCTCCGTCGAGGATGCCGGCAGCGGCCGCCTCCGCGATGGCGCCTCGACACGCGTCTGGTGACAAGCCGGCGGTCACCGCGATCGTGGCGACCGACGACCGCTGAGCCAACGTCGCCGCGGCTCGCAGCACCTGCTGCGCCGTCGGCGACAGACGGCCCACCCGCTCCCGGGTGGAGTCACGCACCGTCGGCGGCACCTGCAGTTCGCGTAGCTTCAGCCGGACCCACTGCCCGTCGCGGAAGACGAGGTCGGCACGGTCGCACATGAGGCGAACCGACTCCTCAAGCGCCAGCGGAACACCACCGGTCCGCTCGTGCATGAACGTCGTGAACTCCTGCGATATCGGGTTACCGTCCAGCATCGAGGACACCAGCGCCGCTGTGCCGTCGGGTCGCATCGGCGCCAGGGCGATCCTCAGCTGGGTCACGCCGGCAGGCAGCCGGGACGTCAGCCGCAGCAGCAGTGATCCGGCGTCCACCTCCTCGGGGCGATAGGAGATCACCAGACTCGGCCCGTCCGACTGTTGTCGGGAGGTGACGTACAGCAGGAACTCCAAGGTCACCTCGTCGGCCCAATGCGCGTCCTCGAGTACGAGGACGTCGACACGCAGAGCCCGGAGCAGCTCGTCCAGGGCGCGGAACAGGCGGTGCCGTGCCGCCTTCGCGTCGTCCAGGGGCTCCAACGCGGGCGGCAGGTCCGAGGACCATTGCGGGAACAAGGGCCGTAACGCACCCGCAAGCTCGGTGAGCCGCAGTCGCGACGCCGGCCGGTCGATCACCCGGAACGCGTCGACGATCGGCCCCAGCGTCAGTGACTCTCGAAGCGGCGGGCACACCGAGACCAGGGCGGTGCTCTGGTGCGGCGCGGCCAACCACTCTCGCAGCAGCCGGCTCTTCCCGATCCCCGCCTCGCCCTCCACCAGCACGATCGCCGGTGGCCGGGCCAAGGCACCGGTGAGCGCCGCCATCTCGCGATCACGACCTACGAAATCCGGCGTGGAAACTGTTGGTGAAGTCCTGTCGTCCTCGGGCGAGGGGTCGAGCATGCGTGATGATCTCGTTTTTCGATGCTCGGGCGCAAGTACATCCCAACAACTCGCGTCGCGGGAGCCTCGGCCGCAGTGAGCGACGTCCACCGGCTACCGTGACGGTCGCCGCGCCCTGCGTGATCATGCCGGAGCACGGTGGCAGCGGTCATCGATCGAGCCGGGTCGGCGGCCGCGGATCGTGCGGTCGCGGCGACGCCGGCTCACCGAGGTCGACGAGATCTCTTCTGTCGTTCCCCGCTCCGACCAGCGGTCATCGAACGTGATGACGAAGGCGTTGCCGGCCGACCTCCGTCGCACCGCCGGCGAGGACGGTGAACGCGGTGGCCAGGACCGCGAATGCGGCGTACCCGATCGCGATGCGCGGCACCGAGAAGACGCCGGAGAGTTGAGCGGCGATGAGGCTGGGAACGGTCGCGCCGCTGTAGCTGAGGAGATACACGACGGCGAAGAGCGGTGCCCGGTCGCGCGGAGCGCTGCCGTAGAGCAGCCCGCGGGTGGCGGCGCTGATGGCGATGCCCTGGGCAGCTCCCGCAACGACAGTCGCGGCGATGAACAGCGGCAGCGCGCCAGTGATGATCGCTGTGATGATGCCGAGCCATCCGGCCACGAAGGCGATCATGCCGATGCGTTGAGCTGCTGCCGGTGAGAACCGGCCGCCGAGGGGGGCTCCCAGAGCGCTGGGGCCCATGTATGCGGCGAACACCAGCCCGATGACGAGCGAGCTGCTGGTGTGCAATTGTTCCTCGACCAGTGCGGGCACGAAGGCCTGGTAGAAGGCCCCGGTTGCCCAGGTGGCCAGGATCACCGCGGCCGCAACGGGGAGCAGATGCCGGATCCGGACCGGTACCCGGACGCTGGGGCGCAGCGAACGCCAACCACCCGGCGACGGAGTCACCGTCTCGGGGCTGATGGCGACGAGCGCGGCAGACAGTAGGAGCAGACCGATGACAACCAGGTAGATGAGGTCACGTGGCCAGGGGCCGAACTGGACCAGGGCGCCGGAGGTGATGGCGCCCACGGCGAGACCGAGCATGACGGTTTGGCTGGAAGCGACCGAAGCCAGCCAGGTCGGCCGGCTGGGTGCGGCGTCGACGATGTAGGCGGTGAGGCTGCTGCTGGCCAGCCCAGCGCCGAGGCCCATCAGGAGCCGACCGGCGATGAGGATGCCGATGTGGTGCACGTTCAACAGCAGCAGACAGCCCAGTACCAGCAGGCCGAGGCTGGCGATCGCCGCAGGCCGTCGGCCCACGTGGTTGGACAGTCGTCCCAGCACCAGCAGTGTGCCGAGGGTCGCGGCGGAGTAGGCGACGACGGTCAGCGAGATCCCGGCGTTGGTGAACCCGTCCTCGGCCCGGTAGATGTTGAACAGAGGGATCGTCGAGCCCACTGCGGCGAACACGGCCACCAGTGAGACCACCGCTGATAGGAACGCAAGCCGCAGCGGCCTGTCCCGGCGGCCCAGATCGGTCGCTGGGGTCACGTGTTGCATAGAGCCGTCTTTCTCTTGTTGTGGATCATGCTTGCGCTTTGCGGGCTTCGGGGTGCGCACGCGCGCGTGCCCGGCCACCCTTCACTTCGTCGCGGTGCCCTCACTGCCTCCGGGCGAGGGTCACGAGCCGTGCCGCCACCGCGGCGAGCAGGGCGGCGGCAAGGACCATGAAGCCCGCCACGAGGAACACCGTCTGCAAGGTTGCCGATGACACGAGGACCGCGCCGAGGCCGGAACCCGCCGCCAGGGCTATCTGGAGGTTCGTCACGTTCACCGCGGACGCTGCCTCTGGGGTCTCCGGGGCCGCGTCGAGTATCCAGACCAGGGTTCCCGGGTTCACGATTCCCCAGAACAGGCCCCACAGCACGAGCAACAGACCAGCCAGCCAGGGCACGGAGCCCACGCACGCCAGCCCGATGAGCAATGCGGCCACCACTGTCGCCGCCCCGGCGAAGCTGCCGATCACGCCGCGCTTGAACAGCGATCCGGCGACGATCGAGCCGACGATGCCACCGCCGCCGTAGATGACGTAGAGCAGGGAGATCACGCCGCTGGACAGTTGTGTGTGGTCCGTCAGGAACGGGGTGATGTACGTCCAGGCGGTGAATTGTCCGATGAACACGACCGCGCCCGCCGCCATCCCGAAGCGGGCGGCCCGTCGCCGCACGACGGCTACGAGATCACGCAGGTGCGTACGCCCGTCCGGGGGGACAGCCGGCAGCACGAGCGCCTGCACGACCACGACAAGCAGTGTCGCCGCCGCCGCGATGGCGAACGTGAGACGCCAGCCGACGAGGTTGCCGAGGAACTGTCCCGCAGGCAGCCCGACCACCGTCCCGCCCGAGATGCCCGCCGCGATGATGGTGATGGCGCGTGTGCCGCCGCCCCGGCCCACCAGCTTGGGTCCGACCGGTGAGACCACGGTCCAGAAGGCTCCGAGGGTCGCGCCGAAGAGCATGCGGGCGATCAGCACCAGGACGAAGTTCGGCGCCACGGCAACGACCACGTTCGACAGGAGCACCGCCAGACCCAGGACAAGGATGACCGAGCGCCGGTCGAAGCGGCCGGAACGGAGGAAGAACAACGGCGCGGACAGCGCGGCGCTAAAACCCGGTACGAGCACCATCAGCCCTGCGAGGCCCAGCGAGACATCCAGTCCGCCGGCGATCTGCGGCAGCAGCCCGACCGGGAGCGTCTCCGTCATGACGATGACGAACGCGCCGAGCGCGAGCGCGCCGACAGACGCCCAGCCTCGCCTACCGCCGGGCTCTGGGGCGGGGCGGACGGTCGCAGGCTCGATCGGGACGGCGGCGGCGCACGATGATGCCGTGACCACGCGTATCGGCGATGGGTGGTGGGTCACGACCTGTTCGTCGCGTGCCCGGGCGGAAATGTCAGACATGGCGGCGGGTCAGGCGCCCTGGGCGATCGCCCAGGCGGAAACGCCGACCCAGGTGCCCTCGCGACTCTGGTACCCGGGCGCGTACGGCGCTTCCTGCTGAATTCCTTCGGCAACCATGGTCTTGAATACCTTGACACGGCCGGCCTGACCCGAGTGGTTGTGGTCGAGGCGGAACTGTTCAAGGATCGCCAGATCTTCAACGGACTGTTTGGTGTCGTTCATTTCTTGCTCCTGCTCCGTGAAGTTCGGCTTTCGCTGAAGCTGGAAGATCGCTCCGTGCCGTACATGCGGTGCCGGCGAGCGGTTGTTCCGCTAGTTGGTGTCAGCTTCGTCGCGCCGCTTCGCCGACCACGTCGCATTCGCGGTCGATCCTCGACGCCCGCCACCCGCATTCGGTTCCGCGGCAGGTGACTCCCACCCGCTCCGTCCTCGATATGCGGCAATCCCGCCCGACGAGTTCGGCCACTCCCCCGATCATGGAATGACGGGACGATTTAGTCCAGCCTACGATGCCGCAGAACCACTCGCAAACGCGGCCGGCCATGCCAAGCCCAGGACTCGCCTCGGCCATGAGCAGGTGGAAGCGGGTATCCGGCGAGCCGACCCACTGGCGCCCGCGGCCACCCGGCGCTCTTCGGCAGCACCTCCGGGAAACCCAAACCCTGGACCCCATAGTCCTGTTGTCGGTTCGACTGTAGCAGCGCGCCCGCCCCACCTCGGCACAGCGGCGGCTACCTGCCGCCATCGGTCGCACAGGCGACGGCGGCAAGCTTCGATATTCGCTCCGGAGCCTCACCGGCTCGCGATAATCCAAGATGAGCCAATCTCCACCGTACGATCCGGCCAGATATCGCTGCGGCTGGCACCACCGACGGCCCCGCCGGCGCGGGGATCGACGACTGCGAAGGGAATCGGCCGGTCGCAACGAGCACCCGGACCGGGTCTCCAGACGCACATGGACTCTCCGGTCCAGCATGCGCGCTCTGGGGGACATACGCCAGATAGGGACACACCGTCATGATCCGCAGGTTCGCTGCTGTGTCGCAGACCACCGGCGGCCGGCCAGGCTTGGCGACCTGCGCCACGCATGTCTACGCTGGACGTAATGGTCCAGTTGATCCATCTCGGATTACGGACGACCAAATCGCCACCGTACAGAACCCCGCCCCTGGGGTACTCGCTGGCGATTACGTGACAGGCGGGTACCACGCCGACACCCACTGGCTCAGTGGAAGCACGGATGGCAGCGAGATCGCATCCGCCGGTCACACGGGAGGCGCGCATGGCAGTGATCACGCGCGGCCCCGGGTCGCTGACGAGAGGCGAGATTCAGGAGACGAAATGGCGGGCAACGCCGAGGGCATGATCACTTTGACCGGCGCGGCGCAGGATACGAGCGACTCGGATCTGTCGAGAGCCATCGCGCCCGACACCGAGGACCTGGTCATCACCGAAAACAGCGCGCTCGGCATCTACGAGGCCAAGATCAAGGACCGGACGGCCGCTGGGATCGTCTACGAAAAGGTCGGGAGCCGCGTCGTTCTGATGGCAACCTCGGTGCTTCCCGAGTTCCGGGGGAAGGGATTGGCCGCCAGGCTCGTCGGCGGCGTCCTCAACGAGCTGCGAATGCAGGGAAAGACCGCCACGATCACGTGCCCGTTCGCGGCATCATTCGTAAAGTCACACCCGGAGTATGCCGACGTTCTGGACCCGGAATTCCCCGGGTCGCACCTAGCCGGGCATGGGCGTTGAGCACCGGTCGTCGCACCTGAACCCGCGCTGTCCAGAAAAAGATGCAGGCCGCTGGACGAGGCCGCCCAGTTGGTTGCCGGACCGTTCAACCCACACGAACAGGGAGCCGACATGTCTGAGTCCTTTCCACTCGCCACTGAACCCGAAGGCGTCGTCGCATCGCTGATGGAGCGATTCAACTCCGGCAAGGTCAGCGCAATGATGGAGCAGTTCGAGCCGGGGATCGTGTTCGTCGCCCGGGACGGGCGAGCCATCACCGACCCCACTGAGATCGCTGCCCAGCTCGAGCGCGACATCAGTCTCGGCCTGCCGCTGAAGGCCAAGGCGCGCCACGTGTTCGTCGCCGGCGACATCGCCCAGATCGTCTTGGACTGGTCAATTGACGGCACCGGCCCCGACGGCGAGCACGTGCACCTCGAAGGCTCGGCGAGCGATGTCGTGCGCCGCGGCGCGGATGGACGCTGGCGATACCTGATCGACAATGCCCTTGGTACGGCCATGCGCGAGCCGGCCTGAACACTCCGCCGCCACGTGTTGAAAATGCTCGGATCACCGAAGATTGGGTCTCCGCTCCGGCCCCGGCTGAGCGGGTCACCGATCTCACCGGTCGAGAGCCCGGACCTGCGCGCATGAAATCCTCGCGAGACGACGGAATCCCAGGTGGTCCGGCGGCTCCGGCGGCTCGCGTACGACGGCGGTACCGCGACGGTGGTGCTTTCGATCGGATCCCAGCTGAAGGAACCAGGCGCGAAACGCCGTCCCCTCCGCGGGCTTCTCGCGCCGGCTCAGTTCACGACGCGGACGCCGGGCCAGCGTTCGGCGGGGCGGTGACGGGCGAGTCGCCGCCGGGAGATCTCCGGGCTGACCCTGGCCGGGTTGCGCCGCCACACCCCGTCGAGCAGGTCATCCAGGCCGTACGGTGCGCAGACCGCGACCTCCCCGTACGCGTCGAGGCGGACGGCCACGGCGGTGGCGTACTCGGGCCAGGTGGCGACCGCCTCGGCGATGGTCCGCAACGGCGGCACCTCGCCACCACCGAACTTCGCGGGGTACCAGGTGTGCACGGCGGCCTGGTTCTTCGCTTCCCACGGCGGCTCCGGCCAGGCCGCCAGCAGCCGTGCGGTGGCCCGCTCGTCGTTCTCGCGGCTCAGGTCCGCCGGGTCGAGGAAGACGACGTCGACGTCACGCACCAACGAGGGGTCGAACCCGTCGCCGTACCGCTCGCTCCAGACGAGGTCGCGGATGACGCCCGCGCCGATCCAGGCGTCCGGCAGGCCGGAGTCCCGAACGGCGCCCAGCGCCCGGAGCAGCCACGGGCTGTGCTCGACCAGGTCCCGCAGGTCGTCTTCCCTCATCGTCATCTCCGGGTCGCCACTGTTGGATTCCTGATCGGTCGAACAACCGGCCGACGAGGGCACCCCGGCCGGACCGCAGGACGTGTGCGGTCCATGAGGATATCCGGAAGCACTCGAACCGGCCCGGCCGCTGCTCGCGTCCACACCGAGCAGAAAATACCCGTCGGCGACCACAGTCGATGGCTCCGCCGGTGAACACAGCCGAAGGAACCGGCTCGCCACCGGTTCCGGTTCCGCCACCGGCGAATATTTGTTCAGGGCGCATGAGGCGGCACCCGGCAGGCGACTAATGAATGCCGATGAAATCTGCGCTCACCGCGATCATGGTCTCGACCACCACAAACATCACGCCAAGGCCGGCACGAGCTGATCGCCGCAACGTGGGTGACCGGAATCCCTGATACCGCGGTCGATTCTGACCGCCTCTCGGGACCCCTGGTTGTGATGGTGGCAACTCTTCTGAACCCCCCACTCGATGAGGCCGTTCGGCTGAACGGTGGGTTTTATCGGCACGTCGAATTTCGGTGTGCGACCACAGATTCCGATCGGAGAACAGGTGTGACTGTGGATGAACTGCGGGGCACGGTGAACGGTCCGGTGCTTCTGCCCGGCGACGATGGTTTCGCCGAGGAGGTGGCCGGGTTCAATCCGAACAATGTGATGGAGCCGGCCGTCGCGGTCGGTGTGACCAGTGCCGCCGATGTGCAGGCCGTGGTCCGCTACGCGGCTCGGAATCAGCTGCCCGTGGCGGTGCGGGCCACCGGGCATCAGGTCGTCAAGGACGCACGCGACGCCATCCTGATCAACACGTCCCGGATGCAGGACGTTCGCATCGATGCTGGCAACCGGAGCGCCCGGGTCGAGGCCGGTGTCGACTGGGCCAGGACGTTGTCCGAGACAGCCAAGCACGGGCTCGCACCGCTGAGCGGTTCCGCAGCGACGGTCAGCGTGATCGGCTACACCCTCGGCGGCGGGCAGGGCCCGGTGCTGGGGCGCTCGCAGGGGTACGCCGCCGACCATGTCCGGCGTATCGAGGTGGTGACCGCGGACGGCGAATTGCGGCAGGTCACCGCCGACAGTGAGCCGGACCTGTTCTGGGCGCTGCTCGGCGGCAAGGGCAACTTCGGCGTGGTGACCTCGATCGAGTTCGACCTGTTTCCGGTGACCGAGTTCTACGGCGGCGGACTGCACTTCGCCGGTGAGCGGATGGAAGATGTGCTGCGGGTCTGGAGCGCGTGGGCGCCCGAGCTCCCGGAGCAGGCAACCACCTCAGTCGCCGTGCAGCGGCTCCCACCCTTGCCCGAATTGCCGGAACCGTTGCGGGGTGCGTTCGTACTGCATTTCCGGTTCGCGTACCTCGGCTCGGCTGAAGACGGCGAACGCCTGCTGGCGCCGATCCGCGCGGTGGCACAGCCGCTGCTCGACGGAGTACGGATGCTGCCTTACGCGGACAGTCCGCTGATCCACCTGGACCCGCCCACACCCGTCCCGTACTACGATGCCACGACCACGCTGCGTGAGTTCTCCCCCGAAGTCCTCGACGCCCTGGTCGAGTTCGCCGGACCAGCGTCGGGCAATCCGCTGTCCAGCATCGAGATCCGCGCCCTTGGCGGCGCGTTCGACCGGGAACCCGCGGTACCGAACGCGGTGCCCACTCGTGGCGTCCCGTACGTGCTGTTCAGTGCCGGGATGGGCGGGCCCGACCAGGCTGAGCTGTTCCGGAGCTGGCTTGAGCGCATGGTTCAAACCTTCGAGCCCTGGTCGGTCGACGAGCGCCGGATGGTGAACTTCCTGTCCACGGACGAAGCCACCACGCCGGATCAGGTACGGCTCGCCTACGGTGTGGAGCGCTATGACCGGCTCGCCCGGATCAAGCGCCGCTTCGACCCGGACAACATGTTCCGGGTCAACCACAACATCCGGCCCGAGTAAGCAACCGGACGCGCGGACATGGGTCTCGATGGGCTACGGGGAACGTGGCCCATCGGGGCTCGACGTCGGCCGGGGGCTGGCGACAGCCCCCGAGGCGCGCTCCGGTACCCCGGAAGGTCCCTCCGGGGTGCGGACGGTCCCTCCGGCACCCCGGAGGGACCGTTCGGGTATCTGTCGACCGGCCCCGGTCTTCACTCAGTTGGTCACTCGCTTCCGGCCGGGACCTCGTACTCCCCACGCAAGCCGGTGACCTCGTCACCTTGCGGGTCGTAGACGACCAAGCCGTGTTGCTCCGCCAGGGTCAGGAAACATCTACGGCCGCCCCACCACGCGCCGGGTAGCTGATGCGCATGCCCATGCCCAACATCAGCTTGGGAATCAAGTTGATCTACGCACCGTGTAGCGACATCCTCAGGTCGGGCGCAAGCGGCGTGCCTACCGCGCGGTCGGGCGTCCCCCGTTGCCCCGCACCGACCGTTGGGGCGGGCACGCTACGGGCACGGTCATCGAGGAGAGTCGTCGTGGCGCTGGTCAAGAAGGGGTCCCGGCTCATCACGGTTGACGGGGTCACGTACAGATGGCGAGTGCGCGGCAGACCGACCTATGGGTCAGCATGCCCCAGGACCATCCGAGCAATTGGCTCGGCGGGTCGGCGGTGCCAGTTCTTCCGTCGACGGTCGCCGCGATTGTCCGGCAGGCGTTGGCCGAGGGATGGCAACCCACCCAGACAGGCGCGGCGTTCGACATGTCTGCTCCGGCAGGCTGATGACACGACGCTTCGGTGACCGGGCCACGTTCGCGGTGGAGATCGGCGAGGTCGAGCCGCACCAACTGCGCGTCGTCGACCTGTGGGCGGCCGGCAAACGGCTTACCACCGATGACAACTGGGCGTTCCTCCCGTTCTTCATCGGCGCCCTGCGCTCGGACGCGACGCAGGTGCGCCGACGCGACGTCAAACCCTGCCCCTTCCCCGGCCGCGCACCGGAGGAAGTCTTCCGGCTGCTCGACGCGGACGAGACGGAGTTCCGGGAGCGGTTCTGGTTCATGCAGTGGGGCGAGAGCGTCGACAACGTCTCCACGTACGCCTACCTCGACGAGGACCTGGTAATCGTCTTCGCGTTCTGGCGGGCAGACCATCCGATTCCCGGGGATCTGGGCAAGGTCTTCGTCGCCAGGATCCCGCCGGACGAATTCGTGGCCACCGTCGAGGAGGCGGCCGACCTGCTGGACGCCGAGTTCGTGAACGCCGGTCCGCCCCGGTGCGCGGGCGCGGCGGACGGTCGGCGGTCCGGCACCACCGGTTGACGAGCCGGCGGTCAGCGACTGCGCCACGCTGCGGCACCCACCGCCGCCGCGCCGACGCCGGCCGCGGTCAGTAGACGGCGATGGCGGGACAGCCACGCCTGGGGGCTGTGGCTGTGTGAGCGGCCGCTGAAGCTGCCGGACGTCCCGAAGTCCCTGCCGTGGGGCCCGTCCGCCGGCTGCCACAGGTTCGCCGGCCGGTTCGGGTCGGCCGGCTGAGCGGTCTGCTGACTGGAGTAGCCGGTACGGGCCAGGTAGCGGTCGAGCAGTGCAGGTGCGATCCGGTTGCCCAGGATGGTGAGCACGGTGCCGGCCCCTACCCAGTACTCCCTGCGGGTGGGCCGGTCGGCGGCGGCCACGATGGCGCGGGCGGCGACCACCGGCTCGTAGATCGGCGGTACCGGCTGGGCGTTGTGCGGCAGGCGGGACAGCAGCCAGTCGAACTGCGGTGTGTTGACCGCGGGCAGCTGCACCATGGTCAGCTTGACGTTGCTGCGGTCGTGCCGCAACTCGCAGCGCAGCGACTCGGTGAAACCGATGATGGCGTGCTTGGCTCCGCAGTAGGCGGCCTGCAGCGGGATGCCCCGGTACCCGAGCGCCGAGCCCACCTGCACGATGGTTCCCCGATCGCGCGGGGTCATGTGGGCCAGCGCCACCCGAGTGCCGTGTACGTAACCGAGGTAGGTGACCTCCATGGCTCGGCGGAACTCCTCGGGCCGGGTCTGCTGGAACGGCGCGAAAACGGAGCTGAACGCTGCGTTGATCCACAGGTCGATCGGGCCGAGGTCCGCCTCGACCTGCCGGCCGGCGTCGGCCACCGCCTCGTAATCGACCATGTCCACCTCGATCGGCAGGGCCCTGCCACCGGCTTCCCGCACCTCGTCGGCCGCCGCGGCGAGTCCGGTACGACCTCGGGCCAGCAGGGCGATGGCGGTCCCTCGCCGGGCGAGGAGGCGTGCCGTGGCCCGACCCACACCGGCACTGGCACCGGTGACCACGGCCACCCGTGCCCGCTCTCGGCTCCGGCTCATCATGCTGCCCCCACCGCTGTATAGGTTCCCGGCGCTGTACCCGCGCAGAGCCCGGATAATCGCCGCGGTGCCAGCCGTGCCGTCAGCCGCCACAGGCCGTCGAGGACTCGCAGTGGTGCGATTCGCGTCACCGCTGCCACCGGCCGGTCACAGGTACGACGAGGTCGCGGGAGCCGTCGACGCGAGCGGACCGGTGCCCGCCGATTCGCCTGCCGGATCGGGCGAGCTAAGTTGATCAGGCGTGGTGGCGGCCAGAACGGGAATCGAAGGGCCGCGAAGAGCACCGACGGAGGAGACGCGCCATGACGGACTCATCGCTCACCGGGTCGAACCGTGCCCACTCGTCGGATCTGCCGCCGCAGGCGCAGGACGCCACACCGGCCGGCGAGGGCTTCGCGATCGTGGAGCTGTTCACCTCCCAGGGCTGTTCGAGCTGCCCACCCGCGGAGGAGCTGCTGAGCGAGATCGAGCGCGACGCCCGGGAGCAGCGGCAGCGGATCTTCGCCCTCGGATTCCACGTCGACTACTGGGACGACCTGGGCTGGCCCGACCGGTTCGCCGACGCGGCGTACACCGCGCGGCAGCAGGCGTACGCGCGTGCCTTCGGCTCGGGGCACCTGTACACCCCGCAGATGGTCGTCAACGGCACCGTCGAGTTCGTGGGCTCCGACCGCCGACGGGCGACGAACGCGATCGCGTCCGCCCTGACGGCGGCAGCCACCACGCCGATCGCACTGTCGGTCGAGAACGCCTCCGGGGGCACGGGCGGCGGACGCCGGGTGGTGGTGGGCTACCAGACCGAGCGGCCGCTGGAGCGCGCGGTGTTGAACGTGGCGATCGTGGAACGTGGCCTGGTGAGCGAGGTTGCCCGGGGCGAGAACGCCGGGCGGACGCTGCGGCAGGACAACGTGGTACGCGCCTTCACCTCGGTGAGCCTGGACGCCGAGCGTGGGCGGGTGGAGTTGGAGGTGCCGTCAGACCTTGATCCTCGGCAGGCCTCGGTAGTCGGGTACGTGCAGAACGACGGCGACAAGGCCATCGTCGGTGCCGTGGCCATCGACGTGCCCGCCTTGGCTGGATGAGGGGTGCCGTTTCCCGGGTCGAAGCCAGGATGGTCGGGCGGGCGGCCGCGCAACGCCTCTCCCCGGCCGCCCGACGCCTCGCGCGTCAGCGATCGGAAGTGCAAGCTGCACCGAGCGTCGTCGTGACCTGGTCCCGCAGCACCGGGAGCAGATCAGTGACGAACCAGGGATTGCGTGCCTGCCAGCGGAAGTTCAGTGGGGACGGATGCACGAGCGGGATGATGTCGGGCAGGTAGTCGCGGAACGCGTACACGGTTTCGGTCAGGTTGCGTTTCGCCCGGCCGGCAAGATAGTGCTGTTGCGCGTAACTGCCGATGAGGATCGTCAGGGTGATCTCGGGCATCAGCTCGAGCAGGGGCTTGTGCCAGCGGGCGGCGAAGGACTTGCGCGGTGGCAGATCTCCACTGGCGCCCTTACCGGGGTAGTAAAAGTCCATCGGCAGGATTGCGAACAGGTTCGGGTCCCGGAACTGGGTTTCGGTGACGCCGAGCCAGTCGAACAGTTTCAGGCCGCTGGCATCGTTCCAGGCGATGCCGGATTCCTGGGCTTTGCGTCCGGGCGCTTGGCCGATGACCGCGATCCGGGCGTGCGGTCCGGCCGCGTACAACGGCAGATAGCCGAGGTCGCCGGCCCAGGCGTTGTCGGGGTCGGCGATGATTTCGGCCCGAATGGAGTTGAAGCTCACTTGCCGCCCCTGCAGTCGTCCGGCGTAGCGGACGAGCCGCTCAGGTGCTCAGGATACGGCAGCTGCCATCTGCTCAGCCGAGCAGGCCGTGGCGCCGCGGCTCACGAACGCGATCCGGGTGGCGGCCGGTGCACGTCGATCGTGGCGGTCGCGGGGTCGGCTCGCGCCCGCAGGGCCTCCTCCCCCGTCAACCACCCGGAGATGCGTAGCACGGTGGCTGCCACCCAGAGGTGACAGCCACCGTTCGACACCAGTTACCTACTCCTGAATCAGCGCCTGGACGCGGTACGCCTTCGCAGCCACCCGGTCGTACCGGCGGCGAACCCGAACGCGGCCAGGAGCAGCGCGACCTGCCACCAGAGCGGCGCTCCGTCGACCCCCGTGTACGACGCCGCCGTCCACGGTCCGGGCCCACCCGGCTTCCCAGGCTGGCCCGAATGTCCTGGCTGTCCCGGCTGAGCCGGGTGATCCGGGTGGCCCGGCTGGGCCGAGCCCGGCCTGTGGTCGTCGGCCGTACGGAAGAACGCCACCGTGTACCTGCGGCTGAACTGACCGTTCAGCGAGGTCACCGTCAGCGCCCGCGTCCCATCCTTGGCAGTCGAGACCGACACCTTCGCACCGTGCTCGGTCGGCTGCGCGACGACAGTGGGCAGGCGCCGGTTCCTGGGCCAGTCGACCATGTACGTCTGTGTGCCTGCGTCGAACCCGTCAACGGCCACCCCGCCGACCGTCAGCGACGAGGCGGTCGCCACGCTTGCCGTCGTGTCGTCGGGGTGGTTCGTGACGGTGACCGTGCCGTCATCGTTCACCTCGACCTGCGCGGTCATCGCCCTCGCGAGGTTGATGCGCTGCCAGCTGGGGTCGCCCGCAGCGGTCAGGTCGAGCGGGTACCCGGAGTCGAGCGCAGTCTGCTCCAGAATCTGCACCCGCTGCGCGTTGGTCAGGTCGGGAAACGCGGTCGTCAGCAGCGCGCCGGCCTCGTCAGGGATGTTCGCCGGAACACCGGGCTGCCCCACGCGTGGGAACCCATACGACAGCCGCTCCGTGTACAGCGACTCGGCATGGCCGGCGTCGAGCCCCCGGTACGGCTCGCCGGTGCAGGCGAGCAGGGAGTCGAAGCCCTCCTCGTGGCACTCGTCGAGCAACACGGACTCGATCTCGTCGTGCGCCTGCATCAGCAGGTCGTCGAACGCGGGATCCGCCCAGCGGTGCGCGACCGTGGCCTGCCCGGTCATCCGGGACCCCATCACGTCGAGCGGGTAGTGGAACCCGAGCACGATCCGGTTGTCGCCGTACTCCGAGGTCCGAGCGAGGATCTGTGGCGCGAGCTCCGGCAGCAGCGTGGCGAGGAAGGTGCCTGCCGTGTAGCCGCCGAAGGTGTGGCCGCTCGGGAACGACCCGTCGCCCGCGAGCCCACCGTACGAGCCGTTGCTCGAGTCGCGGACCAGACCACCCTCGCCGACGAGCCCCATCCGCACGTACGGGCGCTTGTAGGCGTAGGTGTCCTTCGCCGTGCCGGTACCGTCGAGACCCGACGTGATCCGGCCGAACAACGCGTCGGTCTTCGGCAGCTTGCCGTCGCCGCGAGCCCGCAGGTACAGCTCACCCAGGCGGGAGCCGAGCCCGTCCGCCATCGTCGTGTCCGAACCGTGGTCCGCGTCGTTCTCGGCACGCTTGACCTGTTCGCTCGAAGCCGAGCGGTTGATCTCCAGTGCCTTGGTGTCGTTGTACGCCGACACCGTGTCGAGGTCCGCGACCTTCTCGTTCGCGCCACGCACGTCGGTACCGAGCTGCGTGAAGCCGCGCAGCAGGTTGACGAAGTACGGGCTGCCGTCCGGCGTGGCCGGCCACGAGTCGGAGTCGTAGTGCGCGGACAACACGTCCGCCGGGAACGGCCCGGGCGCTGCCGCCGTCGACGCTTCGCCCGGGCTCTGCGCAGCCGCGGAAGCGGGCATCGCCGAGGTGCCTACGGCGTTGATCGCGACCACCCGCGCCGTGTGGGAGCCGCCGCCCGCGCCGGCGAACACGACCTCGCGGCCGCTGCCCGCGACGATCTGCGTGCGCTTCCGGTCGAGGGTCACGCGGTAGGCCAGGATCCGGGAGCCACCATCACCGTCCGGCGTCCACGAAACGCGTACGTCCTTGGCTGTGGCCCTGACCGCGGCCACCTTCGGTGCGGGCGGTGCGCTCGCCCCGACGATGACGGGTTCGGTGAACGGCGACCATGCGGATGCCCCGACCGTGTTCACGGCGCGTACCCGGGCACGTGCCGTGGTGCTGCGCTTGAGCAGGGTGAAGACGGCCGACGTCTGCCCGGCATCGTCGACGACGAGTTCGTGCCCGTCCTCCAGTGCGACCACGAAGCCCGTCACGGGCGAGCCGCCGTCGTCCTCGGGAGCCGACCAGCGCACGGTGACGCTGCTCGCGTCGCTGCCGAGAGAGATGGCCGCCGGTACCGCCGGGACCTCGTTCGGCTTGACCTTCAGGCCGGAGAGCGCCTTGTTCAGCGCCGCCTCCGCGTTGCTCAACGCCGCGTCGCCGGCCCCGGCGTCCGCAAGCGTGGCCTTGGCTGCGGTGAGCGCGCTGGTCAACGCCGCCCACGACGCGTCGGTGTACCGGCGTTTCTCGACCGATTCGGCCCGCCCGACGGTGTTCTCGAGCGACAGCCGGGCCCGCGGGATCAGCTGGCCGAACGCGAGCCGCAATGCCCGCGCCTGGGCGTCGACCTCGGACTGCGTCGCGGTCTCAGCCGCGGCGACTGCGCGGGCCTTCTCGAGTTCACGCTCGAACACCCCGAAGTCGATGCTGCCGTAACGAGCCTCGTCGCCGACGTAAGCCGCCGCCTCGGTGATCGCGGTGGTGA
This sequence comes from Micromonospora sp. NPDC005367, assembly GCF_040606825.1. Classification (NCBI taxonomy): domain Bacteria; kingdom Bacillati; phylum Actinomycetota; class Actinomycetes; order Micromonosporales; family Micromonosporaceae; genus Micromonospora; species Micromonospora sp. NPDC005367. Next base: position 36,805 of record NZ_JBEXFP010000034.1, on the reverse strand, counting down.
GGGCCGACTTGTCCACGGGGGTGTCGCCGCCAGGCGGTTCTTCGCTCACCGGAGCCGTCGCGAACGTCAGGTTGTCGATGTTCGCCACGTACGGGTGGCTGCCGTCGGGGGTGGTCCGCAGCCGCAGGAAGACCCGGTGCGACCCGGTCAGGCCATCAGGCAGCGCGACAGTCGTCGTCGCGGCGTTCTGCCACCCCGAGCCCGTCACCGGAAGCGGAATGGTGACGTACGGGTCACCGGGCGAGCCCGGGTCGAAGTGGTCGAGGTAGACGTCGATCGCCGAGTTCTGGCCGCACCGCGAGGAGTTGTTCACGTAGTGCGCCGAAACCTGCTCGAGCGCCTTGGACCCGAAGTCGATCGTGTCGTAGTCGAGCCACGCACCGTTGTAGGTGGCACCCAGGTTCGTGACCTGAGTTCCGTCGTCCCAGGTGCTCTGCTCACTCTTGAGACCGCTGCCGCTGTTTCCGACCCAGTTCTCCGCCTCGACCACCACGCTGCTCGGTACGGGTGCCGCCGCCGTGAACGTCAACGACGTCACGTTCGCCACGTACGGCTGCGCGTCGCTGTGGTCGGTGGAGCGGAACACCGCGACGACGTCCTGCACGCCCGCGAACACCGACGCGGGCACCCCCACCGTGGCCTTGCCCTCCGTGCCCCAGCCGTCACCGGTGTAGGGCAGCGGAATGTCGACCATGCGCTCGTCATCGGCCGCACCGAGGTGCAGTTCGATGTGCGAGTCCGACGCCGCGCGCGAGCGCGGCTTGTCGTACGACACGGTGACGCTCTCCACGCCGTTCCCGCCGAGGTCGACGCCGCTCCACCGCGCCCACGCGCCGTCGGTCACGTTCTCGAACAACCCGCGCGACAGGTTGAGGGGCAGCCGGCCGTTGCCGGTCTGAGAGGTGTTCGTCGCGGTGAGCGGCTCTAGCGTGGCACCGGGGTCGGGTGTTTCGCCGGGCGCGGTCGAGAGGAACTGGAACCAGTCGAAGTTCGACACCCAGGCCTGCCCGGCCGGGGCGTGGAGCACGAGCGTCACGTCGCGGGCCTTCATGAGCGCCTCGGGATCGGTGATCTCCGCCTGGGTGGTGACGTAGTTGCCCCAGTTACCGGTACCGGGTAGCGCCGCCGCACCGACGATCGGACCGTCCTGCGTCCCGGCGTGCACCTCGATAGCGCTGGGCGTGCCGGTGGGCGAGTACGTGCTGGCGTAACGGATCTTCAGCGTCTTCGGCGCGACACCGGCGAAGTCGAGGTTCCTGTACCGAACCCACGCGCCGTCACGCACGCCGCCGAGGTTGCCGTTGGAGGAGTTCGCCTCGTTCTTCAGCTCACCGCCCGACCACTCGTCGGACTGCTCAGCCTCCAACACGCGGTAGCCGCCCTGGTCGAGGACGAGCGCAGCGATCGCGCCGGTCAGCGACTCCGTCGCGTTGCGCAGCGTCGAGGTGGTCGACGAGGCGCCCGCGAGGACCGTCTGAGCACGCTCGAGAGCGCCGCGGAAAGCGTGGTACGAGGCGAAGGAGTAGTTCCCCTGACGTACCAGTACTGCCTCGTCGACGAGCTTGCGCAGCTTCGCGCGCTCCGCCGCGGCGACCGAGATCGACAGCGCGTTGCGCGATGACATGCCGTCGCCGGTCACCTGCCCGGCGGAGACGTGACCGGCGAACGCCGAGTCGGCGAAGGTGACGTAGAAGCGGGCACCCGCCGCGGTCGAACCCGACAGCACCACGCGGACCGTCGTCGGGTTGACGCCCACGACGTCCCCCGACACGCCGGCCGGCAGGCCGTGGATCGCAGCCGCACCGCTAGCGACGAGGCTCTTGCCGTGACCGCCGCGGAACTTGGCGCCCCCGCCGAGCGAGAGCTCGATCGTGCCGTCGACCCGGCCGTCGGCACGAGCGGCGATGGCCATCGGCGACGCGTGCACGGTGTAGCCGCTCGGGGTGCCGCCGCCGTTGTCATCGCCCGCGGTGCTCATCGAGTACGCCGGCTTGCCGTGGGCACCCCAGTCGGACGCCTTCGCGCCCATCCGCACGTCCAGCGAGCCGCCGTTGACGAGGGTGCGGTAGTCGAGCCAGGTGTTGCCGAACGCGGCGCCGTTGAGCGAGGCCGACTGGATGTAGTACGAGTCGCCGGAGACGCCGTCCGCCGAGACGGTGAACTTCCGCCCGTCGGCGTACGAGATCGTCGTGCGGTCGAAGAACGGCGAGCCGATCTGGTACTGGGACGAGCCGGCGGTCACCGGGAACAGACCGATGGCCGCGGCGACGAACATCGTCGACATCGTGCCGGCGTCGTTGTCCATCGTCGGCAGGAAGCCACGCGGGTCGAGCTGGTAGACCTTGGTCTTGACCGGCGGGCGGAGTTCACCGCTGCCACTGGGGTACTCGTCGGTGCTGCCCGTGGCGATGTAGCGGTTCCAGCTCTCCTTCGTGTAGATCGTGCGTACCCATTTCTGGGTCAGGCTCGGAAGCCCCACGTAGTTGAACAGGTACGGCGCCTGCAGGTCGATCTCGTTCGCGTTCGAGTGCAGCATGCCGAGACCGTTGTCGGGGTCGTCCTCGCCCATGAAGTGCACGGCCGCACGACGCGCGGCCTCCGGGCCGCCCATCGCCGCGACGACGCCGTCCATGTCGTACGCCGGATACCAGTTGTACTGCCAGAGCGTGCCCTGGTAGAGGTTCGCCGCCTCGAAGCGCGCGTAGTCGACGTCGCCCCAGTCACCTGCCGCGTCGCGCGGGGTGAGCAGTCCGACCTCGGTACCGTCGGCTGCCGTCCACGCACCCGGCTTGTACAGGTTCGCGATCGGCAGCGCGGCCTGCGCACGCAGCTGCTTCGCGTCGTCGGCCCGGCCGAGCGCGTCGGCGATGATCGCCAGCGCCCACTGGTCGTATCCGCGCTGCACCGAGTCACCGGGCCGGTTCTCGATGTATCCCTGGCGAAGCTGGTCGCCGTTGTAGAAGCCGACGTAGCTCTTCAGCGCCGGGTACGCCTGGTCGAGACGGTCGAAGCCGGTGAAACCCTTCGAGAGCGCGTCGGCGACGATGACCGCCGAACGCTCCCAGCGCACGGTGGGCACGGAGTGGGTGAGTCCGCCGATGCCCTTGCCGGTGCTCTGCACGTCGGCGAAGAGGTAGATGAGTGACTGGATCATGTCGCGGTACATCTCGGGGTCGACGTACGCGAAGACGGAGTACTTGCGGAAGTCGTCCCACGACGACCACGCGTCGTAGTAGGTGAAGTCGTCGACCTTGTGCACCACGCCGTCGACACCGCGGTAGGTACCGGACGTGCTCGTCGCGTTCATCGGGAGCGCGAACATGCGGTACAGGTGGGTGTAGAAGAGGCGTCGGAGCGTACCGTCGGGGTCGGCCTTCACCGAGGCCGAGACGTCGACCCGGCCGAGCCGCTCGTTCCAGACGCCCTTCGTCCCCGCTCGTACGTCGTCGAAGGAGTGGTCCCCGACCTCGACACCCTGGTCGATGCGCGCCTGGGCCGCGCTGATCGGTGACACCGTGATCCGGAGTCCGATCTGGCCCGCGTCCTCGGGTGCGAAAGTGAGGACGGCACCGGTGTCGGTGCCGCGCCGGGACGTCGCGTCGCCGAACTCGCCCGATCCCCACGTCTTGACCGACACGACCGGCTGCTCGGTCTCGGCGTAGTAGTGCAGTGCGTAGGACGCTCCGTTGAAGTTCCCGTTGATGTCGCCCGACAGCGCGACGCGGCCGTCGCCGAGACGCTCGACGTCGACGGATGAGCCGGTACGGCTCGTGAAGTTGTTGTTCAGATCGACGACGAGTTCAGGCTTGACGCCGTCGGTGAACGCGTACCGGTGCAATGCGGTACGCGTCGTCGCGGTCACCTCGGCGTTGATCGCGCCCGGACCGTTCCGCACGGCGCCGTCACGGCCCGAGATCTCACCCAGACGCACCTGGTAGTACCCCGGGCCGGCGGTCTCGTCGTCGTGGGTGAACGGATGGGAGTACGAACCCGTCGACGGCCGGGCGCTGTACTCGACCTCCGTCGGTACGACGAGGATGTCGCCGCCACCGCCGGAGCCACCGACCCCGTCAAGGTTCGTCTGCGTGAATCCGGCGATGTGGGTCTGGTGGTAGTCGTAGCCCGTGTGGTTACGACCCGGCACGGTGAGCGGGTTGACCTTCACGATGCCGTTCGGCGCCTGAGCGCCGGGCAGGTCGTTGCCGTCGTCACCCGCCGTCGACACGAACGGGTCGACGAACGACGTGTAGTCGACCGCCTTGGTCTTGTCCTCAGTCGGCTTGGCGGCAGCGGGCGTAACGACGACCCCGGTAGAGGCCGCGGCCACCAGCGCGGTGACCATGGTCGCCGCGGTGGTCCGCCACCGTCTGCGCCCGCGGTCGGCCGCACGCGCCTGCCCCGGTTGGCTTGAGATCCCGCTCCGGAGGCGTGATGAACTTGATGTCACTGAACAACTCCCAGATGCTCGGCGTGCCCGCCGAGTGCGATGTCCGCGTAGCAACGCGGCGGCAGTCTCCGTCCGGACCAGGGTGCCGTGGCAACAGGCTTCGCTGGCCGTCAGGTTGACGCCATGGCTATCGTGTTGATCTTAGTCACCGCGGGTATCGCGCCGGCGAACAGGCACACAGCCGAACGTGAACACCCGACATGGTCGGCACAGGTCGGAGCGGCCCGGCGCCCGTTGCTACGGCAACTCCAGGGACTCACGAAGCGCGGTTTCCACTGCATCCATAGTGTTTTTGTGGGAGGTGAAGCCGTGATGGCGAGCTCCTCATGCCCGGCCGACTTGGGGAATGCTGACAAGCTTTTTCAGGCAGGGGGTCGCCGGGACGTATGCCGACCGGTTACGGTCGGTGATGCCGGAGTGAGAGGCGCTGCGACGGACTGGATCCGCCACGCTCACCCGGTTCCATCTGATTGAAGGGCGCCTCCGACGAGGGAGGCGTGATGAGTGCATCCGCGACGACGTGGGCTGCGGGCGACTATCCGGCCATGGCTCGCCGGCTGATGCCGGTCGCCGAGGCGGTGGTGGCAACCGCCGCGATACAGCCGGACGACCGGGTGGTCGATGTGGCCACCGGTACGGGCAACGCGGCGATACTGGCCGCGCAGTGTGGAGCCCGTACCGTCGGGGTAGATCTGGAGCCCGCGCTGTTGGAGTTGGCCCGGCGGCGTGCCGCGGAGGACGGCCTGGCGGTCGACTGGCTGGTCGGCGACGCGAACCGGCTGCCTCTTCCAGACGACTCGGCCGACGTGGTCCTGTCCGTGTTCGGCGTCATGTACGCCGACGATCACGATGCGGCGGCCCGAGAGCTGAGCCGGGTGTGCGCCCCCTCAGGCCGGGTCCTGCTGACTGCCTGGACACCGGGCTGTCTGTTGCCGGCCATAGGGCAGGTCCTCGGCCGCTATCTACCGCCGCCTCCGGCCGCAGGCGCCCCGCCGAGCCGGTGGGGTGACCCCGAACAGGTCGGACGACTCCTGGCTGCCGCCGACCTGAAGATCACGTCGGCGGTCGTCCACCGGTTGGATCTGAGCTTCGCCGGCGCCGACGCGGCGACCAGCCTGCTCATCGACACCGCCGGACACGTCGTCGCCGAACGGGATCGGCTCGTGGCACAGCGCCGATGGGAGGCATTGCGCGCGGACCTGCGCTCGTTCGTGGCCGATCATGGGGTGGTCGATGGTGGTCGCTTCCAACTGGGGCTCGAGTACCTGCTCCTGACGGCCACGCCGGCATCAGCGGTGACAGCATGACGCGGGCGCAGCTGGACAAGCAGCCGCCAATGGTCGCCGCGATGTTCGACGGCGTCGCCGAACGGTACGACCTGGCCAACAGGATCATCTCGTTCGGTCAGGACGCCCGGTGGCGGCGAGCGACCAGAGCGGCACTGGGCCCGCCGCCCGAGCCGTCCGGGTCGTCCAGGCCTTCGGTCGTCGCCCAGGTGAACGTGTGCTCGACGTGGGCGCCGGCACCGGCGTCTCCACCGAAGAACTGGCCCGTTCCGGCGCGTTCGCAGTGGGAGTGGATCTTTCCACCGGCATGCTGAAGGTCGGCCGACGCGCCCGGCCCGCCGTGCCGCTGGCGGCAGGCGACGCGCTGCGCCTACCGTTCCCGGACGGTGCTTTCGATGCGGTAACCATCTCCTTCGCGCTGCGTAACGTGGTCGATCTCGATGCCGCGTTGCGCGAGTTCGCCCGGGTCGTCAGGCCAGGCGGCCGGCTTGTGATCTGCGAGTGCAGCCATCCGACGAACCCCGCTTTCCGTACGCTCTACCTCGCCCACCTGCTTCGGGCCGTACCCATGGTGACCCGATGGGTGTCCAGCAACCCCGACGCCTACGTCTACTTGATTGAATCCATCCGTGCCTGGCCGAATCAGCCGGATCTGGCGAAGCGGATCGCCACGTCCGGTTGGAAGCGGGTCGGTTGGCGCAACCTCAGCGGCGGTGTCGCCGCGTTGCACCGCGCCATCCGCTGTAGCAGCGCAGCGTACGCCACTTGAAGGAGCCGCAGCTGCACCTCGGCGGCCGCCGGCTGCTCGGCTGGAAGCGGGCGTTTGACGCACGCAAGCGCCTGTCCTGCAGGGAACTTCGGATCGCAGGATACCGGAAGATCCGAGGGGTCCCAGGCCGCGGACCGGCCACCCCGCCCAGTGGGTGAAGTGGCCGGTCGTGTCAGCCGGTGTGCTGGCCGGTCTAGAACCGGCGCGTGACTATAGCGAAGCGCACTGTCCATTCTTCTGACCGGTGACGATGTTGGCCCTGTCGTAGTTGGTCAGGCCCGGCTCGTTGGTCGAGCAGGACAACGAACCGCGCACGGTGTTGGCCGCCACGACGGACGCCACGCGCGTCTCGCTGCCCGTCACTGAGACCACCCCGCGCACCGAGTTCCCGGCGAGGATGAGCAACTCGTCGGCACCGGCGACGGAGAGACCACCGGCGACAGTGACTCCGGCGCAGTCGCTCGGGCCGCCGCCGATCCGGACGCGTTGCCCGTCAATGATCGCCACGTTCCCGTTGACGGAGCCTCCGCAGAGCGTGATGTCCTTCGCCCCGGTGGCCGAGACCCCGCCGTTCACCGTCGAGCCGAGGGACACGAGGCTCGCGCCCGGGTTGACGGTGATCCGCCCGTTGACCGTGGCCCCGTCGAGGCAAGTCACACCGGAGGTCACCTTCAGCGCACCCCGATGCGTGCCAGTGATCGTGCTCGAACACTCCGGCAGCGCCACTCGCATCGCCAGCGCGCGGTCGCCGTGGACATCGAGCGTCCGCTGGATCAGAGCCTGGCCTGAGGTCGCCTCAAACGTGCACGTCGCGTGCGGGAAGACCCCGACGAGACGGCCGGCCGCGTCGGTGGTGCCCACCGGTCGCCAGCCGTCGCCGCAGTTCGCCCGCACCGGTGTGTCGGACAGCTTGGCGCCGTCAGCACCAGTCGCGTTGATCGTCACGGTGTTGAGCGCGTTGTAGGCTGCGGCGCCCCCGACGATGTCGAGAGTGATCTGCAGTCGCTTCGCGCTGACGTTGTCCATCGTGTCGTCCGGCCGGTGGTACTGAGGCTCGGTCGTGTACGTGCCGCGGCTGATGCTCTCGCAGGTGGCGGGCGCCATGGGCATGTTGTAGTCGAGCCAGATGAACAGCGACGACGGAATCCCGAGGTCGAAGAACGCCTGGTGGTCACTCTGCCCGAGCTTGCAGTTCTGGAGGTTGACGTCGTCACGGCCGAGCCGGTCGATGTCCTCCGGGCTCAGCCGGGCCTGCGCGTCGTACGCCGACTGGACGACGGAGTTCGACTTCCCGTCTGGGGTCAGGGCAAAGAAGCCGGCCGGCTGGTACGTGGTGCCGACCATGTCCATCTGCCATTCGCCGACGAACCGGTTGATCTCGTCCGGGGTCAGCGTCTTGGAGTAGGCGCGCGACCCGAGCAGGCCACCTTCCTCACCACCGAAGCCGCCGATCCGGATCTCCTTGTCGAGTGGGTACTGGCTGATGACACGGGCGAATTCGAGCGAGACCCCGTTGCCGGAGGCGTCGTCGTGGGCGCCGGGTCCGCCGAGCACGGAGTCGATGTGTGCGCCGACCATGACGATCGGTGCCTTCGTACCCTGCGGGTCACCGACGGCATGCCGGGTCCCGACGACGTAGCTGCCATCGGGGTTGAGGTACTCGTGGGTTGAGATGTTCAGAGTGAGTGGCCCCTCGGCCAGCAGTCCCCGGATCCACTTGCTGTGGGCGGTGCCGCCGCCGAGCACCGGGATGGTGGGCTGCGCGGTCGTCAACGTGAAGGTCGGCGGGGCGGAGTTGCCGGTCGGGTAAGCCAGGATGACCGCCACCGCACCGGCCTTAACGGCATTGTCCACAATGGCGTTCCGGGTCGTGGCGGTCGTCGTGTAGTCCGCGAAGACGATCTTGCCGGCGGCGCCGTCGAAGGCGCCCGGGGTGAGGCCTGTCCCGGCATCGAGGACAGCGGCGCGAACGGCAGGACCAGCCTCGGTGAACTTGCCACTCGTCGAGGCGGACATCTGCCAGTTCGGTCCGCCGGGGAGCTTGGCGTTCGGCGAGGTCAGCGTGCCCACGCGCTTCGTCGAGACCGGTCCCCAGTGCCCGATCTTCGCCTCGAAGCCGTAGGAAGTGAGCACTGACCCGATGTACTCGGCGGCGAGCAGCTCCTGGGGCGTGCCGTTCAGACGCGGCCCGATGTCCTCGGCGAGGTGTCGGACGTGCTCGTAGGAGTTAGCCGAGTCGAACTTGCTGACGATCTCCTTGTCGTAGCTCGCGAGCGGTGTTGCCGGCGCCCTCGCGGGCGAGGCGGCGGCGTCGGAGGCGGCCATGGCTGGGTTCGCCACCCAGGCTGCTCCTGACATGAGCAGACCTGCAGCGGCAACCGGAGCGATCAGGCGCCGGCGCACTCTTGCGCGAGTCGACGAGTGAAGCTTGATGTCCATGCGAATGTCGCGCCTTCCGTCGGTCGGCGGACATCTCAGGCGGCGCCCCGAGATCGGTTCCGTCGAATCGTGTCGCTGAACGTATCCATCTGCGGCGCACGGGACAACGGGTTGACTCACGCGTCACGCACTGATAGTCGGGTGCGCGACGGAGCTGCCCCGGATCTCGGACGGGCTCGCAACTCCTGTATGCCGCTCACCCCGGTTCTCCAGGTCCGCTGGCTACCGTGCGCAGCAGTATGGGCTCTCAGAGCGGATGTTGCTGACGCGCGCTCCGCCTTGTCTCAGGTGGCGAAGCAGGTTCGAGACACAGGACGGTGGACGGCTCACCGATCCCAGAGTGGACAGACCTGATGCTCGATCTCCTCGAATCGCTGCCAGCCCGGCAGCTACAGCGCATCGTGCCCATGAAACCCGATGGAACGCCGTCCTGTGGAACGGTCCTCCCGTCCGTCACGTCAAGATGGCCTTGGCGCACGTACGGGCGCTGCCGGCACAGATGAAGCCGGCTCTCGTGCCACGGACCGTGCCCCCGACAGGCACCGCCGTAGCGGCGTAGATGGCCTAACCTCAACCGGCACGACCCCGGAACCCAAGGTCGGAGCTGGCCACCGGCGGCGGCCCTCCCCCTCCCAGGTGAGCAGTGGACCTAACCATGGCGGAAGCATGCGAGCCGGGGCGCTGAAAAATGCCTCTGCATCCCTGGGTTCGCCCGGCAGGGTCGCCAGGGCTGTACCGGTCGGCCAGCGTCATGACGCCGACGATCTACCCGCCGTCCTGCCTGCCGCACTAGACCGCCGGCCGACAAGGGCGCGACGCTCACCCAGATCCGGAGGATCCCGGCAATGGCCCGCAAGACATACCGAGTCATCGTGCGCGGCAAGTTCGCACCACTCGATGACGAGCAGCGGGCCGCCCTGCTCACCAAGGCTGACGAACACGACGTGTTCCGGGCGAAGTTCACCGAGGACGGCACCGTGACCTACGAGCGGTCCCTGATCGGGTTCACCTTCCGCTGCGTGGTTCCAGCCACCGAGGAGGAGAAGGAAGCAGCCGTAATCGGCAGGGCGGAGGCGCCTGCCGCGGCTGCCGTCCGGAGACTCGGTGCCGATCTCCGCGACCTTACGTCGGTGTCGACCGACCTCGACAACATCAAAATCTGCCGGCGCGGTCACTGACCACTTGCGACAAACCAGCGCGGCTCCCGGGCCGTGACGGCGTCGGCGCCCGCTGAACTCGTCGAGCCGGTTACCACTGCCCTACGCTGCCCCCAATCTGCTCTCAACGCAAGCCCCACCTGCTGCACTCGCTCGTCACGGTTTTGACCTGCCCACACTCCTCAACGTGTGGGTATAGGAAGCCGTTGACGTCCGTTCATAGCCACGAAACACATCGGGTGAGGTGCAGCTGTCCGGCCGTCATCTGGAGCACAACGCTCGCCTATGTCTGTTCCGCGCATACGCGTCCGCCCGGCTGCTCGGTGCGCCAGCGCCACTAGGCCGTGTTTCATAGCTCGGGTCAGAGCCACTCGTTGATAGCGGCGACGTGGAGTGTGGCCTGGTAGCGCACGGCGAGTTTGTCGAACCTGGTGGCCATGGCTCGGTGGCGTTTGAGCTGGTTGATGCCGCATTCGACGGCGTGACGCTGCCGGTAGGTGGTGGGGTCGAACGTCGGCGGTCGGCCGCCGTTGGAGCCCTTCCTGCGGCGACTGGCAGCTTGGTCGATCTTGATCGGGATCGTGGCCGGAATGCCACGTCGGCGCAGGTGCTGCCGGTTGGCGCGGGAGCTGTAGGCCTTGTCCGCCAGGACCCGGTCAGGTCGGGTGCGGGGTCGACCGCCGTCGGGCCGGGGCACGCGGATACGGGCCAGGACCCGGGTGAACTGCGGGCTGTCGCCGCGCTGCCCGCCGGTCAGCAGCATTGCCAGGGGCTTGCGGCCCTGCTCGCAGGCCAGGTGCAGCTTGGTGGTCCAGCCGCCCCGCGACCGGCCCAGAGCATGATCGGCCGGTTCGTCCTCCACCCCGCCGGGTGGTTCTTTCTGCAGCTCGGGTTGGGTGCGGGCGCCGGCGGCATGCTGATGCGCCCGTGTGATGGTCGAGTCGACGCTGACGTCCCAGGTGATCAGACCAGCGGCGTCGGCGCGAGTCTGCAGCCCGGTGACGATCCGCTGCCACACCCCGGCACGTTGCCACCGGCGGAACAGCCCGTAGACCGTCTGCCAGGGTCCGTAACACTCCGGCACGTCCCGCCAGGGTGAGCCCACCCGCACCCGCCACCGGATACCGTCGATGAGCTGCCGCTTGCTCCACTTCAGCGGTCGGCCTGGCTTCTTGCCCCTGGGCAGCAACGGCTCCAGCGCCGCCCACGCAGCGTCGGTCAGATCGTGCCGCCTCGTCACCGGTATGGTGGCCACGAGGTCTCCGGTTTTCAGGTTCTGCTTGGTCGCTGAACCATCTACCGGAGACCTCACTGCGTATCGATCACCGACACGCCGAGACCACTGGCCGGGCCGAGCGACCCACCCAAGCTATGAAACACGGCCTAGGACCGTCTGAAGGCGAACTTGCGGCCCACAGGATCTCGACTTCGGGTGGAAGAATTGCCGGCATGGCCGACCCGATCTCCATCGCCTATAGCCACGCCGGTCAACCACAACTTCCCAAACGATCGCCTCCGTGGTGCACCTAAGGGCACAGCATCGTGGCCTGGCACCTGGACCGGGTGACCCGCTCGATGTTGCGATCCTCGCCCGGCGCTGGCGCAGCCAGCCGCGCCCCTCGTCGATCCGGCCGGCACGGTCAACCAGGTTGCGATCCTCGCCCGGCCCGTGGGTCGAGCGCAGCAGCTCTCGAGCTAGGAATATCCATGCCGCATCGCTACTGCCGGGACAGGGCCTGGTTGTTCGTCTCCCACGGCAGCTCCGGCCAGGCCGCCACCAGCCGCCGGGTGGCCCGGTCGTCGTTGCCGCGGCTCAGGTCCGCCAAGTCGAGCAAGACAACATCGACTTCACGCACCAGCGAGGGATCGAAGCCGTCGCCGTCGCACCTGACGAGGTCGCGGATCGCGCCGGCGCCGACCCAGGCGTCCGGCAGTCCGCAGTCCCACACGACGCCGCGCTGGCGGCGGCGGTGACGAGGTCGACTCCTGCCTTGCCGTTGAGAAGCCCCTCGGGCTCGTTCGGGGTGGGGGCGGTCTGCTGGTGGAGATCTTCTACGGCAGCCAGAGGTATCGAGGTGAGGGCGTCGGAAGCGATCCGGCGGGCGGTAGCCACCAGTCCGGCGGTGCCGTGGCACAGGCTTCGGTCGGTGAGCCGCCGGAGCTGTTCGGGGTCGGTGACGCAGGTGGTGAAGGCAGTCTCGGCGAGGTGCTGGCGGGTGGTGTCATCCAGGGCTTGCGCGGCGAGTTGCTGAGCACGGGCGATGCCGGGGGTGCCGTAGCACCAGGACGGCCGCAGCGGGGCTCGCTGGGCCGGTGTTGCGCGGTGTAGGTCGGTGAGGGTGATGGTTTGCGGCCACCAGATCGTGCCGTCGGTGTGCTGCTGCCAGGTGTCCAGCCATCGGCTGATGCGGTTGATTGCCGTGGTGTGTCCGGCGACGGTGATGCCGTCGCGGAGGGTGAGGGCGAGCAGTGCCAGTGGGCCGGTGATGCCGTGGGCCATGCCGAAGTTCGCGTGACCGCCGACGGGCGGTGGCTGGCGGCGTTCGGACCCGTTCCAGCACCACCAGCCGGGCAGTTCGCCTTGCGGTTCGGTGAGCCGGACGAGGTAGTCCAGGACCTGGCGGAGCAGTTCGTGATCGCCGAGCCTGCGCAGGACGACGCCGAGTCCGGTCAGTCCGCGGATGAGGTCGTACTCGGCGTAGTGCGGCTGCTGGTGTTGGTCGATGCGGCGGTGGGCAGTGTCGAGTCGTCGGCGGGTCACCGTGGCGGTGCCGTCGGCGGTCGCCGCTCGTGCCTGGGCGAGCCCTGGATGGTCGGTGGTGGCGAGGACGAATGCGAGCGCGGGAGCGCCACGCCGCGGCTGGGCCCACATCCTGACCGGCCACGGCATCGCACGCGAACCAGCCCGCCACACACTCCGCTGCGCCCGGTTCGGGCCTGCCGGGCGTGCGGCCATCCGTGGCCCTGCGCTTCTGCCCGGCTACATCTGAAGGCCGAGTTCGCGCGTCAAGAGGCAACCCTGGCGATCTACCTTGCGGGCTTGATGTACGAGGCGATGCACGACCTGTACCACCTGAACCCCAGCGACGGACCGAGCCCACGCGATCTGTTCGCGCGCTTCGTCGCGTGGGGCTCGTTTCGGAGATCGATCGCAAAGGATCAGTAATGGTGCACCAATCCCGGCCCCGGGGGTCCTCCGCCTCGACCCCGCCGGGACCCACCCGCACCCATGATCGGTCCACGCTGGGACAGGCATAGACGCAGAGGCTCTTACCTCAGCATCCAGCGCGAAGTCAGCGCCGCTTGCCGGACAGCAGGTGCTGCTCGTGAACCTGCACGGTGTTCGTCGGAGCAAGCCACCCCACCTGCTCGCAGTGTCGCTGGAGTGGTTTGCCGTCGAGTCCCCCGCCGATGGTGCGGTAGGTGGTCAGGTGCCAATCGTCGCTGGTGGCAGTCCAGAAGGCGGCGGCGATATGCCGATGCGTCACCGGCCGGGACCACACGAGCAATCCGTCGGTCGGGGGCAGAGATCGCACCCAATGGTGACGTCGGGGAGTTGTTCCGCCGCGTGCCCGGCTTAGCGATCTCGAGCGGCGAACTCTGTCCAACTACCTATCTGTCGTGTGGGATCGCGAAGGTCTCGAGGTAGTCGAGAGCCGCTTCCAGGGCGTCCCTGAGGGGGGAGATCTCCCGGGCGACCTGTGCGAGGAGCATGCCGCCCTGGAACGCGGCGAGGAGCAGGCTCGCGAGCTTCTCGGGGTCAGCCTCGTTACTCAGACGGCCCTGCCGCTGCAGGCGGAGGAGCGCGTCGCGGAAGATCTCTCGCCACTGGGCGAACGCCCCCGCAAGCTCGTCGTGAACGTCGAGGTCGGTCTTGATGATCTCGCTGGCGAGCGACCCGAGGCTGCAGCCTTCGTGGTAGGCGCGTTCGTACCCGATATAGAAGGCTGCCCACTTTCGGAACCCCTCGAGGTTCTCGAAGCTGTCGAACTGTTCGCTGCGATGGAGCCCGAGGACGCGTTCGGCCTGCCATTCGATCACCGCCAGGACGAGGCTCTCCTTGGTCGGGAAGTAGTGGTTGATCTGCGACCCGCTGACGCCGGCGGCGCGGCGGAGCTTGTCGTTGTTCGTGGCGTGGACGCCCTCGGCGTAGATGAGCGCGGCGGCGTGCTCCAGTATCCGGGCACGCGTCGCCTGCCCCTTCTCGGTGAGCTGGCGAGGCTGTGGCGCTGCCGTCGTGGACGTCATGATTCACATCTTATCAAAAGTGGGCTTGACAGCCCAGTCCTGTGTAGTGTTCCATCTGAGGAGTGGGCCGCTCAGCCCAAAACTTGACCCAGGTCGGTTACCGACCACCACATGGACTGGAGTGGATTTCCTGTGCCACGCCTGAACGTTCTTCCTGCCGATGAGCCCTCCGCCGACGTGCGGAGCACGCTCGACCAGGTCGGTGCGCAGTTCGGCTTCGTACCGAATATGTTCACCATGCTCGCGTCGAACCCGACCGTCCTCGACCTCGTCATGACGGTGCAGACGAAGGCGGCCAGGCTCCTGGACGCGAGGACGCGCCACACGATCGCGCTGGCCGTGTCCGAAGCCGATGGCTGCGACTACTGCCTGGCGCTGCACACGGCCGGGTCCCTGAAGGGCGGCATGTCCGTGGAGGACATCGAGCTGGCGCGGGCGGGAAGCTCGGTCGATCCGAAGCGGGCCGCAGTGGCTCGCTTCGCCCAGCGGGTGATCGAGACGCGCGGACGGGTCAGTGACGCCGACCTCGCGGCCGTCCGGGGGGCCGGGTACACCGATCCGGAGATCTTGGCGATCGTCACGCTGGTCGTCCGGGCACTGCTGACCAACTACCTCAACAACGTCAACCTGACCGACGTCGACATCCCGGCCCCCGATCTGGCATGAGCTCTTACCGAACTCGCGAGAAGAGCGACCCGACCGGTCGAACCCTCGCCCTGATCAACCGCACTGGAAAGGAACGACGTGTCCGGCTCTGAGCTCTATGAGAAGTTCATGGCACTGCACACCCGAGAACAGGGCCTCGTCATGCCGAACGCCTGGGATGGCGTGTCGGCGCTGATCCTGGCAGATGCCGGCTTCGAGGCCATCGGCACGTCGTCGGCGGCCCTGGCAGCCGCGCTCGGCCGCGTCGACGGACGCCACAGCATCAGCCGCGACGAGCATCTCGACCACGCGCAGCTGCTCGGCCGGATCACGGGGTTGCCCGTCAACGGTGACTTCGAGGACGGCTACGGCGTCACCGCCGAGGACGTCGCCGTGACCGTTGACAGTGCCGTCGCGCACGGTATGGCCGGCATCGGAATCGAGGACACCACCGGGAATCCCGATGACCCGATCCGCGACTTCGACGACGCGGTGGACCGGGTCCGCAGTGCGGTCGTCGCGGCGAAGCGACGCATCGTCGTCACCGCTCGCACCGACAACTTCATCCAGGGGCGGCCCGACCTCGATGACACCATCCGACGGCTGACCGCCTTCGCCGAGGTCGGCGCCGACGTGCTCTACGCACCGTTCCCGCCCGACCTCGAATCCCTGGTCGCGATCGTCACCGCCGTCGCGCCGACACCCGTGAACGTTCTCATCTCACCGGCAGACCAGGTGCTGACCGTCTCCGAACTGCAGAAGGCCGGGGTCAAGCGCATCAGCCTGGGCCCCGCGCTCTACACCCACGCGATGGGCGCTCTCGAACAGGCGGCCGCGGCGCTCAAGGCCGGCGACATCGCCTCGGCCACGACAGGCATCAGCTTCGACCGGGTGGGCGAACTCCTCGCTCGCAAACCCTAGCTCCGACTTTCACCAGCTACGCATCCCTCGACTCATCACCACAGAAAGCACGATGACATGGATCTCGACAAGCTCATGAGCAAGCACCTCAGCCGCTACTTCGACGGCAGCAAGACGATCCCGGACGAGACTCTTCAGCAACTGCTGAAGTTCCTGCGCTCGGCGCCCACGTCGACGAACATCCAACCGAATCACTTCTACGTCCTGTCCAGCCAGGAGGGCAAGCAGCGGCTGGCGGCCAACCTCGGCGAGCGGTTCCAGGACAACGCCGAGAAGATCCTCAACGCCTCGCACACCATCATCCTCACCACTCGGGCCGATATACCCGAGCACCACCTCGAAGCGGTGTTCAGCAAGGAGCGGGCCGACGGCCGGTTCGCGGATGCGGCCAAGCAGGAGCGGTGGGAATTCATGACCCGCGACTTCTTGAACCTGCGCAAATACGGCTACAAGGACGAGTACCACTGGATGGAGAAGCAGACCTACATGGTGATGGGTCTGACGATGATGGCAGCCGCCGAGCTCGGCGTCGAGGCCATGCCGCTGGAAGGCTTCGACCCAGTCAGCGTGGACAAGGCCTTCGACATCCGCGCAACCGGATACACCACCACCGTGCTGCTCGCGCTGGGCTACCCCGACGAGGCGAAGCAGTACAAGACCCCGGTGTCGCGGTTCGCGCCCGAGCGTCTGTTCACCTTCGCCTGAGCGGCCCGCCCGGGCGAACCGAGCGTAAGAGGAGTTGATCAGCCATGGATGGACAGGAACTCCAGAAGGTCGCGAACGAGTACGCGACAGAGCTGCCGGACGTGACGTTCGAGCACCGTGTCGGCCCGAACTGGGAGCTGTACAAGGTAAGCGGCAAGGTCTTCATGCTGATGACCGACATGCCGGGGCACCCCGTTGTGATCCTGAAGGCCGATCCGGACGAGGCCGTTGCGCTGCGCGAGCAGTACGCAGAGATCACGACCGGGTACCACATGGACAAGAAGCACTGGATCACGGCAGCAGGTGGTCCAAGCCTTGATAAGAACCTTGTGAAGGAACTCGTCGCCGACTCGTACCGGCTCGTGGTCGACAAGCTCCCGAAGTCCAAGCGGCCCGTGGACCCGGGCATGAACCCGGCCGCCTAAAACGCGAAACACGCACGAACAGAATCAACACAGAAGGACAAATCATGATCGGACTCGGTGTTCGAGCCGCCAACGGCGCTCTGGAGATCCTCGACCTTCCGGACCCCCGTCAGCCTGACGCGGGCGAGCTCATCCTTGAGGTGGTCGCGGCAGGGATCGGGCCGTGGGACGCCCTGCTTCACACGGGCGGATGGGACGTCGGCCTCGTTCCGCCCGCCGCTCTGGGCGTCGAAGCCGCCGGCCGCGTGATCGCGACCGGCCCGGACGAGACCGAATTCCGCACGGGAGACCTCGTGCTGGTCCACGAGGTGCCCCTGCCGGGCGGCAGTGGCACCTGGGCAGAGCGCGTCCTGGTCCGTTCCGCGCACGTCGCACGACTGCCCGAGAACCTGGCTCCGAAGATTGCGGCGGCACTCCCGGTCGCCGGGCTCACCGCCCAGCAGGCCCTCGACGAGCTCCACGTCGACGCCACCACCCGCCTGCTCGTCGTCGGAGCCTCCGGCCCCACCGCGTCACTGGCCGTGCAACTCGCCCACCTGCGGGGCGCCGAGGTCGTTGCCGGTGCAAGGCCGGCCCGCGCCGATCAGCTCCGCGCCCTCGGCGCCAGCGAGGTCATCGACACCCACGCTGACGGTTGGGCGCGGAATAGCGACCGCCGATTCGACGCCGTTCTCATCGCCGCGAGAGGCACCGCCGAGGACGCGATCGAACTGCTCACCGACGGAGGCCGCCTCACCTCCATCACCTCGGACGCACCCGACCCGATTCGCGGAATCACCACCTCGAACCTCTACGTGCAGCCCGACGGACGGGCACTCGGCGAACTCGCGGCACTCGCCGCCTCCGGCGAACTGAGACTTGACGTCCAGACGACACCGATCAAGGACGGCGCCGCGATCGCCGACCAGGTCGCGGGCGGCCGCTCGGGTGGGGTCAAGCACGTCCTCGAGTTCTGACGTCCGCGCTAGAAGGACGTGGCAGATCGGCCGAAGTCATGGTGCTCGTCCGCCGTGAGGCCGGCTCCCTCGTGACAATGCTGTGAGAGAAGGGCGGTGGCGCCGTTGCGTTGTGGGATCGGCGGACACGAGGAACTCGTGTCCGGTGCGCGGTCTTCGTCATCGCCGGCTGGAACCACCCCGCGATGACCCGGGAACCGCAGGCCTACCCGCGCCGGCGCAACGCCAACGCCCGCCATCCCGACGTAGTGGCCGCTCAACGCCAAGAACGCGCCCGCATCCGCCGCGAACGACAACGACGCCGGGGAAAGCCAGCTACCCGCGCAGCCTGACACCAACACCGCGGGCGCTGCCCGACGTCAGGTGGGCCCGGTCGTCACGACGGCGGAGACGTCGACGACTGCGATGCAGGCAGCTCGCCCCTGCAGGTAGCCCGCGGGCGCGGTCATCCAGGGGATTTACTCAGGTTGTCCGCCGCTACTGTCGGACGCTGGCGCCGTTGAGTGGTTGACGTGGTTGTCGACTGCCCTGTCCCGTCAGGCCGCCCACGGAGGGTCATGCGGTCATAACGGCAGGAACCGCGCACGCCGCAGAGGTCGGGGTGGCCTGGATCGTCCGGCACGTCGTCGAGCCAGCCCCGTTGCTGTGCCCTGAGCGCGATCTGGAACCGGGTGCGTGCCCCGAGGAGAGCGCCGACATCGCTCACCGTCTGTTGAACGGTGCGCCGGCTGAGCCCGAGGGCCCGGGCGATCGCGTCGTCCTTCATGCCGAGTGCCATGAAGCGCAGCACCTGCAGCATCCGAGGGTCAGGCGCCGGCCTCAGATCGGGGTCGGGCGGAGCGACCGGCCCGGCCTCGCTCCACGGCTGGCCGTGCTCCCACAGCTCCTCGAAGAGGACGCGCAGCACGCGCAGGAGCGGCCGCGCATAGACGAGTAGCGAGCCGGCCGCGGGATCGTCCGGCTTGAGCGACATGATCGCAGCTAGGTCGTCGAACATCACCAGCTTCATCGGCAGATCGCTGCTCAGCCGGATCTGACCGCCGAGGTTGCCGCCCTCCCGCGCGGTCCGCAGCGAAAGTTCGTCGTCGAAGCTGCCGCTGTCGTAGACGGAGCGGAAGCGCACGCCCCGGGCCATGGCCTCGCCCTGCGCGCCCATCCGCTCCGGCAGCTGCTCTGTGGGAGCGACGTACGGCGGCATGACCAGATGCAGGACCTCACGCTGAGCCGAGCGCAGGTGGTGCTCATAGCGAGCATTGAGGCGCTGCGGGCTGTCGAGCACCTCGAACTGGTCTCTGATGAAACGGCGGTCGACGGTTTCGGTGTACAGCTCGTGCAGCCGCTCGGCCTGAAGACGGACGTTTGCGAGCCGGGCGCTGCGGCGGGTGAGCAGCGACTCGATCGCGGCGCGGGGCGGGTTCGCGCTCCACCGCGCGGGGTTCAGGCTCACTCGTACGGCGAGCAGTTCGTCGCTCAACGTCCGCAGTGCGAGGGCGACGCCCCGCGATGGGAGGCGGAGCGCTTGCGCGATCTCGGCCGGCGTCGACTCCGGGTGCGCGACGAGGTGCTCGAGGACCTGCCCCGCGGCGGGCGGCAAGCCGGCGTCGGACCACCAGGTCGTCGGCTCGTTCACCGGACCCTCCTCCGCGCGGCACTTCACACTTGCGCAACTGCCCGGAGTCGCACCGCTCGATGCCTTGTGGCGGAAGTCTACGACCCCGACGGTTCTTCTATGTCGGGTGCGTTCCACCCGACTCCGCATACCGAAGGAGCACGATGTCCGGGAGTTCTACGAGGACGGTCTCCGTCCTCGCCTCCTTCCTGCTCGTGGGTGCTCTCGGCGCCGTCGGCACACCGCCGGCCAGCGCCTCCCCCGCACCCGGAGTTCCCGTAGCCGGCGCCGATCCGGCCGCCCACCACCACACACTGGACGACGGCTCGAAGGTGACCTGGTACGACGACGGCACCGCTACCGTCACCGACCCCAAGGGCGGACAGCGCCCGTTCGTGGTGCCACCCGTCGCGGGCATGAGCGGCTACGGTACGACGTACAGCCCCAGCATCGAGACCATCGAGGCCCGGGCCGCAGGTCAGACCTACCAGGTCGGCTCCGGTGCCGTCGGCATCGGCACGATGAACACCTCGATCCACCTGCCCGAGAAGGTCGCAAAGGGTGCCCAGGCGCGCGCGAAGGCCGCGGCTGCGACCGACGCCGTCGGCGTACCCACCAACGACGCGCTCACCAGTTCATTCTCGTCCTGGCTCAACGCACAGGGCGTCAACGCGGTCGGCGCCTTCGTCGACGCGAAGCGCCACCTGAACGCACTGCCCGGCGCGGGCCAGATCATCACCAACGTCTCGATCGGTGACGTCAACGACGACACCACCGTTGTCCGGGACGGCCAGCGCTACCTCGACATTCCGTCGATGCCGCTCATCCCGACGTACACCGCCGACGACGACGGCTCCCTCGACCCCATGGGGACCACCGAGGGCCAGGATCCGGCGCTCGGCGAGGTGCTGCTCGACTTCTCGATGATGGCGCCGCTCCCTCACGACCAGCAACGACCGGAGGCGCTCGGCGAGGGCGCTACCGACCTGCTCGGCATCGCGCCCGGGGCGGACTACCGTCTCGTCGTCGCCGAGGAGGCCACGTTCGAGGGCATCAACCAGGCGTTCATCGCCGCCGCCAACCAGAACCCGCGGCCGACCGTCATCACCGCGAGCCTCGGCGCCGGCACCGACACCAACCTCGGCTTCCCCGGCCGCTGGATTGAGGACATCCCAGAGATCCGCGAGACCCTGCGCAAGATCGTCGCCTCCGGCATCGTCGTCGTGGTCAGCTCCAACGACGGCACGCGGCTGGCCCTGCCCGTCTCGGTCGGCCCGGACGGCGGCAGCACGCCGACCGAGCGCACCGGGAAGAAGTCCGACCAGACGGACCTGGACGACATCGCGCCCACCACGGTCCCGACCAAGGTCACCGACACAGGCGTGATCGCCGCGGGCTCGACGACGGTGGACGACACGCTGACGAGCCCGGACGTCCGCAAGGGAGTCTGGCCGACGACCCGCTACAACGGCGCCGCCGCCTACGCCTCGGGTTTCGGGTCCCGGATCGACCTGTCCGCCCCCGGCGACAACCTGCCCGCGTTCTTCCACGCGGAGCGCCAGGGCCCCCAGGCCGTCGGCCTGCAGCTCGGCGGCGGCACGTCCGCCTCAGCGCCGATGATCGCGGCCGCCGCGGCGGTGGTCCTGCAGGCGGGTAAGGCGACCGGCACCGGCCTCACCCCGAAGCAGGTCCGCCAGATCCTCACCGACACGGCCCGCCCTGTCGCCACCCCAATGCAGGCCGACCAGGAACTCCACGTCGGTCCGCAGATCGACGTCACCCGGGCCTTCGAGAAGGTGCTCTCGCGCGGCTTCCCCATCGCCCGCACCGCCGCCCGGCTCTCGATCGCCGAGCGTCAGGTCATCCCGAGCCTGCAGGGCATGTCGTTCGAGGAGGACACCAACCCCGACGCGATCGACCTGGCCGGACCCACCGACGCCAACGGCGACAAGACCGGACAGAACATGGTTTCCCCGATCACTTTCGGGATGGACCTCGCCGGTGACACCAAGGGGCTGACCTACCAGCTCGTCGTCGGCAGCCGCACCTTCCCGACGGCGGCGCCGAGCATCCGGGTTCTGCCGAAGGAGCTCTTCGACGCCGCCGGCCTCTCGATGACGTCGGGCTCGCCGCAGCGCATCGACGTACGCTTCCAGGCACTCGACAAGGTCAAGGGCAGGACGGCGGTCGTCGCGGAGCTGTCGCGGACGCTCACGTTCCTGCCCTCCGATGGGACCTACGAACAGGCCCTGCCGCCGACGGTCCCCGGCAAGGTGGCACTCGGCAAGCCGGTGGCGGTCTCCTACGACCTGACCGGCGTCCGCGGCGTCAGCAACCCGCGCCTGGTCGTCTCCAGCGTCGGGCACTACACCCCGTCGGCCGGCGTCGACATCTTCAACGAGGCGTGGAGCACCCCGCTCACCGAGACCAAGGGCACCGTCACCGTCCCCGCCTCCGCATTCGCCCCTGGCGGCGGCGGCCTCTACGGCGTCGGCCTCCAGACCGCCACGCTCGGCGGCTACCTGAAGATATGGGGAGACTTCCGGGCCTTCCGCGTCGGCCCCGGCGCCGACCAGCGACCCGCCCCGATCACCTTCGGACCCAACGTCCACGCGGCCGCGGTGCGCCGTGGCGACGCGCGCGTCCCGGTGAGCTGGGACGTGCGCGGCGTCAAGGGCGCGACCGGCGCGGCCGTGGAGGTGATGGCGCCGGCCCCGACCCTGGCCGGCACGCTCAACACGGCGACGAACCAGAACGGCACCAAACGCGACGACGACGGCTTCAACCACGCCTCAACGGTGTGGCGTGAGCTGGCGGCGACCAACGGAACCACCGTGCTCGACCTCGACACGCTGGACCTGACGACCGGGCTGCAGTACCCGGTTCGCGTCATCGCCACGAAGCACGGCCGGCCGATCGGCCAGGCCTCGGCCACCTCGTTCCTGCAGTACGACGACGGCGACCGCATCGACGGTGCGGTCGAGGGCTTCGTGGTCGACGGTGGCAAGGCCTACATCTCGGCCGACACGTTCGACGGGATCGGCCTGGTCGACTCCGCCACGGTGCCGTACGACCTCGCCTCCGGCACCCGCGGTACGAAGATCAACCACAGCGCCCCGGGCTCCCACCTGCAGCTCATCAAGGGCATCGACGCCGCGAGCGGGCATGCCCTGGTGCTGCATCGCCCGTTGATCGGCACTGAGGCCGAGGTCCGGGTCATCGACCCGGCCACTGACACCGTGGTGAAGTCGACGCAGGTCGACAGCCTGCCCGGCCTCACCGTCGGACAGAGCTACCTCGACGGCGGGACGGTCGACCGGGCTCGAGGACGCGGCTACATCGAGGTGTACGACAGCCTGCAGGGCTACAGCCTGCTCTACACCGTCGACATGGCCACCGGTGACGCCACCGGCCCGCTGATCCTCAACCCGAACAACCGCGGCAGGACGTTCTCGAACCTGGCCGTCGACTCCTCCAGCGGCACGGTCTTCGCGACCACCGTCGGCACGGCGGCCCCCTGCCTCACGGGCCGGGCGGGATACTGGATGGTCAAGGTGGACGTCGCTGCGCAGACGGTCAGCCCGGCCACGACAATGCCGCTCTGCACGGCGGCCGTGGCGCCCGACGGGAAGGGCGACAAGTTGTACGTCTCAGTCGGGGCCCACCAGCCGTACGGTGGCAACTTCCCGCTCAGCTCGTTCCTGACCATGGACCAGGCCACGATCACCAAGGGTCCCGAGAAGACCATCGACACCCGCGGCCCCGAGTGGCTGACCTATGACGCCACCCACCACGTGCTGGTCCAGACCAGCCTCTACGAGGCCGACCACGACACGGACAACAACCCGATGAGCGAGGTGACGCTCATCGACCCCGACACCGGGACGGTCCTGTCCCGCAAGCCGATGGTCAACCTGGTCAACTCCACGATCGGCGCGTCCAACTTCGACTTCACCGCGCGCCAGGGTCTCTACCTCGACCCGACCACC
Organism: Micromonospora sp. NPDC005367; assembly: GCF_040606825.1. Lineage (NCBI taxonomy): Bacteria > Bacillati > Actinomycetota > Actinomycetes > Micromonosporales > Micromonosporaceae > Micromonospora > Micromonospora sp. NPDC005367. The sequence goes on along the minus strand of NZ_JBEXFP010000034.1, from coordinate 13,209 downwards.
CGCACGGGGTACGTCGTCGACGCGTGGGCCGGCGGGTTGTCGCGGTTCACCTACTGAGCACCACCGACCGACTGAGGCACCCCGGCCCGTCCACCCTTACGGACGGGCCGGGGTGCTCGGTGCTCGCGGCGCCGTCCGTCACTACAGACAGCGGCGTGGCACGTGTCCGAGTTCCACCAAATCGTGCACGCCGAGGCGACCTGGTATCAGAACACCGTCAAGGCCGGACCGAATCCCTTCGCTTTTCGCGGACCAGTAGAGGAGCGTCGTCAACACCGCATCGAAGCCGCAGTCGCCGGCTTCTTCGCCTCGTGCGGTAGCGCCTTGGACGCAATCGCCGGATCCGGTATCGGTGTCCTGAGTCTCCGCACCGACCTGGTGACTGCTGCCTGGTCGATGCTGAGGCGGGCTTCCGCCGGGATAGAACCGGAGCGCAATAAACTCCTGGCAACCGATGGCAGCGAGGCACGGGCGATGCAGGAACCGTACTCAGCGGGATCATGGCCGCGGCTGAGCGGGGCCCGTACGGCTGGCTGCCCTGGACGCTCAGCATGCGGCAACACGCTCGTGCACCGTGCGCACAGACTCAGCGTGTACCAGCTCTACAAGAAGAACCCTCGCGGGAAGTTCGAACTCAGCCTCCGCTTGCCGAGGGACCCTCAGCTGACCGGCATTTAGGCGTTCGCACTCGGTACACGGATGGAGGACATGCTTCTGCCTGAGCACGCCAGCGACACGATGGCGGGTGTCCTGGACCAGTTGGTCGGCCTGGCCGCCGCCGCAGGGGTCTCCCTCGATGCGGTCTGGCAACGGCGGCGCGGTCAGCCGGACCTCCTGCGTCAGGCATCCGAGCAGTGGTCGGTGTTGTATCCCAGGAAGAGGGATCTCTCCGGGTTCGCCGGCTTCGGCGGAGCGGGCGGGTTGCGTCCACGGGAGTGGTGTACGACTTGCCCGTGATGGGCCTGTTGCGTAGATGAGAGACGGTCATCGCGTCGATCCTTCGAGACGACCAAGTCAGAGCAGGAGAAGAGAACGCGATGGCCGCATCTGAGAGTGTGAACCCTGTTGAGCTGCTGCGCGAGCAGATCGAGGGCGCGTCGCCGGACGTGTTGCAGGCGATGATCCGCACGTTCACGCAGGCGGTGATGTCCGCCGAGGCCGACGCGATCTGCGGCGCCGGCTACGGGCAACGCAGCGACGAGCGGGGCAACTCCCGTAACGGTTACCGGCAGCGGGAGTGGCACACCCGCGCGGGCACGATTGATCTGGCGATCCCGAAGCTGCGGCAGGGCAGCTACTTTCCGGACTGGCTGTTGACTCACCGGCGGCGGGCCGAGCAGGCACTCGTGTCGGTGGTGGCCACGAGTTATCTGCTCGGGGTATCGACGCGGCGGGTGGAGAAGCTGGTCGAGCAGCTCGGGATCCGGCAGTTGTCGAAGTCGCAGGTGTCGGAGATGGCCGCCCACCTGGACACCCAGGTCGAGGCGTTCCGCAACCGGCCCCTCGATTACACCCACTACACGTTCGTGTGGATGGACGCACTGACGATGAAGGTCCGCGAAGCGGGCCGAACCGTCAACGTCCACGCCCTGATCGCCGTCGGCGTCAACGCCGACGGCCAACGCGAAGTCCTCGGCCTCGATGTCGCCTCCGACGAGGACGGCGCCGGCTGGCTGGCGTTCCTGCGGTCGCTGACCGCCCGCGGCCTGACCGGCGTCCGCCTGGTCATCTCCGACGCACACGCCGGCCTCGTCGCCGCCATCGGCGCTGCCCTGCCTGGGGCCACGTGGCAGCGATGCAGGACTCACTACCTGCGCAACCTGCTGACGAAGGTCCCCAAGTCCGCCCAGCCGTGGATCGCCACCCTCGTGCGCACGATCTTCGACCAGCCCGACACCGACGCCGTCCACGCCCAGTTCCAGCGAGTCGTCGCCACGATCGAAGCGAAGTTCCCGGCCGCGGCCGAGCACCTCGACACCGCCCGCGACGACCTCCTGGCGTTCACCGGCTTCCCGCGCGATATCTGGCGCCAAATCTGGTCGAACAGCCCGCAGGAACGACTGAACAAGGAGATCCGCCGCCGCACCGACGTCGTCGGGATCTTCCCCAACAGGCCGTCGATCATCCGCCTCGTCGGCGCGGTCCTGGCCGAGCAAACCGACGAATGGACCGAAGGCCGCCGCTACATGGGCCTGGAACTCCTCGCCAAAGCCCGAACGATCATCATCCGGCCCGACCAACACGCTAGCGGCCAGGACGACCCCACCTCGATCGCCGCATAACATCAGACCGGATCCCGCGATGGCCGTCTCTTACACCACTCGCGCGGACGCGACCCCAGTGCGTGATCGGCAGGCTCGGTGAGGATCCCGCCGGGTGGTTCTTTCTGCTGGTCGCCGTCACGGCGGGCACCGGCGGCGTGATGATGGGCGCGGCTGATCGTGGAGTCGACGCTGACGGTCCAGTCGATGCGCCCGGCCGCGTCGGCGGCGGCTTGGAGCCCGGCCAGGATGCAGGCCCGGGTGCCGTCACGTTGCCAGCGGCGGAACCACCGATACAGCGTTTGCCATGGGGCGTAGTTCGCGGGCACGTCACGCCGTGGCGCACCGGTGCGTACCCGCCACCGTATGCCATCAATGATCTGTCGTCTGGTCTACTTGCACGGTCTTCCCATCGACGATTCCGCAGGCAACAACGGGTGCAGGTGCTGCCACTGGATGTCGCTCAGGTCATGCCGCGCCGACGCCGCTAGGCTGGCCACGAGGTCGCCGCTATTCAGGTTTGCTTGGTCGCTAACCCACTTACCGGAGACCTCTTCAGTTATCGATCACCGCCACGCCGTGACCTCACCCGGCCCACGCCCACTTACGAAACACGGGCTAGAAGCCACGAACCACATCGCGCCCTTCGGCTCGTGTAGTTAGCGCCGGTCGCGGTTCGTGACACGGGTCCGTCTCACCGCTTCAGCGAAACCTCGGCGGCCGCCGTTCAGGACCCGGGCGAGGCGGTGGCGGTTCCGCTCGAACCCAGGTGATTTCCCGTTCGCGCCGTCGGCGGACGGCGCGAACGGGACGCGGCTCAGCTAATCGGGCCGAAGATCTCGGTACGGTCGAAGTCGGCATCCATGCTGTCCAGCACCGCTCCCAGTTGCTTCTCCTCGTACTTGAAGTGCGTCTCCATGACCGCCTCGATCCCGTCCAGATGACGGTGTGCCACCTCCGGGTCGGTCGAGTCGGCCACCGCCTTCTGCAATCCACCGATGAGGTGCTCAATCATGTTGTGGTCCTGAGTCAGCTTCGCGACCACCGGCGCCAGGTCGGGTCGCGCCCGTACCAGTTCCGGGAACAGCGAACCGTCCTCGGCGCGATGATGGCCGGACAGGGCAGCGCAGAACCCGTGGCAGAACAACAGCAGGTCGGTGGCGGCGTCGGCGGGGTCGCCGCCGTCCAGTCCCGCCCGCGCCAGCGCCAGCGCATTGCGCAGCTTGCCGTGCACCCGCTGTAGTTCTCCGCCCCAGGCGGTGACGCGGTCAGTCGGCAAGAACGCCCTCCCGTCGCAGCCAGGCAGCGCACGCGGTCGTCCAGGACGCGGTGTGCGGCTCGCGCGCAATGAACTTATGCGGCTCGCCGCCGTATTCCACGCCGTCGGCCAAGCCGATGCCGTGGCTGCCGCCCGGGTAGACGTGCAACTCCACCGGTACCGCGGCGGCCGCCAGCGCCCGGGTCCACTCCAGGGCGTTGGGCAGGCCCGGCGGGTCCTGAGCGGTGGCCCATACGAAGGTCGGGCACACCGACGCGTCCACATGCTTGGCCGGGGATAGCTCGTCCTTGATGGGCAGCAGGTCGCCGAGCAGGTTCTCGACCACCGGCGGCGGCAGCAGGTCGAGGTCGGCCAGCGCGTAGGCCAGGATCGCGAAGTCCGGTCGGGGCGGGTTGGCGACGCCCTCCTCGATGGACAGGACCCGGCCGGTCATGAGCAGGCCGGCGAGTTGGCCGCCTGCGCTTGATCCGATGACGCCGACCCGGCCGACGTCGAGGCCGTGGTCGCCGTTGCGGATGTGGTCCAACCCGGCCCGGGCGTCTTCGAGCGGGGCCGGGAACCGGTCCGGCAGCAGCCGGTAGGACAGGACGAAGGCGTGGATGCCGAGGCCGGACAGCCAGCGCGCGTAGCCTTCGCCCTCGTGCGGTGGAAGTTCCCGGAAGCCGCCGCCGGGCAGGACGAGGACGGCGGGTCGGGGGCCGAAGAACCGGTCCTCGGCGGGGTAAAGCGTGATCTTCTGTGAAATTGGGGTGGGAATGGCCGTAGCCACCTCTCGATACGACGCCTCCATGCCTGACGATCCATCCGCCACCGGCACGCGACGCTGCTGGCACTATAACCGCGACCCCCAGATGGGCCGGCACCTGGTCGTGACCGTGCGGGCCACGAGCCGGCCGCTGGACTGGCTGATCATCGGAGCCCGCGACATGACCGCCGATGAGGCGGCCGAGTACGACCGATGGGAGGCTGATCAGCGTACTCGCCGTGCCCCGATCACTCGGACATGTCGATGACGGGCAGGCGCTCGCCGTAGCGGTGGCCCTCGCCGCTGAGAATCGACGCTCTGTGCTCCATCGCCGCCCGTACGGTCGTGGCCAGGTCAGCGCGGCCAGTGACCTCCCGCCAGTAGCTCAGCTCCTGCCAAGACTCACCCCAGGTGGGCAGCACCGCGCAGGCAGCCATGCGCAGCAGCACGTGTAGGTCGCCCCGGTCCTTCGCGTCTGTCAGCATCGCCTGGGTCTCGGCGACGGTGACGGCAGTGATCCCGAACCGCTGCCGGTCGTTAATGACCTCACCTACGGGCTAAGTGGTGTGGATGGACCCGGCCAGGTACGCCAGCACCGCCGAGCGGTCCAACATCAGCGTGACAGGCCGGTCGTCCTCGTCCTCGGCGGTCACGCGGCCGGCGCCTGCCGGCCGGGCTCATTCGAGGCGAGGTGATCAGCGACCCGCTGCTCCAGGGCGGCGTACCGCTCCTCAGGCCACGCGGCCTGCAGCTCATACCGGCGCGCCCGGGCGGCGGCCATACCCTGCTCGCTGAGTGGATAGCCCCGACGGGCCTGCTCGGCGCGGTACTCCTCCCAAGCCCGGTGACCACGCACCGCTGCGGTCACGTAGGCGCTTGCCTTGGCTGCTCGGGGCCGGGTGGGGTTGTTAGGCGGTTGCTTCGCGCAATCGGTGCCAGGCGAGGGTGGTGACCGCTGTCATCACCACGGCGGCGATCCAGAACGGTGTGGTTATCTCCCAGACGCTGGCGAACAGACCGCCGAGGAGGGAGCCCAGCGCGGCTCCGCCGAGGTCCAGCAGTGCGTACACGCTGGCGACCCGACCGCGCAGGTTTTCGGGCACCGTCCGCTGCCGGACGGAGGCGACGGTGATGCCCCAGACCATGGCGTGGATGCTGAATACGACCAGGATGACCGCGGCCACCCAGGGCGTCGTCGTGACCGCCAGGGTCACATGCGTGACGACCTCGATGACCAGGCCGGCACGTAGGACGGTAGTGGTCCCGAGGGCTCGGGTGAGTTTGGCGGCGACTGTCGTACCGAACAGGCCGCCGACCGCGAAGGCGGTCAGCAGGAAGCCGTAGCCGACGTCGGACAGGTCCAGTCGCTGCCGGCAGTAGAGGACGAACACCGCGAACGCGGCGCCGAACGCGATGTTGCCCAGTCCCATGGTGACGGCGAGGGTCCGCAGCAGCCGGTGCCGCCACAACCACCGCACACCGGCGGCGATCTCGTCGTGCAACGAGGCATCCGGCTGGGGTTGCTGCTCCAGCGTGGGACCCAACCGGATACCGGCTATCAGAGCTGCGGCCGTAGCGAACGTGAACGCGTCGAGCCCGAACGGTACGGCGGCGGAGATGACGAACAACCACGCGCCCAACGGCTTCGCGATGAACTGGTTGCCGATGGTGAAGCTCGCGTAGAGCCTCGCATTGGCGCTGGGCAGCTTCTCGGGTGCGACCACCGACGGGAGTAAGGCACCCATGGCGGTGTCCGCGAGGGTTTCTCCGGTACCGAGCAGGAAGAGCACCGTGTAGATGATGGGCACGGTGACGGTCTCGGTCGCGATGGTGGCCGCCAACCCGGCCAGGGCGGCTGCGCGTACCAGGTTGACGGCAACGACCAGCTGGCGCCGGTCGAGCCGGTCGACGTAGGCGCCGCTGATCAGGGCGAACATCAGCCAGGGCAGCTGCTGGGCGAAGGCGGCTCCGGCGACGAGGGCCGGATTGTCACTGACGGAGGCGACCAACAGCGGGCCGGCAGCCATGGTGACACCGTCGCCGATGTTGGACACCGCCGAAGCGGTCCACAGTTTGGTGAAATCCGCGCCCAGACGCGCGGATGCAAGGGCACGCAAAAGAGCTCCTCGAGCCAAGAAAGGGAAACGGTCGTAGGACCGCTCCGCGGCGAGGAGCACCACACCGCCGGCTAGGTCTTTCCGGCGGCGAACGATCAGTGTGCGGTGTGCTCTCGCGGCGAAGCGGGCACCGTGACCATGGCGAGGCGCATCTCAGCTCCTAACTGTGGATCAACAGCCTGCGCAGGGTAGCCGGGTTGCCGTTGCGGCTCAAGCTTTTACGGGCATGACCGGCCAGGCGACGGCAACCCGTGGCAGTGACTCGTTGCGCCCACATCGACAGATCCGCGCACGCATCATGGCGCGACCCGCACGGACCGTGGCGGCGATCCAGCCGTCGACGCGCGGTTCGTCCATCGGTTACGGTGCCGCGGATGAGCACCGCTGAGAAGATCCGGATTGCCGTGGCGCAGACCGAGGTCACCACGGACCCGCGTGCGAATGGCATGGCGATCCGCGCCGCGATGCGCCACGCCGCTGACCAGGGCGCGCGGCTCGTCCATCTCGGCGAGGGCGCGCTGTCCGGGTACGCCGGCGCGGCGAAACCGCATTACGCCGGATGGCGAATCGACTGGGCGCCGGTCACCGAGCAGCTGCACCGCACGATGGCACTCGCCGCGGAACTCGGCGTCTGGGTCGTGGCCGGAGGCAACCACCGGCTGTCCGGCGATCACTGGCCGCACAACTCGCTGTGGGTGATCGATGAGTGTGGTGAGCTGGTCGACCGGTATGACAAGCGGTTCCTGTCTCACGCCGAGATCAACGGCTTCTACACACCCGGGGACCACGCCTGCACCTTCGAGGTGGACGGATTCCGCTTCGGGTGCCTGGTCTGTATCGAGGTGAACTTTCCCGAGCTGTGGACGCAGCAGCGGGTCCTGGGCGTGGATTGCGTGCTGTTCTCCACCTTCTCCGAGGACCCGGTCTTCGAGGTCATCGCCCGCGGCCATGCCGCGGTGAACGGGTTCTGGGTCAGCATCGCCGTGCCCGCCCAGTGTGCGCCGACCACGCCATCGGCGGTTCTCGGCCCGCATGGCCACGCGTTGAAGCACGCCCGCTCGGATGGGCCCGACGTGATCTGCATCGACCTGGACCGCACCGATCCCGTGCTCGACATCGCGCTTAACAAAGCTCAGCCGTGGCGAGATGTCGCACGTGCTGGTCACATCTACGCCGACCGCCGGGTCAGCGATCCGCGCAGCACCGACCGGACCAGCCCCTGATCGCGCTGTACCGGGATCTTGAGGGGGCATGCTCGTCGGTGCCGCACGAGTTATTCCGCCAGATCGACTTCCCGTTCTCCGATGACCGCTTCTCTTACCAGGTATTGGCGGTCATCCAGCGGAGCGTACTCACGGGGTGACGGAGCCAGCCCGCGAGGTCGTCCACACAGAGAAGAACAGCTGGCTCGTCGGCGACGGTGTGAACGACCCGAACCTTTCAGGGACTGTCGTGGTCGCCGGCATCAGCCACGTCGCAGATGCTGATGCGTCGATCGCTGAACTGGCCACGCTATCCCTCGGCCGCATCGCCGAGCGCGCCGATGGCAGCCTGCCCTGAGTTACCGCGCCATCGGCAGTTTTAGCCCGCATCCCCACCTCGCTGAGCTCGCAGGGCGGCCATGGCCACGCCTACCGCAAGCTGCTGTCCCTGTTGGTCGCCGGGACGACCGACGAGGCGGCGGGGGCTCGCCTCGGGATGAGCCGCCGCACCGTTGTACGCCGGATGCAGCAGCTGATGAAGACCGCGGGGGCGCAATCGCGCCTGCAGCTGGGATGGCGTGCCCACGAGCGCGGCTGGCTGTCCAAGACGTAGGCCCGGGTGGTCATCGCGCGAAGGCCCACCAAGAACAGCGGCGGGACCTGGAGGACGCCGCCGCCCGTACGCGTCGCGCGAGCCGGGTACCCGATGGTGGCTGGGCTCACCTCGTGGAGAATCCGGCCGGTGCGACTTGATCTGGACGGCATCGACTGGGCATCGTTGACGCACGCGTACGGGAGTGCCGAGGACGTGCCTGGCCTCATCCGTGACCTGCGGTCATCCGACGCCGAGGTCCGTAGCGCGGCGATGTACGAGCTGTACGGCAACATCTATCACCAGGGCACCCGCTACGAGGCCACCGCATACGCGGTCCCGTTCCTGCTGGAGCTGCTGGCCGACCCCACCACGCCCGCCCGGCACGAAATCATTCAGCTGCTCTCCTGCCTCGCTGTCGGCTACCCGCCTTACGACATACCCGCCAGCGGCTTCCCCATCGCCGAAATCCGCGACGACGTGGCCCAGGTCCCCGAGGAGACCTGGCGCCGCTGGTCGCAGGCGATGAAGGATTGGTACGAGGCCGTCAGCACAGGGCAGAGGCAGCCTTTTCCGCTCACCAAGCCCGAGGGGCGCCTGATCGAGCGCCGGCACGTGCTTGCCGCGTACGACGCGGTCCGGGCCGGCGTCCCGCTGCTGTTGACCTGTCTGACTGACGCAGACGCCGAGGTAGTCGGGGAGGCGATCCATGCCTTGGCCTGGTTTTCGGAGGAGATGACGTCGATCCGCCCCCGCCTGCTCGAAATCGCCTCCGACGACAAGCGCCCGACGCAGATAGTGGGAGGGGCGCTGCTCGCGTTGGGACTGGTCGGCGGTGCGTTGACACCGCCTGTAGCGGACCTGCTCGACAGGAACCTTGCCGGTACGGATCCCGACCTGAGATGGGCGGCCGCTGTGGCGTGGGCGCAGCTGGCCCGTGAAGAGGTGCCGGACTCGGCAATAGCCGAGCTACGCGGATGGGGGGCCATTCGCCAAGAGGACACCGGGCAGACAATCTGGTCGGCGAGCCCCAACGATGTGGCACTCGAGGTACTCGACGCCTTCGCCGCGCCAGTGGCCGAGCAGGTGCGGTCGGAACTCGTTGCGGCGGTGCTCGCCGAGCAACCCACGTCGAACTGGCACAACCATTTCAACGTGGTGCTGGGACGCGCGTTTCCGCAGATGGAGGCGGATCACGGCCGCGCCTTCGAGGAACTGACGGCGGCGCAACAGACGGTGGTCGCCTGGCTCATCGAGAACCCGCATGTGTTCGGCTCATCGGGGCCTCAAGGCCCGCTCCGCCAACACGGCCTGCCGACGACTCACGAGGCGCTACGCGCTTACGCCGGCCTGGACGGCTAACGAACACAGCGGGCCGAAGGAACACGCTGGCCGCCGCCGAAATGCTTCCCGATTCGCCAGCGCCTGCTGATCGCCCTGAGCGAGGAATGGGCACCACCGGCAGTTCACTGAACCAGACCTCGACCCGGCGGACGCAGGTGCGACACGGAACGCGAGCTGATCGACGTCGGACTGACTGGTGCGCTCAGAGCCAGTGAAGCCACTTTGGAGCACTACGCGGCCCACCCGACCGTCCGGTCGGCACGCAGGTGCGAGTGCTGCCGATCCACGCGTGCGCGACGGCGGCACAGCACGACGTCTATCAGCTACGCGAGTCAGGCGCGCGGGCGGTCCGCCAGGTCTGGCCACGACTGCGCGGCTGGTAGCGCCGGCCACCGGGGCACCAAGCAGGGGTCGAGGACAGCACCGCTCAGGCCTCCCCCACCGCGCCGACACTCGACTCGACAGCGCCGCCCGGCGTACGCCCGACGGCGTACCGGAACGCGTTGACGAGGCGGTAGCCCCCGGAGGGGGTCCGGAACCGCCGGGCGGCGGCGATCACCGTGGGTGCCACGGTAGCCATGGTGGCTGGATCTTCGCCCAACAGCACGCCCTGGACGAGCGCGTCGTCATCGGGTGCGTGCCAGGGGACCTCGACGAGCCCCGCGGACACGACGTCGAGCCCCCCGGCGCCGAGCAGCTCGCCGAGACCACCAGGTTGCCATAGTCCGCCGACGGGTCTCCGCTGCTCGCCGGCGGCGTACGCGATGGCGTCCTCGATCGTGTTCAGGTCGTTGCGGTCGGTCTCCGCCCAGTTGGAGATCGCGACGAGGCCGCCGGGCGCCGCGACGCGGACGAACTCGGAGAGGGCGTCAAGGATGTCGTCGGCAAATTGCAGGGCGTTGAACGAAGTCACCAGGTCGAATTCCCCGTCCGGCCAGGGAAGCTGCTCAGCATGGCCGAGCCGGATGTCGGCCCCAGTCGCCCGGGCGCGGGCGACCTCGACCATGCCGGGCGCAGGGTCGACGCCTGCCGTCGAGGCCCCGAGCCGGTCGAGGTACGCGAGGAGTTCGCCGCTGCCGCACCCCACGTCGAGCACGCGCGAGCCCGGACCGATCCCGCTCGCCTCGACCACGGCACTCCAGGCGGGCTCGGGGAACCCGCCCCAGAGCTTCGCCCAGCCCGCGGCGACGGCCGACCAGCTGTCCAGATCCGTTCCGCCCATCCTGCTCCTCCATAAATTGACCGGGCGCATTCGGGCGGGGTGTCAGCCAAAGTTCAATCCCTGACCCGTTTCCCGCGCCGCCTTTTCGACGCCGGCCAGGTGAGAACCGCGGCTCAGCCGCCCGCCAGGATCGTCACGCACGACCCGCCGGTAGTAGTCGTCCCGATGACTTCGGTACGACCAGCAAACCTCAGATAGGCGTTCATGTCCGAGTGGTTGGCAAAGGGCTATCCGCCCGTGATCACGAAGCCCGATCCTGGCTTTCGCACGATGTTACCGGGTGGCCGAGTTGGTGATGGTCACATTCGTCTACGTTGCGCTTCCGTGAGCGCCGCTCACGGTTAATGTGCCGGTGCCCATATTGGATTCGTCGAAGGCTGCGCGCATCCCGTCAGCCGACCGCCTGTCACCCGACAAGCGAGGGACGGGCACGTCGCGAACCGGCCCCTCTACGTCGTCATGGCGGTCACCGTCGAGGGGCACCGGGACATCCTCGGGATCCGGGCCGGCGACGGTGGCGAGGGCACTAATACTTCAACGTCACTCGCCTGTCTGTGCTGGTAGTGGCTCGTCGGGCTCGGGAGGCGAGGTCGGCATCGCGCAGCCAGGTGGATTTTCTCGAGCAGAAGTTCGGACCCTCGCAATCCGGTTCCTGGCCCAACGACGAGTCTGTCCTGTAAACCCCCGTGACGGAAACACCAGCGCCTCGTCAAGGGACCCGGTGAACGTTAGTGGACACCGCGCTAGCGGGACAGGGCCTTCTCCAGCTCCGCCTTGGACATCGACGAGCGGCCCTTGACGCCGAGCTTTTTCGCCTCGTTGTAGAGCTGTTCTTCGTCCGCCCCTGGGCGCCGCTGTGCGAGCGCTTACCGCCCCGGTGCCCGGACGACACGTCCTTACTCGAGGAGCGGCTCGCTGTGTGGACCTCGCCGGAGCGCGCCCGCTCCTTGTTGACCGTACGGGCGGCGATCTCCTCGGCTCGATCGGGCGACTCGCCACGCTTCTTCGCGCTCGCCTTGATGTGCTCGTACTGCCGTTCCCTCTTGGGGCTCGATCCTGCCGGCATCGCCTGCCTCCGGTTCGTCGGTGCGGAGCGTTCACGGCGCCCGTCCGGCGAGCGCGCCGCCGACCGGGTCGCCGGGCTCACGCGACCGAGGTGCCCCGAACCCCACGCGGCGAAACCGGTCACCCAGCGGGGACGCCGGCTCAATCGGGAAGTGGCAGCTCGACCGGCTCGGCCGGGGCGCCGGCCGGCGCGGAGTGCTGCGGCGCGGGGCGGGGCGGCAGTCGCGAGTGCCGGTGGTGGCGCACCGCCACCTCGCAGGCGACGAGGCGGATCGGCGGGGGCGGCGTGGCGAAGGGGCCGGGACCCCAGCGCACCCAGAGCGCGACCCGGCCGGCGTCGCACTCGGCGAGCAGCTTCTCCACCGTACGGCGGCGGTCGGTGCGGTCCACCTCGATCACGACGGGACGAGCGCCGGTGCGCGCGCAGGCGACGTCCACGACCGAGTGCCGGTCCTGGTAGGGGGCGGGCAGCGGGACGACACTCGCGGCGCGCCGGTAGACGCGGAAGCCCTGGGCCTCGCCCCAGCCGGCGACGGCGTCGACGAGCAGCGCGGTGACCTCGTCGGTCGACCGGTCCACGAACGTGAGCCGGGCCAGGTGTGCCGCCAGCGAGGCGGCGAGCGCGTCGTCGTCCATCGTCCGCCCCGATCAGACCTGCCGTCGCGCCGAATTCTAGGCCACCAGCGGATTCTCACTCGGCGGCCTACCGGAAGCCGGCGTCGCGGGCGATGAGGGCTGCCTGGACGCGGTCGGAGACCCGGAGCTTGGCGAACACCGCGGAGTGCTGGTTGCGGGCGGTCTTCTCGCTCAGGCCGAAGCGCCGGGCGATACGGGCGGTGACTGGACAGGAGGCTGATGTGAGCCAGACCACCTCGAAGCGGCTGAAGACGCGGCAGGAACTCGCGCGGCAACTCTGGGAGACCGTGACACTGCTGGCGATCCTGATCTGCCGCCCGAGAGCGTTCGAGTGTGCCGAGTTCGACGTGATGTTGCGCGAGGCGCGCGTCCAAGGTGCACGACTGGCTCGTGAACTATGTGGTGAAGAGGAATCCGCACTCCGAGGAGCTGCGCGTGGCCTGGTTCGCCGATCCGGGTCCGGTGGTCGCGAGTGCCGGCTGGGCGCTGACCACCGAAGGCGTGGCGGCGAAGCCAGGGGCCTGGACCTCGCGGGCGTGCTGGACGTCATCGAGGCGGAGATGGAAGACGTACCGGATCATCTACAGTGGGCGATGAACCGTGCCTGGCTCGGATTGCGATCACGCATGCCGAGCAACTGCGCTCGCGCCATCGACATCGGCAACCGACCCGGCACGGTTCATCGCCCACTGTAGATGATCCGGTACGTCTTCCATCTCCGCCTCGATGACGTCCAGCACGCCCGC
>NZ_JBEXFP010000033.1:0-70154 GCF_040606825.1 Micromonospora sp. NPDC005367 | reverse complement strand
GGATGGACGCTTTGGGGGGGGGCGGGCCGCCGCCGCGGCGCCGCGCGGCACCGATCGGGAGCCGGCCGGCACCGGCTCGCCGTCATCACCTCACAGGTGGGCCCTCAGGTAGGCGCTCGCGGCGATCAGCTGGTCGCGCGCCTGCTCGTCGTCGAGGGTGCGGGCGAACGCCGTGAACCGGTCGAGCGCTGCCTTGGCCTGCGCCTTGCGGCCGGCCTTCGCCATCTGCTCGGCCACCTTGAGCTGCGCTGTCAGGACCACCGCGCGAGCCGGCGGGACCGATCCCTCCTTCCGGTACTGCTCCAGCAGCGCCCTGGTGTCGGCGTACGTCGCCACCACCTCGAACGACGCCGTCGACTCCGTGGCGTTGCCGGCCTTGTCGGTGGCCACCGCGGTCACCCGGTGGGTGCCGGCCGTCGGCGCGGCCGCTCCGCTGACCGGCTTGCCGTCCAGCGTCACGACCACCGAGGCGACGCCCGAGGCCGGGTCCGCCGCCGACGCCGCGATCGGCAACTCCTCACCGAGCTGGTAGGAGCCGCCGTCCTCGATTCCGCCGAACTTCACGGTCGGGCCGGTGGTGTCGACCCGCAGCGGCACCACCGACTCCGTCGAGACGTTTCCGGACTCGTCGACCGCCCGGAACCGCAGCTCGTGGGTGCCGTCCCCGGTCACCGGCACCGGTTGCCGGTAGTCGACCCACTCGCCGTCGCCGACCCGGTAAGAGATCCGTACCGGGCGCCCGCCGTCGTCCGCCCCGGTCGCCGAGACGGTGACCGGCGAGACGTACCAGTCGTTGTCGCCGTTCGGCGCGGCCGGGTCGACCGTCACCGACACCGACGGCGGCGTCGTGTCGACCACCCGGAAGTAGTCGAACGCCACCGTCACCGGCGACACCTGCTCCGGGCCGAGCGCCATCAGACCGAACGACGTCATCGCGGCGTCGTTGGTCACCGGGTCACCCAACGACGTCCAGTTGACCCCGCCGTCGCTGATCTCGGCCGAGTAGCTGTTTCCGGTCCGCTTCAGCCGCAGGTCGTACCAGCCGCTCTCGGTCGTCTCCGCGACGTCGACGTCCCGGTTGCCGCCGTTGCCGAACTGCCCGTTGCGCTCGGACCACAGCTCGGCGTGCAGGTCGGTCGGCGAGCCGTTGGCGTTCGTCGCCACCACGTCGAACTTCACGTAGTTGTCGTCGTCGGCGTACACCAGGAAGCCGGCCATCTGCCAGCGGTGCAGCATCGTCGGCGTCAGCCGGGTCTGGATCGTCCAGTCCCCGTCCGGCAGGTCCTGGAGGATGAAGTTGCGCGGCGAGACGGGGTTGCTGTCGTTGATGTCGCCGGGCTGCGTCTCGATCCGCAGCTGCCCGTCGGTCATCGCGACCTTCGACGAGACGTAGCGCACCACCTCGTCCCACCGGCAGCCGTCGAGCTGGTCGCCGTCGAACTCGTCGCTCGGCGCTAGCGAACCACCGTCGGGCGAGTCGCAGCCCGGTCCCGGCTCGGGCTCCGGATCCGGATCGGGGTGGATGGCCTCGTCCACCAGGCTGAACCCGGAGAACTCCACCTCGCTCTTGGCCGAGGTGCTGTGCGCGGTCACCGCGAGCCCGATGTCCTGCGGGCTCACCGCGCCGCTGAGCGTCACCGGGTCACCGACCCGGGTGAAGTTCACGCCGTCCTTGCTCCAGTAGCCGTAGTACTGGCTGCCGTCGCGGACGATCCGCACCCATGCCGGGTAGCTCGTCGTGCCCGCCCCGGTGCTGGCGTCGAGCTGTCCGTTGCCGTCGCTGTCACGCAACCACTCGAACCCGAGGCCGGCACGCAGCGTCATCGCCGCGTACCCGGGCGACGTGCCGGGCTGGGTGATGTCGTTGCGGACGATGAGCCCGGCCTTGGCGGAGGCGTTCGAGTTACCCTGCCGCTCGATCTTCACCGTGGCCGTCCACTCGGCGCCCGCGGCGGCCGGGCGGTACACCGCGCCGTACTGGTCGGTGCCCTGCCACATGTTCGCGCCGCCGGAGTTGATCACCCACGTGTCGGTGTCCGGCCGGTCGAAGGTGGCGTCGGCGTTGCTGAAGGTCTGCCAGTCGCCGTACAGGTCACCGACCTCCACCTCGACGATGCGGGAGGTGGTGCTGGCGCCCTTGTCGTTGGTGGCGACCGCGGTCAGCCGGTAGCGCTGCTGCGTCGTGGCGTTCCACGTCACCGCGTACGGCGCCGTGGTGTCGGTGCCGATCGAGGTGTCACCGACGAAGAACTCGACCTTGGTGATCGTGTTCTCCGCGTCGCTCGCGTCGGCGGTGACCTGGATCGCGCCCGGCTCCAGGTCGTCGTCGGCGGTCGGGGCGGTCACCGCCACCTTCGGCTTGCTCGTGGGCGAGACGCCCTTGCCGTCGGCCTCGATGAAGTTCAACCGCCGCTCGCCGGCGCCGGGGAACACCGCGTACAGGGTGAACGTCTCGCCCGGGTCGGTGACGTCGACCGGTACGTCGACGTAGCGGCCGGCGGGCGTCGCCGGCACCTGCGCGGTGCCCAGCAGCGCGCCGTCCGGTGCGCCGCGTCGCAGTTCGACGGTGCCGGCGCCGGCCGCGCCGACGCGCAGGACCAGTTTGTCCACGCCGTGCAGGTGCACCGGGTCGTACGACGCCCACGCGCCGTTCTGACCGGTGATCGCGTCGGCGTGGCCCTCCACGTCCCGCGACGGTGCCACGGTGATGCCCTGGGATGAGTCGAAGAACTCGGCCTCCCGCTGCTTCGGGAACAGCAGCGTGGTGTCCGATCCGGTGAGCGGCGGAATGCCCCCCGCGCCGCCGGAGTCGGTGTAGCGACCGTCGAGGGCGTAGAAGACGTTCATGTCGTCGCTGTGCCCGCCGCCCAGGGAGGTGGCGACCGTGCCGGTCCGCCCGTGCAGCGGATCCGCGGGGTGCGCGTGTTCGTCGTGGCCGAGCGCCGGTTGGATCACCACATCGGCGTCGTCGATCTGGCTGTCCTCGGCGTCGGTGACCGACAGCTTCCAGCTGACCTCGTCACCGAAGTCGAAGAACCCGCCCTTCGGGGGTAGCTCGAAGCGCACCTCCGGTCGCTTGTTGCCGACCGTGACGGGCACCGTCGTGGTGCCGGTCTTGCCGTGCGGGTCGGTCACCGTGAGCCGGGGGTCGTAGACGCCGTTGTCGGTGTACGTGTGGGTCGGCGTGCGTTCGGTCGAGTCGACCGTGCCGTTGACGTCGAAGTCCCACGCGTAGGTCAGCTGCTCGCCCTCCGGGTCGGACGACCCGGCGCCGTCGAACCGCACCTCGAGCGGCGCGTGTCCGGAGTCCGGCGTGGCGGTGGCCTTCGCCTCCGGGGAGCGCGAGCCGGAGATGTAGTCGACGCGGTACAAGCCCGAGTCCGGGTTGTCCCGGCCGAAGCCGCCACCCCAGTCGAGCACGTACAGGGAGCCCTCCGGGCCGAAGCTCGAGTCGATCGGCGCGAGGAACTGTTCCTGTGGCAGGAACGGGTTGACCTTCTCGACGTTCCCGTCGCCGTCGGGAATGACCGAGTACATCTTGTTGCGGGACCACTCGTAGAAGAACGGCTTGCCGTCGTAGTACGCGGGGAACTTGGTGTCCGACTCCAGGTCGGGGTCGTACTGGTAGAAGGGCCCGCCCATCGGGGCGAGGCCACCGCCCTGCGGGATGACCGACGGCACCGAGGAGCGCTTGTAGCCGTACCACATCTTCGCCGGCTTGGCCGCGGGCAGCTGAGTGAGGCCGGTATTGCGGATCGAGTCGTTGACCGGGTTGGCGCAGTCGAAGTACGCGCCGACGGTCACCGGGTTGGTCCGGTAGTCGACGTCCCGGAACGGCTCGTTGTCGCCCATGCACAGCGGCCACCCGTAGAAGCCCGGTTCGGTGATGAGGTTCCACTCGGCGATGCCGGCGGGGCCGCGGTCCGGGTTGTCGTTGCCGTTGTCCGGCGAGTAGTCGGCCATGCCCAGCGCGCCGGTCCGCGGGTCGATCGAGAAGCGGAACGGGTTGCGGAAGCCCATCGCGTAGATCTCCGGGCGGGTCTTCTCGGTGCCCGGGGCGAACATGTTCCCTTCGGGGATGCTGTACGTGCCGTCCGGCTCCGGGTGGATACGCAGGATCTTGCCGCGCAGGTCGTTGGTGTTGGCCGAGGTGGCCCGTGCGTCGTGGAACGTGTTGTCGCGCTCCGACAGTGGCGCGTAGCCGCCGGACGGCTCGGAGTGCGGGTTCACGTCGTCGCCCACGCCGAGGTACAGGTTGCCGTCCAGGCCGAAGGCCAGTCCACCGCCGGTGTGCCCCGGCTCGTCGGGCAACCGCCGCGCGGGCACCTCCAGCAGCACTTTCTCGCTGGCCCGGTCGATCTGCGACCCCTCACCGACAGTCAGCCGGGACAGCCGGTTGACGAAGTTGGCCGGATCGGAGTCGTCGCTGCTCGCCGGGGAGTAGTAGACGTAGAGGTGGCCGTTGCTCGCGAAGGCCGGGTCGAGGGCGATGCCCAGCAGGCCGTCCTCGCCGCCGGAGTACACCGGGATGGTGATCGCGGTCGACGTGGTCCGGCTACGCGGGTCGTACACCCGGATCTCGCCGCGGACCAGCTCGGTGAAGAACACCCGGCCGTCGGGGGCGACGTCCATCGCGTACGGCGCGCTGGTGTTCTGGTCCAGCGGCACCCGCTCGAACTTGTCCCAGGTGGTCGCGCCGCAGTCGCCCTCGACCATGCCGGCCGCCCATTTCACCCCGCCGATGATGTGCTGCACCAGTCGCGGCTCACCGGTGTAGTGCGCACCGAAGTGGCCCATTCCGGTCATCCAGGCGCGACCGCCGTCGTACGGCTTGCACCAGGAGATCGGGTGGTCGTAGCCCATGGCGTTGCCGCCCGGGTCGTACGTGGTCTCGTCCATCGTGGCGAGCACGTGCGCGTCGCCGCGTACGTTGAGCGCGTAGTTGTACCACTCGTCGGCCCGTTCCCACCGCTGCGGCAGGTGGCTGGTCGACGGGTGTGTGCGGTCCTCGACGCGGACGGTGCCGGGAAGGCCGGGGCTGCTGCCGGTGGCCGCGTGGCCCGGCATCAGCGAGCCGATCATGTTGTCCCACCACGTGTAGTTCCCGCGCATGTCGGTCGCGTTGTGGATGGCGACGATGCCGTGGCCGGCCTGCATGTAGCGCTCCATCGCCGCCTTCTGGTCGGCGGTCCACGGGTCGCCGGAGGCCTGGAACATGACCAGGGCGTCGAAGTGTGCGAGGTCCTCGTCGTTGAAGATCGACGAGTCCTCGGTGTGCTCGGTGGTGATCCCGGCCTCCGCGAAGGCCTCCTGGAGCACCGGAACGCCCTGCTCGATCGCCTCGGCGTGCCGGTACTGGGTGGTCTTCGTGAAGATCAGGACGTGGGCGTCGCCGTGCGCGCCCGGGTGAGCGGCGGCCGGCGCTGTTGTGAGCATGGACATCGCGAGCGCGGCGGCGACCGGCATCGCGAGCAATCGTCCCCACCGGGGACGCCAGGTCACGTTCATGGGGTGCTTCCTCCCTGGGACGTGAGGTTCTGTTGTGGTCGTGACCGTGCGGCGTGCCGGCGCCGTCGGACCGGGTCAGCGGGCTGGTGGGGGCTGGGGCATCACCGCCTTGAGGAACTTGAGGCCGTCCACGGCGATCGCGTCCTGGCTCGCCGCCAGGGGGCGCCAGATGGAGGCCGCGGTGGCGATCGTCGCGTTCTCCGCGGTGAACGACTCGATGCACAGCGGGCCCGTGTAGCCCGCGTCGTCGACCGCGGTGAGGATCGCCGCCCAGTCCAGGTGGTCGGTGCCGGGCGTGCCGCGGTCGTTGCCGCAGACCTGGACGTGCGCGATCCGTCCGGCGGCCGAGCGGATCGCCGCCGGGACGTTCGTCTCCTCGATGTTCTGGTGGTAGAGGTCGAGGGCGAGCCCGCAGTGCGGCAGGTCGGCGATCGCCTCGAGGGTTTGGCCGATGGTGTTGAGCAGGCTCGTCTCGTAGCGGTTGAGTGGTTCGACGGCGACCGTGACACCGGCCGCGCCGGCGTGGTCGACGACGGGGGCCAGATTGCCGCGCAGCTGGTCGTACGCCGCTGCCCGCTCGCTCGGCGACAGCCGCCAGGTACGGCCGACCGAGGCGTAGGCCGGGCCGGCGATCACCGGCGAGCCGACCGTCGCGGCGACGTCCACCACCCGGCGCAGATAGTCCTGTGTGGACCGGACAGTGGCCGGGTCCGCGGCGACGAGTTCCCGCCCGGGTGGCATGACGAGGCAGACGGTGGCGCCGAGCCCATGCTCGGCGAGCACCTGCGCGGCCCGCTTCGGGTCCCAGTCGTCCGGGTTCTCGACCGGGAGTTCGAGCACGTCGAAGCCCCACCCCGCGACCTTGGCCGCGAGGGCGGCCAGGGTCGCGTCGGTCAGCGGCGAGGCCCACACCCAGGTGTTGACCCCGAGTCGATGTCCGGTCACTTCCACGGCCCCGGGTAGCCCGGCATTCCCTCGCAGCCGCACATCGCGTAGTGCAGCGGCGGCATGTCCTGCTGCACGTACTGCTGGACGGTCTCGCTGGTGATCCGCGGCTGCGGCAGCACCCACTCCTTCGGCACCTGCTCGCCCTTGAGGATCTTCAGCGCGGCGATGACCGGGGTGCGCCACTGGTAGGTGGGGTAGGTCGGCGCGACAGCGGTCAGGCCCTCGTCGACCCAGAGCCGCAGGAAGTCCTGCTGGTCCTCACCGACGAACGCGGGCACCTCGACGCCGGCGTCCTGGAAGGCTTCCACCGCTGCCACAGCGGTCGCTCCGGCGTCCATCCACACGCCGTTGATCTCGCCCTCGCGCTGGATGTAGTCGGCCACGATGCTCTTGGTCTTGGCTGCGTCCCCATCGGTGAACTCCACGCCGACCACATCGAGCTCGCTGCCGGTGAAGATCTCGTTGGCCGCCGCCCATCGCTGTTCGAGCACGTCCACGCCGGGCAGGATGCGCAGGGCCAGGACCTTGCCGCCCGGCTTGACCTTCTCGGTCAGGAACTCCGCGCCGTTCGCTCCGAAGGCGAAGCCGCCGATGGGGTGGATGAAGGTGACCGGGCAGCTGGTGTTGACACCACGGTCGAACACGACCACCGGCACGCCGGTGGCGCACGCCTGCTCGACGGCCGGGGTCAGGGTGGCGGTGGTGTTGGGCGAGATGACGATCGCCGAGCAGTTCCGGCCGCCCAGCGACTGGATGTCACTGATCTGCTTGTCGTCCTTGGCCTCCGCGTCCAGCACGACTAAATCGCTGATCTCCGGGTGCAGTTTCACCTCCTGCTGCATGGTCTTGAGGCCCACCTGTCGCCACGGGTTGTCCACCGCGGCGTTGGAGAAGCAGAGGGTGTACTTCCCGCCGGTCTTGGCGAACTTCGTGGTGTCCACCATCTCCGGCTCGAGCATCTGCTCCCACGGCTTGCCCTCCGGGCCCTGCGGGGTGGCGTTGCGGAACGCCAGCTGCCGGTCGTACTCGGCCTGGTCGAAGAACTCCGACTTGCGGGTGTCGGATCCGGACGACGTGGTGCCGCCGGGGCTGGTGTCCTCGGGCAGGTCGCTGGAGCATCCGGCGAGCGCGAGCACGCTCGCCGCGGCCAGCAGGGCCCATCTCTTGGTCATTATTCGTGTTCTCCTCACTGGTCAGGGGACTTCAGGAGGGTGCGGGTTGCGCGGTGTCGCGTTGTTGCGGTCGTGACCGCAGCCGTTGCCGCAGCCCGCCGCCGAGCGAGGCGTAGGCGACGGCGGCGATGATGATCAGGCCCTGCACGGCCGATTCGAGCGCGCCGCTGACGCCGAGCAGGTTCAGCAGCGTGAACAGGGCCTCCAGGGACAGGGCGCCGGCGGCGGCCGCGACCACCGAGCCGCGCCCGCCGCCGAGGAGCACGCCGCCAAGCACGACGGCGGTGATCGCCCGGAACTCCAGGCCGTTGCCGACCTGCGCGGAGACACCGGCGAACCCGCCGAGCAGGATCGAGGCGACGGCGGCGAGCAGTCCGGAGAGGACGAACCCGAGCAGCCTGAGCCGGTCGACCTGACCGCCGGACAGCCGCACGGCGGCCTCGTTGTCGCCGGCCGCGACCAGCGCCCGGCCGGTCCCGCTGCGCATGAACAGCGCCGCGGCCACCAGGATCGCCGACAGGATGAGCACCGACCACGGGACCTCGCCGAGCACCGGTACGTCCAGGGCGCCGCGCCCGAACGTCCGGAACCCGGCCGACAGCGCGCCGCGGGGTGCGCCGTCGGTCCACAGGAAGGTCGCGCCGTCGAGCACGAGCAGCATGCCGAGGGTGACGATGAACGACGGAACCAGCAGTTTCGTCGTGATCAGCCCGTTGACCAGGCCGACCAGCAGCCCGAATCCGAGCACGAGCAGGATCACCCAGGTTGTCGCCGCCTCGTCTCCGTCGATGAGCCGGGCGGCGATGACCACCCCGGCGGTGACCAGGGCGCCCACCGACAGGTCGAAGCCGCCGGAGACGATGACGAAGTACTGCCCGATGGCGAGGATCATCAGTGGCGCGGCGCGCTTGAGCAGCGCCAGGTATCCGGCCGGTTCGTCGTAGGCGGGGCCGGCGATCGCGAGGCCGACGAGCAGGACGAGCAGGACGACGAGCACCGGGGCGGTGCCCTCGGCCAGGCGTGGACGCCAGGTCATGCCAACCTCCCCCGGTTGCGGTCGGCCGTCATGCGGCGGGCGTAGAGCGCGACCGCGGTCACCAGGACGACGCCGCGTACCACGTCCTTGAAGAACGGGTCGACTGCGAGGTCGTCGAAGATCGTGTCGAGGGTGGCGAGGATGAGCACGCCGCCGATGGTGCCGACGACGCCGCCACGGCCGCCGGCGAGCAGGGTCCCGCCGAGCACGACGGCGGCGATGGACTCCAGGTCGTAGCCGGCGTCCGTGCCGACGTACGGCGCGCCGGAGCCGAGCCGGCTCGCCAGGTAGATCCCGGTGAGGCCGGCGGCGACCGAGCAGAGCACGTGTGCGGTGACGACGACCCGGCGGGTCGGTACGCCGGAGAGCCGGGCCACCTCGATGTCGCCGCCGACGGCGTACATGTGGTAGCCGGGGCGGGTCCGCGACAGGTACCACCAGGCCAGTGCGGCGACGGCGAGCATGAGCAGCGCCGCGACGGGCAGCGGTCCGATCCGGTCGTAGCCGAGGTGCTGGAAGCTGCGTGGTACGTCGCCGGCCGGGCCGGTGTAGTTGTTCTCGAGGTAGCCGCGCAGGATCAGCGCCACGCCGAGGGTGGCGATGAACGCGTTGGCCCTGAGAACGGTGATGACCAGTCCGTTGACCAGCCCGACGGCCGCGGCGACGGCGAGCGCGAGCAGCACGCCGGGTACCACCATGCCGTTCTGTCCGGCCATCGTCTCGGCCGCGAGCAGCGACGTGAGGCCGATCAGGTATGCGACGGACAGGTCGAGGGACCCGGTGAGGATCACCATGGTCTGGCCGATCGCGACGAGGCCGAGCGCGGTGGACCGGGTGAGGATGTTGAGGATGCCGGCCTGGTCGAGCAGGACCTCGCCGCGCATCCCGACGAGCACGCTGCCGACGACGAGCAGGGTGACCAGCGCGAGGTAGACGATGACGACCGGGGTGAGCCGCGAGCGCACTCCGGGCCGGATGGCCGTCCGGCCGGCCGGCGCGGCCCTCTCCCGCAGGGCGCTCATGCCGCCGCGCCTGTCCGGTGCCCGGTGGCGAGTGCCATCACGTCCCCCTCGCTCGCGCCGGCCGGCAGTTCACCGGCCAGCGCACCGTCGTGCATGACGAGGATCCGGTCGCTCATTCCGATCAGCTCGGGAAGCTCTGAGGAGATCATCAGCACCGCGACGCCGCGCTTCGCGAGGTCGCGCAGCAGCTCGTGCACGGCCCGCTTCGCGCCGACGTCGATGCCGCGCGTCGGTTCGTCGACGAGCAGCACGCCCGGTTCGACGGCCAGCCACTTGGCGAGGACGACTTTCTGTTGGTTGCCGCCGGACAGGAAGCGCACCTCCTGGTGCTCGCCGCGGGCCACCACGTTGACCAGGTCGAGCAAAGCCGGGACGTCGGAGCGGACGCGGGCGCGCGGACCACGCAGCGCGGCGCGGCGCACCAGCAACGTGTTGTCGCGTACGGACTGGCGAAGCGCCAATCCGTCTCCCTTGCGGTCCTCGGTGACCATCGCGATCCCGAGGCGCACGGCGGCGCGGGGTCGGGTCACCCGCTGCGCCACTCCGTCCACCTCCAGCCTGCCCGCGGTGAACGGTTCGACGCCGAAGACCGCGCGGGCGAGTGCCGATCGGCCCGACCCTTGCAGTCCGGCCAGGCCGACGATCTCCCCGGCGCGTACCTCGACGTCCAGGTCGCGTACGCGGGCGTTGCCGGCGCCGCGCAGCGCGAGACGGACGGGTCCGAGGTCTTCGGAGCGGGCCCGGTCCGGGTAGTACTCGCCCAGGTCACGGCCCACCATGTGGCGGACGAGGTCGTCCGGGCTCAGGTCGCGAGTCGGGGCGCAGGTGACGAGCCGGCCGTCCTTGAGCACGGTGATCCGGTCGGAGAGGTCGAACACCTCGCGCATGCGGTGCGAGACGTAGAGGATCGCGATGTCCCGCTCGCGGAGCCGGCGGACCAGGTCGTAGAGCAGCTCGACCTCGTGGTCGGCGAGCGCGGCGGTCGGCTCGTCCATGCCCAGCACCCGCGCGTCGGTCGACAACGCCTTGACGATCTCCACGACCTGCCGCTGGGCGACCGACAGCGACGCCACCGCCGCGGTCGGGTCGATCCCGTCCTCGCCGAGCCAGTCCAGCAGCTTGCGGGTGTCGGCCACCATTCGCCGGCGGTCGACCTGCATCCGCCGTACCGGCTCACGACCGAGGTAGACGTTCTCGGCGACGCTGCGGTGCGGCAGCAGGGTGAACTCCTGGTGGATGATCGCGATGCCGGCGCGCTGCGCGTCGGTGGGGCCGGCGAAGGACACCTGGGCGCCGTCGACCTCGATGGTGCCGCCGTCGGGCCGGTGCACGCCGGCCAGCACCTTGAGCAGCGTGGACTTGCCCGCGCCGTTCTCGCCCATCACCGCGTGCACCTCGCCGCCGCGCAGGTCCAGGTCCACACCGTGCAGCACGGGTACGCCGAGGAAGGACTTGCTGATGCCGGTCAGCCGTACGCGTGGTGTCGGGACGGGTGTCATGCCGGCACCCGCGTCCACGCGCCGTCCGAGGCCGCCGAGGCCAGCACCGCGTCCGTGATCCGGACGGCGCGCAGGCCGTCGGTGAAGGTGGGCAGACCGTCCGGTTCCTCACCGCGCACCGCCCGGTAGGTGTCGGCGACGAACGCGTCGAAGCAGTCCTGGTAGCCCTGTGCGTGCCCGGCCGGCAGCCGGACGTAACGCGCGGCGGAGGGGTGCAACGTCGCGGGGTCACGCAGCAGCGTCTGGCCGCCGTCACGCCGGCCGATCCACAGCCGTTCCGGGTCCTCCTGGTCGAAGCCGAAGCTCGCCTCGGTGCCGGAGAGTTCGAGCTGCAGGCGGTTCTTGCGCCCGGCGGCGACCTGCGACACCACCAGTGTGCCGACCATGCCGGCGGTGGTGGTGAAGTGCACGGCGGCCAGGTCCTCGGTGGGCGTCCGGTTCCCGGGAGCGCGTTCGTGCACGACCGCGGTGCGGGCGGACAGGCGGCTGATCCGGTCACCGGTGGCGAACTCGAACAGGTCGCACCAGTGCGAGCCGATGTCGGCGAAGGCACGTGACGGGCCGCCGAGCGCGGAGTCGACGCGCCAGTCGTCGTCGGACGGACGGGACAGCCAGTCCTGGAGGTAGCCACCTGTCACGCTCGACAGCACGCCGGCCTCACCGGCGGCCAGCCGGGCCTTGAGCTCGCGCACCATGGGGTGGAAGCGGTAGACGAAGGGGACGGCCGTCACCCGGTCACCGGCCGCCTCGACGAGCGCCACCGCCTCGGCGCTCCCGGTCGCCAGCGGCTTCTCGCAGATGACGTGCACGCCGGCGGCGAGTGCGGCGGCGACGACCGGGGCGTGCGACGCGTTGGGGGTGCACACGTGCAGCACGTCGACCTCGGCGTGGTCGAGCAGGGCGGCGAGGTCCGGGTAGCCCTCGTCCGCGCCGGTGGCCCGCGCCGCGGCGGCGGCGCGGTCGGGCCGGGAGGCCACCACTCCCACGACGCTCGCGCCGGCGCGCCGGGCCGCCTCCGCGTGCACCTGCCCCATGAACCCCGCGCCGACGAGCGCGACGCGTAGCGTCTGCTGCTCGGATTCGAGCCCATCGGACGTCGTTGCCAGATCGGCCATAGACATGCGTCGACGGTAACGACCACTTATGCCATGGTCAACCAAAAGTCATGTCGGTATCGCGGATAGTTAGAAGATCGGCGGCGAAAGTCCTCGCACCCGTCGACGTAACATCCCGTTTCGTTCTCGGATGAGGGAATGATCCACACCGGAGGGCAGTGCCGCCATCGCACGCGGTGCGGAGTCCGCAGCGGACGTTCCCCGACGACCAGGCAGCCCGCGACAGGACCGTCCACTCTGCACTTTGTGGTATTCATCGCTCGTACGGACCTGTACCGTTTGACGCACCCTGCCAGACCGCCCGGCACTCCCCCGGCCCCCGGCGCCTACATCTGACGTGAGGGCACACAATGACGTCCGCCGACTTCGGCGTGGACCCGACCACCGCGAGCAGCCCCGAGCGGTACGTCATGCTGCTACGTCGCGTCCGCGACCAGTCCGGCCTCGCCTACCGCGAGATCGCCCGCCGGGCACAGCGCACCGGGGACGTGCTGCCGGCGAGCACCCTGGCGACCATGCTCGGCCGGTCGACACTGCCCCGCCGTGACCTGGTGTCGGCCCTGTTACGCGCCTGCGGTGTGCCGGACGACCGCGTGACGGCGTGGTTGGCGGTATGGGGCCAACTGGCCGCCGCCCGTACCGCGACGAAGCCCGCGGCGGCCCCACCCGGGCGTTCACCGCGCCGGACCGGGCAGACCCCCGCCGGCCGGTCCACCCGCATCGGCCGGGCGGGCGGCTCCGACGCGCCGGGCGCCGAGGAGGCCGGACCGGCGTCGCACACGGAAGGCTCCACCGCCCTGCGCCTGGTTCCCGCCGGAGCCGAGACAAGCCCCGCCGGCCCGCCCCGGGGACGTGCCGACGGACCCGCCGGAACGCGGAACCGAACCGTACTGCGTGGGCTGCCCCGCCCGACCGCCGACGAGGCACCGCCCGCGGACGACGGGCCGGACGCACCCGTGCCGTATCAGCTGCCCCCGGCGCCGCCGTTGATGGTCGGCCGCTCGGCGGAGATCGGCCGGCTGCTCGCCTCGGCCGAGGCCGACGCGGCGGTCTGCCTGGTCGAAGGGGCCGGCGGGGTCGGCAAGTCCGCGCTCGCCCTGCACGTCGCGCACCGGCTCGCCGGACGCTACGACGGTGGCTGCCTCTACACCGACCTGCGCGGGGCCGCCGGCGGCATCGCGGCGGCCGAGCCGGCTGACGTGTTGGGCCGGTTCCTGCGGGCGCTGGGCGTGCCCGTCGTCCCCGCCTCGCTCGACGAGGCGTCCGCGTTGCTCCGCACCTTGACCGCCGAACGGGGCGTGCTCGTGGTGCTCGACAATGCCGCCTCAGCGGCGCAGGTCCGTCCGCTGCTGGCCAGTGGCCCCGGATGCACCACGATCATCACGAGTCGGAGGATGCTCCCCGACCTCGACACGACGGCCCGGATCCATCTCGATCCGTTACCCGAAGAGGCGGCGCTCGCCCTGTTCGCCGGGCTCACCGGCATCGAACGGGTGCAGGCCGAGCCCACTGCGGCCGCGACGGTGGTCCGCCGGTGCGGCGGGCTGCCGCTGGCGCTGCGGATCGTCGGTGCCCGCGCCGCGGCCCGGCCGGACGCCTCGCTCACCGGCCTCGCCGAGCGGGTGGACGACGAGGGCCTGCGGCTGGACGTGCTGGAAGTCGGCGACCTGTCCGTGCGGGCCAGCCTGCACCTGGGATACCAGGCTTTCGCGGAAGCACCGCAGAGCGATCGCCGGCAAGCCGCCGGAATCTTCCGGCTCGCCGCACTGCCGAACTGGACGCATTTCACCCCGTACGGCTGCGCGGCGCTGGCCGGCCTGCCGGTCACCGCCGTCGAGCGGGCGCTGGACGCGTTGGCCGACGCGCACCTGGTCGAGTCCGCCGGGGGCGACCGGTACCGGTTCCACGACATCGTCCGGCTCTACGCCCGGGAGCAGGCGCAAACGGTGGACGACCCGGCCGACCGGGAGGAGGCGCTCCGCAGCCTGACCGGATGGCTGCTCGCCGTTACCATCCACGCCGCCCGGCTGCTCTACTCGCAGGACACCTTCGGCTTCGGCGTCGGCGAGCCGCCCGCCCCGGCGCGTCCCCGCCCGCCGCTCGGCGACACCACGGACGCTTGGGCCTGGTTCGAGCGGGAGCACACCAACCTGCTGCTGATCGCCCGCCAGCAGACGGCCGCCAGACGGACCCTCACCGAGGTCAGCGACCTGGCCCTCGTCGCAGCCAAGTTCCTCGACTACGCCGGACACATCGCCGAACAGCAGCAGTTCGGTCAACTCGCGGTCACCGCGGCGAGCCGAGTCGGCTACCGCTCGGGCGAAGCGTCCGGGCTCAACATCGTCGCCGTGTCGCTGCTGCGGCAGGGGCGGCTCGACGAGGCCCTCCCGTTGCTGGAACGGTGCCTGACCGTCCAGCGCGAACTCGGTGACCGCAGCGGGGAAGCCGCCATCCTGAACAACCTCGGAAACGCCCTGCGTGACCGCGGCGACCTGACCGGCGCCCTGCACCACCTGCAGGCCGCGCTGCTCATCCGCCGGGAACTCGGTCAACGGCACCGAGAAGCGTCGGTGCTCGACAACCTGGCTCTGGTCCACCGGGCCCTCGGGGACTACGCGCGGGCCGTCACCTGCCACGAGGCGGGACTCGCCGTCGGCGACGGCGGCACCGATCCGTTACGTGAGGCCCAGGCGCTGGTCAACTTCGCCGAGACACTGCTGGCCTCCGGCGAGCACCAGACCGCGATCGTACGCGCGGGCGAGTCGCTGGAGATCTGCCGACGCTACGAGCACCAGCGGGGCACCGGCTTGGCGCTGCAGGTCCTGGGCGACGCCCACGCCGGCCTCGGGCACCGTGCCGCGGCCCGCCAGCACTGGCGGCAGGCGCTGGCCCGGCTCGACGGGCTGGACCCGCAGGCGTCCGCCCGGCTACGTGAGGCCCTGGCCATGACCGGGACACCGGCCCGTGCGACACCCGATGACGCGTAGCCATCAAGTTCGGTGAGCGCGCGCTGACCGGACCAGGCCGCTCGCGGCGGCTACCGGGCGGTGTGGTGAGCGGCCGCGGACCGTCGACGGTCGGTCAGGTCGGTGCGGACCGAAGAGCGTCCGCGACCGAGCGTCGGGTGGCGGCCAGCGCGGGGACGGCGGTGAGTACGGCGACGGCGAGCAGGACCGTGAGTGCCACGGCGAGGAGCCAGGAAACGGGTGGGTACGGGACCTCGTCGATGCTGAGGGACGCGACGAGCCCGATGCCGGTCGGGATCCCCACGGCGACGCCGGGTACGGCGGGAAGCAGTTGCGCTGCCGCCAGGCCCACGCCGGCCTGCCCGGGTGTGGCACCGAGCGTCCGCGCGACGGCCAGCGGCTGCCGGGCGTCGAGTACCGCCGTCCAGGTGCTCACCACGGCGTTGATGAGCGCAAGGATGCACAGCACGACGGTGAGCAGGAGCATGGCCTGCTCGCTCCGTTCCCACCGGGGATCGGCGAGTTGCGTGTAACCGAGGTCGAAGTGCACCACTTGGGTGTTCTCCATGAGGATGGCGACGAGCGTGGCCGTGGTGATCAGGGTGTTCACCATGACGAGTCGGGCGCGGCGCGGCCGGCGCGCGTTGATGCGCACTCCGATCAGCAGGGCGGTGGGCAGCTGTCGTGACAGCCAGATGCGCCACCGCCGGCGCCGCGGCGGCGTTGCGGCGTCGGCCAGTGCGTGAACGGTGCTGGTGGTGGCGGCGCGCACCACCGGTGCCAGAGCCGCCGCCACTGCGATCGTGAGGGCGAGGGCCGTGACGGCGACCACTATGCGCAGCGCGGGGGGCTGGGTGTTGACGGAGCCGATGAGTCCGGCGCTGGGACGGATCAGCACGGGTGCGGCGAACCAGCCGGCGGCCAGGCCTGCGGCGGCGGCGACGAACCCGATGACGAGGTATTCGGCGAGGTGGACGGCGGCGATCATGGCCGGTCCGGCGCCGACGGCCTTGAGCAGCCCTACCCGGCGGCGTTGGCCGATGATCCGGCCCGCCACGATGCCGGCGACGCCGGCCAGCGCAAGGCCGGTGAGCAGCCAGCTGCCGACGAGCAGCACCGTCCGCGCGTCGCTGTACAACAGGCCGTTGAGGTTGCTGATCCTCTGCCAGGTGGTGAGTTGTTCGCTGACGGTGTACGTGGTGCTGGCCGCCGGGTCGGCGAGTTTGAGGTTCAAGGTGTAGGACAGCGGCTGTTCGCCGGCGAGCGTGGTGATGTCGCTGTGGTCGACCCAGACCAGGCCGCCGCGCTCGACCAGGATGCTGCCGGAGTAGTGCCACCCGGCGTACGGATACGTCGCTCTCGCGGCGGTGACCGCGGTCCCGGTCACGCGTAGCGGATGGCCGTCGATGTCGACCGTGTCGCCGGTGCGGATGCCGAGGGCGTCGGCGAAGAAGCGCTCGACGACCACGCCGCCGGGGCGTACCCAGGTGCCGTCGGTCACGGCGGGCCGGTCGACCGATACGGATGCGGTGTCCCGGCCCTCGACGACGGCGTGCGCGGACTTGCCACCTGCCGTCATCGTCAGGTACGCGATCGGGAAGGGGCCGCTGTGATCGGTGACGCCGGCCGCGGTGGCCATCGGTGCGAGCTCGTCCAGGGCGGCCTGACCGGTGGCCCGGGGTGTCGCGATCACGTCCGGGCCGGCGGTGGCGATCCGGGTCCGCTGGTACGGCCGGTCGGCGATTTCGTTGAGGGTGAGGCCGAGGGCCAGCGTGCCGGCCGCGGCGCTGATGGCGACCAGCAGCAGTACGGACTCGGTCCGGCGCCGGCGCAGGTCCCGCACCAGCAG
This sequence comes from Micromonospora sp. NPDC005367, assembly GCF_040606825.1. NCBI lineage: Bacteria > Bacillati > Actinomycetota > Actinomycetes > Micromonosporales > Micromonosporaceae > Micromonospora > Micromonospora sp. NPDC005367. Next base: position 53,039 of record NZ_JBEXFP010000033.1, on the reverse strand, counting down.
CCGGCACACGAGCAACAGACGTCCGCTCATGTCAGCGCCGCCCGCCGTAGACTGTGCCGGTAGCGGTGGTGGTGGTGCCGGTGAGCCGACTGTCGTCGGCGAACGAGCCGTCCCGCATGGAGATCACTCGGTCGGCGACCGCGGCGATGCGCGCGTCGTGAGTGACCACCACCAAGGTCTGCCCCGCGAGGCGCAGCTCCTCGAACAGTCGCAGCACGTCCAGGGTGGCAGCGCTGTCCAGGTTCCCGGTGGGTTCGTCGGCCAACACGACAAGCGGCTCGTTGCTCAACGCGCGGGCGATGGCGACCCGCTGCCGCTGCCCGCCGGACAACGCCGACGGCAGGTGTTTGGCGCGGTCGGCGAGCCCGACCCGGTCCAGCAGAGTGATGGCGCGCTGGCGAGCCCGGCGCGGAGACTGCCCGGCCAGCAAGGCGGCCAGCTCGACGTTCTCCACCGCGGTCAGCTCGTCCATGAGGTGGAACGACTGGAAGACGAAGCCGACGTGCTGGCGCCGCAGCCGAGCCAGCGCCCGTTCGCTCATCCCGTCGACCCGATGCTCGGCCAGCCAGATCTCGCCGTCGGTCGGGCGTTGCAGCCCGCCCAGCAGGTGCAACAGGGTCGACTTCCCGCAACCGCTGGGACCCATGATCGCGAGCGTCTGCCCGGCCGGCACGTCCAGGTCGATCTCGTCGACCGCGCGGACCAGGGCGCTTCCCCGGCCGTACCACCTGGTCACGCCTCGTGCCCGTAACAGCGCCGACCCGCTCACGCGGCACCACCGCGCACGCCCTCGCTTCGCTCGGTCATGGTTCCACCTTTCGTGACGTCCGGCCGCGCTCGGTCCACATGCGTTCGCACGCCTGCAGCCACTCCAGGTCGGCCCGCAGCCGCAGCACGACCCCCTCCAACAACAAGCCGACAACCGGATCCACCGACCGCTCCAACGCAGCCCGCTGGGCATCCCGCAGCCGACGCAGCAGCTCGCGCCGCTGTGCATCGACCAGGGCCAGCGGATCGGCCAGCCGGGCAGCAGCGGCAGCCACCAGCTTGAGATGGAACTCACTGAGGTCCGGCTTCGGCCAACTCACCTCGGTCAGCCACGCGGCGACCCGCTGCTGTCCGGCCGGAGTCAACGCGTACACCCGCCGGTCCGGCCGGTCCGGCAGCCCCTCCGCCCGCTCCGAGGTCACCAGCCCCGCCTTGGCCAGCCGGGCCAGCGTCACGTAGATCTGCCCAGCGTTCATCGCCTCGCCGAGCGGGCCGAGCGCGCCACGTATCCGGCTACGCAGCTCATAGCCGTATGCCGGCTCCTTCGCCAGCATCGCCAGCACCACGTCCTGCACTCCGGCACCCCTCCGTCGACCGACAATAGATAACGGTTATCCATCATGCTGTCAAATCCAAGGAAGGGGTGCAGCGGACCGAGCCGATGACCGGCTCGTGACGTGCGGCACGGGGATGGAGGTGATCGCACAACCGAAGGTCGGCGCTAGGCTCGCGGACATGCCGGACACCCAGTACGAAGACCTGCTCCGCCACGTCCTTGCCACGGGCGCCCGCAAGGAGGACCGCACCGGCACGGGCACTCGGTCGATCTTCGGCCACCAACTGCGCTACCGGCTCTCCGACGGCTTCCCGCTGATCACGACGAAGAAGGTCCACTTCCGCTCGATCGCGTACGAGCTGCTGTGGTTCCTGCGCGGCGACGGGAACGTCACGTGGCTGCGGGAGAACGGCGTCACGATCTGGGACGAGTGGGCGGCACCGGACGGTGATCTCGGCCCGATCTACGGTGTGCAGTGGCGCTCCTGGCCGACCCCGGACGGCGGGCACATCGACCAGATCAGTGAGGTGCTGCGGACGCTGCGTGAGAACCCGGACTCTCGGCGGATCATCGTGTCCGCGTGGAACGTGGCCGACATTCCGCGGATGGCGCTGCCGCCCTGCCACGCGTTCTTCCAGTTCTACGTCGCCGACGGCAAACTCTCCTGCCAGCTGTACCAGCGCAGCGCCGACCTGTTCCTCGGTGTGCCCTTCAACATCGCGAGCTACGCGCTGCTCACGCACATGATCGCCGAGCAGGTGGGCCTCGAGGTCGGTGACTTCGTCTGGACCGGCGGCGACTGCCACATCTACGACAGCCATGAGGAGCAGGTCCGCACGCAGCTCGCCCGCGACGCGCGGCCGTTCCCCACGCTGAGCCTGAAGCCGACCGACAGCCTGTTCGACTACACCTACGAGCACATCACGCTCGCCGGCTACGACCCGCACCCCGGCATCAAGGCACCGGTGGCGGTGTGATCGGGGTCGAGTGGGCGCAGTCGGCCAACGGTGTCATCGGCCGCGACGGCGCGCTGCCGTGGCACCTGCCGGAGGACCTGAAGCACTTCCGCGAGCTGACCTCGGGCGCGACTGTGATCATGGGCCGGCGCACCTGGGAGTCGCTGCCGCCGCGGTTCCGGCCGCTGCCGGGCCGGCGCAACCTCGTACTGTCCCGTACGCCACAGGAGGGCGTGGAGACGTTCCCCGACCTGCCGCAGGCGCTCGCCGCGGTCTCCGGGGACGTGTGGGTGATGGGTGGCGCGGCGGTGTACCGGGCGGCGCTGCCGCTCGCGGACCGGATCGTGGTCACCGAGATCCGGGAGCTCTTCGACGGGGACACGTACGCGCCGGACGTCGGGCGCCCGGCGGACTCCGTCGGGGCCTGGCAGGAGTCGTCGACCGGGCTGCACTACCGGTTCCTGACCTGGGAGCGAGGCCAGCAACCGGGCTGAGGATCCGAGGGGTTCCGGCGACGGGGGCACCTGAAGCGTCTCAGGCGGAGTCGTCGCCGAAGGTAACGGCATCGACGTGCCATTGCGACTCGTACCGGCCGTCGATGCGTGGATGATGGCTGTTGTGAGCCACGTGCACTCCGTACCGGTGCGGGTTCATCCCGAGCCCTGCGAGACGAGCGCCAGTCTCCCGCATCCGCGGCTGCGACCGTATGTCGTGGGTTACGGGGTCTTCCGTTCCGGCTCGGGAGCAGCCGTGCGGCACCGGGTCCTGCCGATGAACCTGGTCACGATGATCGTCGACTTCGCCGGGCCGAGCAGGGTGATCACCGGGCCCCGGAGCAGCCCCATCGTCGAACAGACTGCTTGGGGTGACGGTGTCTCGATCGGATTGACGCCGGCCGGAGCGACCGCGCTCCTCGGCGTACCGATGCGGGAAATCGTCGGCGGCACCCTCGGGCTGGCGGATGTCCTCGGCCATCGGGAGGTGGAGTTGGCCGAGCGGCTTGGGGAGGCACCGGACCGGCCGACGTGGTTCGCGGTGCTGGACGAGTACCTGACCGCTCGGCTTGCCGGCGCCCAGCAGCCGGACGGGTTGACGATGCATTCGTGGTGGCGACTCCAGCGGTCCGCGAATCGGCCCTGGATCAGCGCGTTGGCCGACGAGCTAGGCGTCAGCAGACGCAACCTCGAGCTCCGGTTCCAGCGAGAGATCGGCCTGTCGCCCGGAACTGTCGCCAGGATCGCGCGCTTTCAAACCGCCGTGCACATGCTCACCAGGTCCGTCGGTCTGTCGCGGACGGCGGTCGACTGCGGATACGCCGACCAGCCGCACTTCAACCGTGAGATCCGCGCCATGTCCGGCCTGACGCCGACCGAGCTGTGCGCATTCTTTCAAGACCGGGAACTCGCCTCCCGGTAGCGTCCCCGGGCATGCAGCTCACCGGCAAGACAGCACTTGTGACCGGCGGTTCGCGGGGGATCGGCCGGGCGATCGTGCGTCGACTCGCCCGAGAAGGCGCAACGGTCGTGTTCACGTACAAGGAGAACAAGACGGCCGCCGACGACCTCGTCAGCCAACTCGCGGGCACGATCGCCGTCCGCGCCGATCAGGAAGAGCTCAGCAGCATCTCGGCAATGTTCCAGCTGGTTCGCGACGGCTTGGACATCCTCGTCAACAACGCCGCAGTCAATCCCCGAATGCTGATCGCCGAAATCACCGAAGACGAGCTCGACCGGGTGTTGACGGTCAACACGAAATTCCCCGTGCTGGCCATGCGCGAGGCGGCGCCGATGCTGCGCGACAACGGCCGCGGCATCAACATTTCCACCCTCAACACGGTGGTGCCCGCACCCGGCCACTCCCTCTACTGCGCCAGCAAAGCCGCGCTCGAACAGTTCACCGCAGTCGCCGCACGAGAGTTCGGCGGCCGCGGCATCACTATCAACACGATCTCGCCCGGCGCGACCGAGACCGCCCTGCTGCGCGCCGTCAACCCCCCGGAAGCCCTGGCCCAAACCGCCGCCCTCACCGCGTTGCAACGGCTCGGCCAGCCCGACGACATCGCGGCCGTTGCCGCCTTCCTCGCCAGCCCCGACGCGCAGTGGATCACTGGTCAGAACATCCGCGCGACAGGGGGCCTGCTCCTTTGAGGGAAGCCGGAGGTCGCTGCAACCGGCGAGCCCGGGTTGAGCTCGACGGTCCTTGCGTGCGCCTGTTCAGCGGAGGTGATCGATTGCCATACGACAGTACTGTCGATCACCGATGCCACCTCCCGACTCGTCACGGCGATGGCCGAGGACGCGCTGATGGCCCGACACTGGTGCGGACACGGAAGGAACCATGCTCAGCTTCGAGATCACCCCCATAGGTACCGTCCAGAACGAGAGGACGGACGTTCAACACACGGACAACTGGGGAGCCGTCCGCAGCACGATCACCATTGACGAGCGCTTCGGCGATGCCTGCCTACAGGGTTTGGACGGCTTCTCCCACGTGGAGATCCTCTTCGTCTTCGACCAGTTCCCGGACCACGGCGACTACCGCGAGCCCCGTCCCAACCGCGGCCGTCCCGATCTCCCGCCCGTCGGTGTGTTCGCCGGACGCGGCCCGCGTAGACCGAACCGCATCGGGGTGACGTGCTGCGCCATCGAATCCGTCCACGGCCGCGAATTGACGGTGGTGGGCCTCGACGCGGTCTCCGGCACCCCGGTCATCGACGTGAAGCCCGTGATGGCGGAGTTCCTGCCGGCGAACGTCGAGCAGCCGGAGTGGGTCAGCCGCCTGATGTCGGAGTACTTCCAGCCGTAAGGCGCGCGCCTCCCGGCCGAGAGCCGTTGGTGGCGACGGGGATTCGAAACACACCATCCGTCCTGCTCACGCAGCAGGCCGACGCCGGGAACGACGGGCCAGGTTCCACCACCCGAGCTGCTGCACGGCGAGAGTGAGCAGCCCGGCCAGCACGATCGCGCACACGTTGATGACCAGTTGGACGGCCGAGCCGCCCGCCTCGTCCCAGACGCCGTACGCCCCGGCTACCGCCACGTTCGCGGCCGCCGGGACCGTCGTGACCGAAATCAGCACACCGACGAGGCTGCCGGACTTCTTCGAAGTCAGCGAGAGCATGCCGGCGACTCCGGCCAGCAGACCCACCACCCAGGAGAGCGACGTCCGGGCGCCAGATGAAATCGGTCAGCGGACGATCGGCCAGCAACATCCCCCGGTTGACCAGTCCCATGGCGGTCAGCGCCCAGGTGCTCAGCACCGTGGCCACCATGGCGGCGAGGAAACCCACCACAATGGCCAGAAGTGACCGCCACACGGTGTCGAACCGGCGACGCAGCAACCCCACGCAGATCGCGGCGAGCGGGCCGAACTCCGGGCCGACCACCATCGCACCGACGATGAGGATCGGCTGATCGAGCAGCACACCGATCCCGGCGATCATGGTGGCCACGATGATCAGGACCAGGTAGGTGCCGCTCAGTTCGGTCTGCTCACCGGTCTTCGCCGCGATCTCGTCCCAGACCACCGCGTCGGCGCCGCTGCCGGGCGCCTCCCGCGCCGCGCGGTCGGCGGCCACCGAGATGGCCAACTCGACGTCGTCGGCCGCGATGCCGCCCTGCGCCTCCACGCCCAGCCGTCGCAGCCCCTGCAACACACTGTCCGCGCTCTCCCGGACCACGTCGCAGGTGATGAGATCACCGGCGGGCTGGCGGGCGGCGCCAGGAAGCACCACCAGATGCGTCACGCCACGTTCGGCGGCCAGCAGATCGGCGACCGCCGCCGACCGATCCGGCGTCGCGATCACCCTCAAGTGCAGCACGCTCTCCCCTTCGATCGGCTGGCCGTCCTTCCTGCCGGTCCAGCCGTCGCGACTCTACTGCCCGATGCGCGGCAGGTACGGACCGCAGGCCGGGGCGTGCGATGCGAACGAGCACGGCCATGGTCGTGAGACGCGGAGACGAACGTAGGACGATCGAGCGTCCATGCCGGCAGGTGACCGACGTCAGCAGCGGATCCGGGGTGCCAGCCGGATGTCGGTGGGGCCGTTGCGGTCCAGGTAGGTCGACTCGGCGAAGGCCAGGAAGCGTTCGGCGTCGGCCGCGGTCGAGGCCAGCCCGAAGGACACCCGTACCGCTCCGCCGGTCGGCAGCCGCAACGTGGCGAGGTGCTGGTCGATCGTTTCGGGGCGGGTGCGGATCGTGTCGCGGAGCAGGTCCCGGTCGATGCCGAAGGCGGCCTCGGCCGCGCCGGGGTTGCAGAAGCACCCGGTACGCAGGGCGAGACCGGCCGTCGACGATTCGACTGCGACGAGCCGCTCGTCGACGAGCGAGCCGTCCGGCTGGTGGAAGTTGAACGCCACCGTGCCACCGCGGGCGGTTCCGGTCGTCGGCCCGTAGAGCCGCACCAGTGGTTGACCGTTGCGGTGGCGCAGCGCGGTCAGCTGCTCCAGTAGCCACCTGGTGAGCAGGTCGACCCGGGTGTGGATGAGGTCGACGCCGATCGAGCCGAGCCAGCTCAGCCCGAACTCCACGTCGGGGATGCTGAGGAAGTTGAGGGTGCCGTCCTCGAACCCCGACTCGTCGCCCATCGGCTGGTGCCAGTCGCCCTGGACGCTGACGGCGCGGATGGTGCCGCCGGCGAACCAGGGGCGGCGCAGCCGGGCCAGCGCGTCGCGCCGGGCGAGCAGCGCCCCCACTCCGGTGGGGTAGCCGAAGAGCTTGTACCAGCTGAGGCAGACGAAGTCCGGCCGGACGGCGCTCAGGTCCAGCCGGTTCGTCGGTGCGAACGCGGCGGCGTCGAGCAGCACGTCGTAGCCGTGCTGCTGGGCCAGGTCCACCCAGGTCAGCGGATGCTGCACGCCGGTGAAGTTGCTCTGTGCCGGGTACGCGAACAGCCCCGAACTGCCGGAGCCGCGCCGCCGGGAGCGGCCGGTGAGCCTGCCTCGGGCGGTGGTCAGCGCGGCGATCACGTCGGGTTCGGCCACCCGCAGCTCGGGCCCGGTCAGTGGTACGTAGCGCACCGGCGCGTGAGCTGCGCGGGCGTACTCCCGGATGCCGTTGACCGAGTTGTGGTTGTCCCAGGTCAGCACGAGTGGGCGGCCGCGGCCGAAGTCGTACGCCTCGCCGACCAGTCGGCAGGCGCCACTGGCGTTCGGAGTGAAGATGACCGCGTACTCGGCCGGGTCGGCGCGGAAGAAGTCGAGCACCGCGTGCCGAGCCGACTCGACGAGTGAGCCGGCGGCTTCGGAGGTGGGGTTCTCCGAGTGCGGGTTGCTGTACAGCTCGCTGAGCAGCCGGTCGTGGTGGGCGACGATCTGGGCCCGTGCGACCACCCCGGCCCCCGTGTAGTCGAGGTAGACCCGGCCGTCGCGGTCGAGGTGGCGATACTCGGTGGCGCGCAGCTCGTCGATGCGGGTGGTGCGCGCGTACGCGGTGGTCGCCGTGATACGCGTGCCGGGAGGTGCCGCGGATCCGTGTTCCTCGGTTGTCATGTGGGGTGCGGCCAATCCGGTCGGTGGGTCGAGCCGTCGGCGCTCACCTCCCGAGGATCGCACGACGTCGATGTAACCTGTCTGTCGTAATTCGGCGCCGGCGCAGTAGCCCGACCGGTCGGGCCAACCCCCGCCGGGCCGATCCGGCTCAGGGCGCTCCGGTCCAGCTTGCCGTTGGGCAGGGTGGGCAGCCGCCGCACCTGCTCGAACACGGTGGGCACGGCGACGGCGGGCAGCCGGTCGAGCAGATGCGCGCGCAGGGTCTTCGGCGCCACCGGTTCGGCGCAGACCACGAACGCGACGCCCTGGTACGGAACGCCGACGCCGGCCACGAGCACCGCCGGATGGGACATCAGGGCGTGTTCGATCTCGGCCGGTTCGATGCGCATGCCGCCGACCTTGAGCTGCTCGTCGACGCGCCCGTGGTAACGAAGCAGGCCGTCGGCGCCCAGGCTGACCCGGTCGCCGGTGCGGTACACGGGGCCCCCGGACACCACTCCGGGCGAGGAGATGCACAGCTCGCCGTCGTCGATGGAAATGGTCGTACCGGGGATCGGGCGTCCGATCGGTACCGGGTCCTCCCCCGCCACACACCGGTGCACGGTGCTCCAGACGGTGCACTCGGTGGGCCCGTACTCGTTGTAGAGCGCCGCGTGTGGCATCCGCTCGTAGTGCAGGTCGACCAGGCCGGGCGGGCAGCTCTCGCCGGCCACGATCACGGTGGAGAGGCTGGGCATCGGCGACCGCAACGCCAACCGGTAGAGCGACGGCACCATCAGCGTGTGCGTGGGCCGGTACGCGGCGCCGGCCCGGGCCAGCGCCCGTACGTCGAACGGCCGGTCGCTCGGGATGATCAGGGTGCCGCCGGTGCACAGCGTCCAGTAGATGCCCGCGACGGAACTGTCGAACGAGATCGACGAGCAGAGCAGGAACCGCTGCGGCGGGGGGCCGTAGTACTCCAGACGGGCCTTGGTCGAGTAGCTCAGCGCCGCCCTCGACACGGTGACCGGTTTCGGCACGCCGGTCGAGCCGCTGGTGAACATGGTGTACGCGTCCGGCCCGTCCCGCCAGGGCGAGCAGGAGGCCGGCGGCAGTGACGCCAGCAGCTCCTCGGTGAGGGTGACTCGGGCACCGCCGGCCGAGGCCATCAGTTCCCGGCGGGCCGCCGGGAACGCCGCGTCGACGGGGACGTACCGCGCTCCCGCCCGCAGGACCCCGAGCATGGCCACGACGGCCCACCGCGACAGCCGGGTGTGCACGATCACCGGCTCACCGGCGGTCACTCCCCGCTGTTCGAGGTGCAGGGCGACCGCACTGCTCAGGCCGTCCAGGTCCGCGTACGTCAGGGCCTGCTCGGGATCCACCACGGCCGGCGCCTCCCGGCGCGTACCCAGTTGGGCGGCCAGCGCCTCGGGGATCACCGTCGCCTGCCCACGACCGGCATCCGCTTGATCCCGTGCAGCCAGGCCGACCGGACGCGCTCAGGCTCGCCGGCGGGCTCGAAGGAGGAGAACGTGGCGAACAGTTCCTCGAAGAAGATGCGCAACGTCATCCGGGCCAACGCCGATCCCAGGCAGTAGTGCCGCCCGTCCCCGAATGCCAGATGCCGGTTCGGGTGGCGGTCCGGGTGCAGCGTGTCCGCGTCGGGGAAGACGGCCTCGTCGCGGTTCGCCGACCCGAGCCACACCACGACCGGCTCGCCCGCCGCGACCGGTACACCCCCGACGCTGATGTCCCGCGTGGCCAGTCGCATGAAGTGCCCGGCCGGCGTGGCGAACCGGAGCGCCTCCTCGACCGCGCGGTCGATGCGCTGGGGTTGCCGGGCCCACTCCTCGTAACGCCCGAGGCGGATCAGCTCGGCCAGCGCCACGCGAGGCACGTGCGGGATGGCGGCGGCGCCGCCGAGGAGCACGCTGTAGCAGTTGGCCACGACGGCGCCGGGACGCAGCGGCATGGCTCCCAGCACGTCCACCAGGTCGCCGCGCGGGTGCCGCCGATGCTCGAACAGCAGGTTGAACAGGTAGGCGAACAGCTCCCGGTGGCCGCGCTCAAGGGTCGCGGACGGGCCGTCGGGCAGCATGACGTCCGGGTCGTGTTCGGCCACCGACATGGACACCCACCGGGCCAGGTCGGGCCAGTCGGCGGCCCGGATGCCCATCAGCGGCCCCAGGAACGCCAGCGGCAGGGTCGAGGTGAGCTCGGCGAAGTCCAGGTCGCCGCCGGCCGGGCGGAGCATCTCCCGTACGAAGGAGCGGATGGCCGGTGCGTGCCGCGCCACCGTGCGGCCGGTCATCTGACGTTGCAGCGGCCCGCGGATGAGTCCGTGTCGCGGCGGATCGCTCGCCGCGAACTGCTGGTCCTGCGCCGGCTCCGGCCGGCCGATCATGCTGAGCATCACCCCGCCGGTGGAGGTGAATCCGGCATGGTCGGCCAGGACGGCTCTGACGTCGGCGTAGCGGGTGACCGCCCAGAAGCCGGACCGGTCGTCGACCGGTTGCCAGCCGACCGGATCCGAACGGCGCAGCGCCTGCCACACGGCGTGCGGGTCTCCGGCGCCGTACAGGGCGGGGTCGGCGAGGCGGGCGCCGCCCGGGGGGCGGGTGTGGCCGCACGGCGGGGTGCTCATGCGGCAAGCACCTCGTCGACCAGTTCGGCGATGGTCGGCTTGAGGAACAGCACCGCCGCGTCGACCTCGATGCCGAACTCGTCGTACAGGTCCATCAGCAGGTCGGCGGCGAGCAGCGAGTCCCCGCCGAGGGCGAAGAAGTTGTCCTCGACGCCGACCGGCGTGATGTTGAGCTTCTCGCTCCACAGCCGGGTCAACATCGCCTCAAGCTCGGGTCGCGTGGGCATCTATCTCCTCCCATCGGTCGACGAACCGCCGTAGCAACGCGCGCATCTCGGCGTCCTGGTAGGAGCGGCGGTAGCGCAGGCAGGCGGTGTAGCTGCCGGCCGCGCCCGGTTCGAGCCAGAACGCCAGCCCGTTGACGGGCAGCACCGGCCCGCCCAGGCCGAGCCCGCCGGGGATCGTCAACGGTTCGACTCCCGCGCCGTCGGGCACCTGGATGACCTCGAACTGGGCCAGACTCGGTCCGCCGTCGGCGAACAACGCGTCGGCCTGCGGCACCGCGTCCAGCAGCAGCGGGAACGGGATCTCGTTGGCGTACGCCTCGGCGAACGCGTGATGCACCGCGCCCACGGTCGACGGGCCGAGCCGTACCGGCAGCACGTTCATGTACAGCCCGACGGTGTCCCAGTCGGATCTGCGTCGGCCGTGGGTGAGCACCGGGATGACCGTCTCGCCCTGGCAGAGCGGGCCGAGGGCCCGCGCGAACGCGGTGAACAGTACGACGAACGGTGTGCTGCGCACGGCCCGGGCGACCGCGCCCGCCCGCTCCTGGGTGATGCCGCTCGGTGCCCGGATCTCCGCCGTGCCGAGTTCACCGCGCGCACCCGGGGCGAGCGCCGGGACGTCGGTGAGCATCCGGTTCCAGAACGGCGTGAATCGGGTGACCCGGTGCGGCGGGTGGGTGGCGGCGCGGTGGTGGTAGTACGAGGGCGCCGGTCCGCTTCCCGGCTTCAGGACCTCGCGGACGAGCAGCCGCATCGACCACGGGTCGGAGACGTTGTGGTGCGCCACGAGCAGCAGTTCGGTACCGGCCAGGTACGCCCAGAGCAGGCATCGCGCGTCGGGCGGGTACCGGCCGGCGGCTGCCGCCGCCCACACGTCGTCGACTGTTCGCAGCGGAACCGGCCCCTCCCCCAGTACTGGGTGCCGGGCGACGAGGGCGTCGAGGGCCTGCCGCAACGCGGCGAGGTCGGGCTCTGCCGGCAGCCGGATCCCGCCCAGTGCGACGAACCGGTCGACTTCCGCCGGTGCGCCCGCCCAGGACAGGATGCGCTGTCCGAACGGCTGGTCATGCACGTCGTCCTCCTCCCGTGGCCTTCCCGGCCATGTCGATGGGTACCTGCTCGCGCCGGGCCGGCTCCGGGGTCGGCGGTGGCGCGGCGGCCACTAAGGGGGTGCCGTCGGGCAGGTCGCGCTCCAGCCGCAGGGGCGAGAAGTAGAGCCACAGGCCGGAGGCCCACACGCCGGCCGCGGCGATCCACAGCGTCGGCCGTACCCCGAGCCAGCTGCCCAGCAGGCCGCCGGCCAGGGCTCCGACCGGCATCACCCCGAAGATCACCCACCGGACCGAGGCCGTCATCCGCCCCAACAGTTCCGGCGGGCACGCCCCTTGCCGGTAGCTGACCGCGGCGGCGTTGTAGATGGCGAACAGCGCGCCCATGCCGGCCATGCCGACCGTGTAGGCGATCGGACCCCAACCGGGCTGGGCGGCCGGCACGAGCAGTACCGTCCAGCCGAGCCCGAGCGGGGCGATCCAGATGATCCGTGCCGTGCCCACCAGGCGCGCCAGCCGCGCGGACAGCAGGCCGCCGGCGATCCCACCCAGCGTGGTCAGCGCCATCACCGCCCCGACGGCCTGTTCGTTCAGGTGCAGGTCGCGCACCAGGTACAGGACGGCCAGCGCGAAGATCATCTGACTGAACAGGTTGAGCGACGCCGAGGCCGCCACCAGCCTGGGCATGATCGGATGGCGGAACACGAAGGACAGCCCGGCGGCCAGCTCACGTCGGAAGTCCGGCCGCCGCGTCGCGACCGGTGGTTCCTCTGAGCGTCGGATGAACAGCAGGGACACCGCGTTGACCAGGTAGGCGAGCGCGTCGATGCCCGCCGTACGCGCCACACCCAGCACCGACGCCACGACGCCGCCCGCGCTGTACCCGGCGATACGCGAGACCGAGTACGTGGTGGCGAGCTTGCCGTTGGCGTCGAGCAGCTGGCCGCCGGGGACGACCGCCGGCAGGAAGCTCTGGTGCGCGGTCTCGTACAACACCGTGCAGACGCTGGACAGCAGCGCCACGATCCAGAGGTGGGCCATCGTGACCCAGCCGGCCCAGGCGCCGACCGCGACGGTTGCCACGAGCCCGGCCCGGGCGAGGTGACAGGCCACCATGACCGGGCGTTTACGCATCCGGTCCACCCAGACCCCGGCGGGCAGGGACAGGAACAGGTAGGCGACCATCCGGGTGGCACTGAGGACTCCGACCTCCACCGCGGAGGCGTCCAGGACGGTCACCGCGAGCAGCGGAATGACCAGCAGCGAGACGGCGTCACCGACCTCGCTGAGGGTCCGGCCCGACCACAGCACCATGAAGTCGCGGTTCCGCCACAGGCTTGCGCTCATCGGGCGTCCTCGACGGTGCACCGCAGGAGATCGATCATGGCGGTCAGGAACCGTTCCACATCGGCTCGCCCGTACCCGTCGCGCATCACCCGCAGGGTGAGCTGCACCGACGGATAAGCCCTCGCCACCAGGTAGAAGCTGGCCCCGCTGTACGCGCGGGGTGGGAGCCACTCGATGCGGCCGGGCGTGACCTCGGACGGCTCGGGGTCGGCGTCGTCCGGCGCGGGAATGAAGGTGAAGTAGCTGCCGTGGTCGAAGTCGTGGGGGCCGGCGGCGAACGGGTCGTACACGCCGTGCCGCATGGCGTGTACCGCCGCGACGTTGAGCTCGCGGGCCACCGGGCCGAGCGGGCCGTCGGGATCGCAGGAGGCCAGCATGGGCACCCACTGGGTCATGGACGACACCAGCCGCCGTACCGACGGCTCCAGACGGTTCGCGGACAACTGCCACAGCAGCTGGTCCGCCGCCCCCGTGGTGGCGGCCAGCGCCCGCGCGTACACCGCGAGCAGCAGGTTGGGCAGGGTCACCTGCAGGTGCTGTGCCGCGCGGCGGGCCGCACCGTACGGGATGCCCGTGTGGGCGTACGCCCGCAGCAGTGCACCTCGGGACACCGGTACCCGGGGCACGGCGGTGACGATCTGCCGGCGGTACTCACCGGCCGCGGTCAACCTGTCCCGGAACGCGTCGCTGCGCTGCCGTTCGGCCAGTTCACGAGGTGTGGGGGCGGCACGGAGAGGCTCGTCGCGCAGCAGGGCGTAGAAGTCGGACTCCAGGGTCCGTACCGCGGCGCCGTCAGCCGCGATGTGGTGGATCACCAGCTGGACCTGCGGTGACCCGTCGTCGGCGGTGCGGACCCAGGCCCGCCAGGCCGGCTGCTCGGTCAGGTCGAACGGCTCCCGGACGGACGCCTCCGCGAACCGCACGAGCGGGTCGCGCAGGACCGCCTGGCGCACCTCGCCGGGCTTGTCGGCCGGGCGGTAGACGGTGCGCAGCGACTCGTGCCGCACCGCCAGCGCGGTGAGGGCGTGCCGGACCTGCTCCACGGTGACCCCGGCCGGGATCGGCCACGCGGGATCGAGATTCGACTCCCACAGCTGCTCGGGTGGGCGCACCATGAGGGCCTTCCACATGGAGAGCTGCCCCATGGTGAGCGGGTAGGTGCCCTGAATCCGCATGAATCCTCCAGCTTCGCGGGGATGGGTGGTCACCTCGCGGTGACCACCCACCGTGGTTCTCGTGCTCTCTCAGCTGGCGCAGTCGTCCTTACGCATCGCCGCACCTCCTCTCGTCAGCGCCGTCGATCTCCTCCGGTGATGAGGGTGGATCCGGAGGCACATCGCGGAGTGATGGAGCTTCGGGTCAGGTCCAGCTGACGCCGCGCTTGCCGACGCTGCGCATGGCGTTCCTCCCCTCTGACGAGGCGGCCCCGTGCCCGCCCAGTGAACTCAGCGTCGGCCGCCGCCGGCCTGCGCGACAGGGCTGCCGGCGATCGAGGTTGTTCGAAGTTGTTCGAGCGGCGCCGCGGTCGTCACCGGCGCGGACGCACGCTGCCGCCGCCACAGCGGTACGAGAGCGAGAACCAGCAGCGCGCCCGACAGTCCGCTGAATCCGATGACCGTGGTGGCCGCCCAGCGGTCCGCGGCCATACCCGCCATGACCATCGCCATCCCCTGGAACCCGCTCAGACCGGTGATGGCCACACCGAACGCGCGCCCCCGGTACTGCGCCGGCACGGCCCGGCCGAACAGCGCGTTCAGCGGAATGGCGAAGGCGCTCGCCGCGCCGGCCGACACCAACAGTGACAGCACCACCCACAGCGGCGGAACGAACCAGACCGCCGCCAGCACCCCGGCGGCCAGCACCGCAAGGGGCAGGATCAGTCGCGCCCGAGTCGCCGGTGGGCAGAGCCGGGTGAGAGCCACCCCGCCGAGGGCCATCCCGGTCGGCGCCGCCGCCAGCAACAGTCCGACCGTGCCGGCGCCGCCGCCGTACTGGCTGGCCAGCGGCGCCATCAACCCCTCCGCGGCGTAGGTGAACGCGCTGGCCGTCCAGAGAACGAGGACGTAGGCGCGCAGCCGGGGATCACTCCAGATCACCCGGAGACCGGCAGCTCGGCCGGGACCTGCCGGGTCCACCGCCGGGCGGGGCGCGGGGCGGCGCCGGACCCCGATCATGATGAGAAGCGCGGAGAGCAGGAACGTGCCGGCGTCCACCAGCAGCGCGCCGCGCAGCGACAACAGCGCCACCAGACTTCCGCCGACGGCGAACCCGACCACCTGCACGACCTGGGCGCAGATGTTGTCCACACCGTTGGCCACCGGATACCGGTCACCGTCGAGAACCTCGGGCATCAACGCCGCCCGCGCGGCGACGAACGGCGGCCGCAACAGGTTGACCGCGAAGAGCAACACCACCAGGGCGGGCGCCGCGAGGCCGGGCAGCGCCGCCAACGGGATGAGCGCGGCACGCGCGAGGTCACAGGCGACCAGGACCCGCCTCCGGGGGAACCGATCGGCAAGGCCGGACAGCAGCGGTCCACCGGTGAGCCAGGCCAGATAGGAACTGGCGTACGCGGCCGCCGACAGCGCCGCCGAGCCGGTGCCGGTGTAGACGAGGTACGCCACGGTCACCGCGGTGAGCTGGTCTCCCGCCAGCGACAGCAGGTACGCCCCGAACAGGTAGCGGTACTCGCGCACCGCGAACACCTCTTTGTACGTCGCGGCACGCTCGGTCACGCCGGCCCCCGTCCTGCCCCCACCACCGGCTGTCATCACGGCGGTCGGTGCAGACCGTAGCCGCGCCATCGCCGTACCGGGCGATTGCAGGCGTTCGGGGTCGTTCGGATCCGTTCGAGACTCCGGGCTCAGGTTGGGCAGCAGCAGCCGCCAATCCGGACGAGCATTCGGCTGCGCACGAGCTTGCGCCAGCGCTCACGGACTGGGCCTTGCCACTGATGAAGATCGGGGTTGTTTGAACCGTGCGAGGCATGCTCAGCGGTCGTCAGCTCTGCAAAAAGATCACCCAGCCGTGCTCGCATCGCCGCTATCGTGGCGCGTCGCTGACCCTGGAACCGGTGGTAGCTCGAGTTGGCGCGGGCGTTGTGCCGATCAACCTCTGGCCTATCGCAGCATGCGACACAGAGTGGCTGCGACTACACGACGCGATGGAACCCGCCGAGGTCGGGATGGCGGTACGGACTCTCAATCTATCTGGGCCACTCCCCTGCTCCCGAGGTGGAGTATCGCGGCAAGGTGGTCCGTATCTGGACCGACGGCGAAGACGAGGCGACACCTCCGTCGGACAGGGCCTATGTCGATATCGACCGGCCGGCCCTGCCCGATCTCCTGCGATCGGCGCAGTACGACCTGGTCGGCTTCCTCAGAGCAAGGCGTGACTGGACCGAGGAGATCGCGCCGGAGCACGCTGATCGTCTTGTCGTGGCGCTCGACGCGAAATTGCAGATCAGCGAGCCGCTACCGCTGTGACGCGACCGAGTGTCTGGGCGGCTGCGCTTGGGCCGGCGGCCGACCGGTGGGATCTGTGTATGGTCCGTCGAATGATCTTCGGGAGAGTCTGTTACTGGCGGGGCCTGCCGTGACGTCGGTATTGCGGTGGCCCGTGCTCGCGCCGGTGGTCGCGGTTGGCCTGCTGGTGCTCGGCCTGGCGCTCAACGCCGCGACGATCATCTACGACCTCACGCATTGGAACGTGGTCTACTACCTGCCTCCAGAGGAGGCGGCAAACCGAAACGGTCTTGCCGACCTCGGCCTCGAAGTCATCGACCAACTTGCCTCGATCCTGTCCGGCCTGGCCGTGGCCGGGCTGCTCCTGGCGATGGTGGGGCTCGTACGCGGCAGGACGTGGGCACATACGACGACCTGTGTCCTGACCGCCCCGTTTGCGCTTTGCTGCGGTCTGGCGTTCATCAAGGGTCAAGGTTCCTTCGCCGGCAACCCGGACGACCCGAACACCCTCACGCCTCGGCATACCTCGGTGCCGACCTGGGTCCTCATCGGTGACGCGCTGGGGCCGCCTCTGCTCGTGGGCTCGGCGATCATCGTTCTGATCCTGCTGTTCGTCCCTGCGGTCCACCGACGCTTCTACCCGCCCGGTCGGCAGCGCGACCCGCGAGCGTTCCCTCACCACGAATAGTCACGGTGCGCCCGGCTGCACCGCCGGCGGTCTCCTTGACGGAGATGGCCCCTTCGTCGCTCGAGAGCCAGCGGTAGTCGCAGCTGATCGCGTCCCAGCACTACCGAACCTATTTGCGTACGACCGACGAGGCGGTGCGCCACATGAAGGCGCCGTGCTCGGCGTGCTGCCGCCGGGTACGCGTCAGCCGGGGCGGACCTGGGCTCGCGGCACGGCTGCGGGCGGCTCGCCGTGAGCGGCTGCGGCTCGGGTTCGAGCCCTCGCTCCCCAATCAACGGCACGGGTGGATGCGGGAAGCGTTTGCGGCCGGGCCGGAACTATCGGCGCGCTCCGTCCGGTCCCCCGGCGGCCGTCGCCGTCGCCGCCCGCAACCTCGTGGTAGTCCTGCTCGACGTTGACCGACCAGACGTCGTGCGTGGTGCCGCAGGCGATGTTCTCGGCGGTCAGCATGGCCGTCAGCATCGAATGGTCCTGGTTGTTGTAGCGGTGCATGCCGTTGCGTCCGACGGGGTGCACGTTGGGCACCTCGCGCGCCAGCCAATCCCGGATCACGGCGACGTTGTGCTGGTAGCGCTCGTCGTAGACGGGGTACGCCTTGGGCATCCGCACCACATACCCAGCCTCGACGACGCCGGGCCGTACGAGCCCGAGCCGTTCCAGTTCGCGAGTTCCGGTAGCGATCAGGTCGGCGTCCGGTGTACGCCATGTCTCGTCGTCCTCGAAGACGAAGTACTCCAACCCCAGGCAGGTGCGGCCGTCCTTGACCAGGTGCGGCGACCAGGAACCGAAGTTCTGGATCCGGCCCACCTTGACCGCCGGGTCGTGCACGTAAATCCAGTTGTCGGGAAACGAGAATTCCGCGGGCACCACGAGCGCGATGGTCAGGAAGTCCCGATAGCGCAGGTCGGCTGCGGCGGCCAGCACCTCCGGTGGGGCGGCGGGGCGCAGGGCGGCGACGAGTTCCGAGATCGGCATGGACGAGACGACGTGCCCAACCGGATATGACCGCTGGCCCGCGCCGTTCACGGTGACGGCGACCGCTCGGCGCCGCGCCGGGTCACGGTGCACGGCGGTCACCCAGGTGCCGGTGTCGATCTGGCCACCCCGCCGCTGCACCTCCTCGGCGCAGCGCTCCCACATCATCCCCGGCCCGAACTTCGGGTACTGGAACTCCTCGATCAGGCTGGTGACGTCCTTGCGGTTGCGTCGGGGCAGCAGCGCGTTGCGCACCGCCTTGGCCAGCGACAGGTTCTTGATGCGCTGAGCCGCCCAGTCGGCCTGCAACCGGTGGGCCGGCATGCCCCACACCTTCTCCGTGTAGGTCTTGAAGAACATCGAGTAGAGCCGCCAACCGAACCGGGCCGACACCCAGCCCTCGAAGTGCGACTGGTCCTTCGGCGGGCGCAGCCGAGCCCGGGCGTACGAGCCCATGCAGAGCGCTGCTTCTCGGATGCCGAGGTTCCGAAGCGCGTTCGCCGCACTCAGTGGGTAGTCGAAGAGGGAACCCCGGTAGTAGATCCGGCTCATCCTGGGGCGGAGCAGGAAGTCCTCCTCAGGCAGGATCTCGTGCCAAAACTCCTCGACCCGGGGCACCTTGGTGAAGAACCGGTGCCCGCCGATGTCGAACCGCCAGCCGTCGCGCTCGACGGTGCGGCTGATCCCGCCGACGACCTCGTCGGCCTCGAACACCCGTACCGGGACACCCCGGGCGAGCAGCTCGTACGCCGCGGTCAACCCCGCCGGGCCCGCACCGATCACCACCGTACGGTGCTCTTCACCCATCCCCGCTGCTCCCCTGCTCCCGGCCGTTACGGAGCGCCCGCTTACCCGGTCTCCGGGCGATGTCACCCCGATCTCGCCACCCGCCTGACCGCGACGTGTCAACCGCCGGGAAGTGGGGATGTGGCAGCAGGCCGAGGGGCCGGAGCCAGGAGAGACATGATCGGCAGCGGGCAGGGCGACGTCGCCGGGCGCGGCGCGCCGCCGCGGCGCGCCCGGCTGGCGGGAACCCCGCGTCACCTGATCGGCGGCGCGGCCCGGATGGTGGACCGTGTGCCGGCCCCGTGGCCCTTCCTGGTCGCCGTCTTCATCGGTACGAAGGTTGTGCTCACCCTGATCGGGGTGCTCGCACTGAACGTCTTCGACGCAATACCGTGGGCGCCGCCGCCGGACGAGATGCTCATGCGTGAGCAGCAGCGGGACATCTCCGGGCACCGCTGGTTGTCGCTGTGGTTCGCCTGGGACTCGTTCATCTACGACCACCTGGCCCGGCTGCCGCTCACCGAGCCGTGGAGAGACTTCGGTTTTCCGTTGCTCTACCCGTTCCTGGCTCGGTCGCTGGCCCCGCTGCTGGGCGGAAACACCCCGCTGGCGTTGCTCCTGATAGCGAACGTGGCGTTCCTGCTGATGCTCTACTACGCGTACCGGTTGGCGGAGCGGCTCATCGGCGGCGAGGCGGGTGCCCGCCGGTTCGTCCGCTACCTGGTGCTCCTGCCCGCGGCATTCCTGTTCCAGGCGGCGCTGACCGAATCACTCTTCCTCTGCCTCGCGCTGGCCGCCTTTTACTACGTCGAGCGGCGTCGCCTGCTGGTGGCCGGCGTAGTGGGCTACTTCCTGGCCATGAGCCGCTCGGTCGGGTTCCTCGTCGTGGTCCCGCTCGCGCTGGTCCTGCTGCGCCAGCATGGTTACCGGCTGACCCCACCGGCGCTGCGGGGGTACGTACGCGCCGGCTGGCCGCTGCTGTTGGTGCCCGCTGGGTGGGTCACCTTCATGGCGTTCTGCCGCTGGCAGGGCGGGGACTGGTTCGCCTACAAGCGCGCCCAGGAGGAAGGCTGGGGAATTTCGGTGCAGAACCCGCTCTGGGTCGTCTGGCACGGCCTGAGCTCACCGCCCGACGCGCTGCGGGTGCTCCTGGCGGTGGCGGCCCTGGCCGTGCTGATCGCGGGCGCCCGCTCGATCGGCCTGCCGTACCTCGTCTACGGGCTGATCATCGTGATCGTGCCGCTGTCGATGGGGCCGCCGGTGTACAAGAGCCTGCTGCGCTACCTCCTCGCCGCGTTCCCGGTCGCGCTGGTACTGGCCCGCTCGGCCCGGCACGTCAGCGTCGACGTCTGGCTGAGCGTCGCCCTCGCTCTGCTCCAGGTCGCGCTCTTCGTAATCTGGTTGGCCTACTGGGCCCACTTCATCATCTGATCGTGACCCTGTGCGCTCGGCGCTGCCCGGATCCGACGCCGCAAGCCGTTTTCATCACCGCGCTTCGCGCTGCTCCAGCCAGTAGCCGGCGAGCGCGAGCGCTATCAGGGCGTCCTGCGTGAGCAGCGAGGCCGGTAGCCCGAGCAGCCGAAGTGGCGGGCCGCCCTCCTCGTACGGGGACGTTCCGGGCACGGCCAGGGTCAGGTTGAACGCGCCGTAGCGCAGCAGCGGCAGCATGGCCGCCGCACCCGTCGCCAGCCGCCGGTCCTCCCGCACCCCGCGAACGAGCAGCCACAGCATCACGAGACCGGAGCAGCTTGCCCCGATCACCTCCGCCGTGCCGTGCCACCGAGCATGCGGGCCGTAACCCGGCCCGAAGGTGTGCCGCCGGTTCCAGTCGGCCAGCCACGGCACCACGGTCATCGCTGCGGCACTGGTAGTCAGCAGGTACCGGCCCCACCTTGATCGCATGGCTCTTTTCCCATCCTCGCGACTCCTCGGCCGAGAGCCCATCCCCACCGACCTTCGCGGCGAGCACCACGAATGTCTGCAGCTCTGCTGGCCTGCCCGGTGTCGACCATGACAAACCCGGACGGGACGAGTGCCCTAGCCGACAAGTCCCAATGGGCGCCGTACCGCGCCGTAGTGCTCGCGGGTTCGGCCTGTCCCTTGATGTTCAGTTCGCAGGCGGTGCCGGTCGGGTAGTCGCGATGGCCCTGCCTGCCGTGGCTCCATCCGTGCAGCCCGGAGTGTGAGTCATGGGCTCTCGCGGGGTCCGTGTTTCGGTGAGCCGTCGCTGAGCTGGGCTGCCACGAGTTCGCGGATCTGCTCGTCGGGGTCGTTCAGGAGATCGGTCAGGGTCTGGGTGATCAGCTCTGGCTCGACGCCCGAGGCTTCCTCGATGAGCGCAACCAGGGCGTAGTAGCGGGTGTCGGCCTCGTCATCCCGGCACAGCAGCTGCAACGCCTTCGCCGCGTGGGGCTCTATCCGTTCCTCATCCACCAGCGACGGCAGCGCCGTAGCGACGTGGAACCGAACCCGCCAGTGCGGGTGGTCGACAAAGCGCAGAACATCCCCCAGGGCCTCCCTGGCGCGGTTGTACCCGAGGGCGGAGATCACCCAGCCCAAGACACGCGGATCAGCCTCGCGGTCCAGCCGTTCGATCAGCAGCGGTATGCCCTCACGGCTGAAGGGCCTACGACCGGCGACGTCGTGGTCGCCGAGCTCCCGCAGGATCCGCACTCCGAGTTCCCGCTCGGCCGGATTGTCGCGAGCCACGAGTCGTACGGCGACGTCGAACACCTCTCGGGTCGGCCGCGCATGCAGAGCGACCAGGTGGGGCACCGGCTCGTCAGGATCCGCCACCGACACCTCGCTTAGCGCACCCGCAAGCAGCTCCGCGGTCGACAGCTTCGAAAGGTCGACGGGATCGCGCGGAGACGTCACTCCCCAAGTGTCACTCACCGGTCGCAAGATCAGCGTGTCGCGGAGGTCATCGACATGGCCTCGGTTGCCGCGTCGGCCTCAGCCCGGTGGCTGCGTGGCCGCGTCGCCGGTCTGCTCGCGCCACTGCCCGCTGTCGGCCCGGACGAGACGTTGCACCATCGAACGGGCATCGTCCTCGGTGTCGAACTCCCAGCGGAGCACCTTGCCGGTCTCGGAGTCGCCGGCCCTGGCCACGACGTGCCAACGGACCTCGCGGGCGAGCCAGACGTCACGCCGGGTGAGTCGTCCCCACACCCCGTTCCACCAGCGTGCCACCAGCTCCTTCGCCACCCGGTCATCGTACATATGTTCGATCGCCCGTCGCCGGCCGGTCCCGGCCCGCATCGCCGCAACGGCGGGTAACCGTGTGCGCGCCTGACGGATACCTCCCGCCAGGCGCGCACACGCGCCGTTCAGCAGCAGCGGGATACGGCTCCGCTGGCCGCCGGCTCCTGCTCCGCCTCGGCGCCGCCCGGTTCACCGCAGCGGCATTCACCCTCGGTCGCCTTGGTGAGGGTGCCGGCGTCCGCCTTGACGGTGTAGACCTCCCAGGGCTCGTCGCCGGGGCCGCGTACCCAGACCTTGTCCTGAAGGGCGTAGCAGCACTCGGTGTCGTTCTCCTCCAGGGTGATCAGACCGGAGTCGGCGAGACGCTTGGTGGCGGCGTTGACGTCGTCGGTGCTGAAGACCTCGACGCCCAGGTGGTCCATGACGGTTGGCCGGTCGGCCTCACCCTCGATGAGTACGAGCTTCAGGGGTGGGTTCTCGACGGCGAAGTTGGCGTAGCCGGGGCGGCGCTTGGCCGGCTCGACACCGAACAGCTTCGAGTAGAAGGTGACCGAGCTTTCGAGGTCGGATACGCGCAGGGCGAGCTGGACACGGGACATGAGTTCCTCCTGCTAACCAGGGATCAACGGACGTAGAACTCGCGCAGTACGGCGGTGCGGCTGCGCTCGTAGTGGGCGCCGGCGCGGCAGGCGGCGGTGCACACCTGGCCGCACGACTCACACAGCGTCAAGCCGCGGAGATGGCTGGCATGACGACGGCGAAAGAGCTTGATCATCACCTGGCCCCTGTCTAGATGGTTTTCGAATCAGTCCCCACTGTTGCAGCCTGTTTTGACGTCTGTCAAGCTAGAGAAATGTCGAAACAGAGTCTGCCGGTCGTGGATCTTCAGGCGGTGGCCTGCTGCGCCCCGCTGGCGGTCCGCCCGATCGACGCCGAGCAGGCGGCGGTGGTCGCGCCGATGTTCAAGGCCCTCGGCGACCCGGTCCGGCTGCGGTTGATGTCGATGATCGCCTCGGCGCCGGAGATGTGCGTGTGCGATCTGACCCCGGCGTTCGACCTGTCCGGGCCGACCATCTCCCACCACCTCAAAGTGCTGCGTGAAGCCGGCCTCGTCGACTCCGAGCGTCGTGGCACGTGGGTGTGGTACCGCGTCAGGCCGGAAGCGTTTCGCCAGCTCGGCGCGCTGCTCGACCTGCCCGCCACGACCGCCGCCGCCGACGCGTGAACCTCACCCTCGCCCGACGCGCGTCAGCCGAATTCGTCGGAACCGCGCTGCTGGTCGCCGCCGTCGTGGGGTCCGGGATCACCGCCACTCGGCTCTCCCCCGACGACGTCGGGCTCCAACTACTGGAGAACGCGATCGCCACCGCCCTCGCACTGGGCGCGCTGATTCTCATGCTCGGGCCGGTGTCCGGGGCACACTTCAACCCGGTCGTGTCCGCCGTCGACTGGTGGCTCGGCCGCCGTACCGGCACCGGACTGACCGGCTCGGACTTCGCCGCCTACACCACCGCACAGGTGGCCGGCGCGATCACCGGATCAATACTGGCGAATCTCATGTTCGACCTGCCGGCCGTCGCGTGGTCGCAGACCGACCGCGCGGGCGGAAACCTGTGGCTCGCCGAGGTCGTCGCCACCGCCGGCCTGGTCGTCCTGGTCTTCGCCCTCGCCCGTAGCGGCCGGACCGCCACAGCGCCTGCCGCGGTGGGCGCCTACATAGGTGCCGCCTACTGGTTCACGTCGTCCACCTCGTTCGCCAATCCCGCAGTCACCATCGGCCGCGCCGTCACCGACACGTTCGCCGGCATCGCCCCCACCTCGGTGCCCGGCTTCGTGCTCGCCCAACTCGTCGGCGGCCTGGTCGCCGTCGCCGCGCTCGCCGCCTGGTACCCCCACGCCGGGAGCGCGGCTGACTCCGTTGTCATGCCCCACCTCGCCCAGGAGACCGAAGCGCGATGAGCGACAAGCCCAGAGTCCTGTTCGTCTGCGTCCACAACGCCGGTCGCTCCCAGATGGCCGCCGGCTGGCTACGCCGCCTTGCCGGCGACACCATCGAGGTCCGCTCGGCCGGCAGCGAACCGGCTGAACAGATCAACCCGGTGGCCGTCGAGGCCATGCGCGAGGTCGGCATCGACATCACCGACCAGACCCCGGTACGGCTCACCTGGGACACGGCCGAAGCCAGCGACGTCATCATCACGATGGGCTGCGGCGACAGCTGCCCCATCTTCCCCGGCAAACGCTATGAGGACTGGAAACTCACCGACCCCGCCGGACAACCGATCGACATCGTCCGCCAGGTCCGCGACGATATCCGGAGTCGAGTCAGCGGCCTACTCGCCAACCTTCAGCACCAGGGGTGACGTCCGAGACCTGCTGAGCAGAGCAGCTAACGGCCGCGGCGCGGCGGCCCCGAAACCAGCCGTCCGGCCTGGAGTTCCCCGTCCTGCTGCGACTGATCGACGAACGGTCGACCGCCTTCCGGACGGCGATCGCGAGCTCTCTTCGACCTGCTCGTGGCATGGAAACCGGTCCGGTACCCGACTCAGGACGGCTGGCGCGCGGCGTGGGTTCGGATGAGTCCCTCGACGCCGCGCAGGAAGGTCTCGGAGATCAGCACCGGGTCGAAGAGGCAACCGGCCGCCATGGCGCCGTCGCGGAGCATGACGAAGTGCCGCGCGGCGGGCTCGGCCTCGCTCTCCTGGATGTCCGCCAGCAGGGTGTTGATCGTGTCGAGGAACCACTGTCGATGAGCGAGGACGGCCTGGTGCACGGGGTGGTCGGGGTCGGGATACTCCGCGACGGCGTTCAGGAAGGCGCA
The DNA here is from genome assembly GCF_040606825.1 of Micromonospora sp. NPDC005367. Classification (NCBI taxonomy): domain Bacteria; kingdom Bacillati; phylum Actinomycetota; class Actinomycetes; order Micromonosporales; family Micromonosporaceae; genus Micromonospora; species Micromonospora sp. NPDC005367. The sequence goes on along the minus strand of NZ_JBEXFP010000033.1, from coordinate 28,081 downwards.
GCCGCGAAAGCCGGTGGACTGGATGTCACGGGCGATCGACTCCGCGATGGCCCGGAGCGCGTCGGGCGCCGGTAGGCCGGCGGCGGAGGCCGTTGCGACGTGGTCGCGGATGGCTTGATCGGCCGCCTGCAGATAAGCGACGACGAGGTCCTCTTTACCCGGGAAGTGACGGTAGAACGTGGCCCGGGTCACTTTCGCCTCGGCGATGATCCGGTCGACGCCGACCGAGTGGATGCCCTCTCCGTAGAAGATCCTGGTCGCCGTGGCGAGGAGTCGCTCTCGCGCCTCGGACGGCCGGGCTCCAGTCTCGCTACGCACCATGCTCCCATGGTAGCGAACAGAACGTTCGGTCACTACCTTCCGACCGCCGGCACACCCACCCCGCCCGACCACGATCACGCCCTGGACGCACCAGCTCGCCGGCGACACGCGAGAGCGTGACGTTCGGCGGCACCCAGCCGATCACAGACAGGTGGGTAGAACGTTCGGTCTTGACAGGGCGGCGCGCGCTCGCTACGTTCGATTAGACAGAACGTTCGTTCTACTGGGTGGTGTTTCGGCCGTACCCGTGCTGGTGGCGGTCCCCCTCAGGAACCACCGAAAGGATGACCATGACCACCGTTGCCGCCCCTGGCATCTCGACGACGGCCTCCGCCCTGCGGCGGCTGTACTTCGTCCGCTTCGCGTTCGCCATCGTCTGGGCCGGCGTGACGTTTGCGGTCGCCAAAGACCTCAACCCTCTCGCCGTCACGCTCTTCGTGATCTACCCGCTGTTCGACGTCGCCGCCGCCATCGTCGACGCCCGCGCATCCCGAGCCACCGGATCGCCGGCCCTGCTGTACGCGAACATCGCCGTCAGCCTGCTCGCCGCGATCGGCCTGGCCGTCGCCGGCACCTTCGGCATCCCAGCGATGCTGCAGGTTTGGGGTGCCTGGGCGATCGTGGCCGGGCTGATTCAGCTGGTCGTGGGTGCTACCCGTCGCAAGATGGGCGGCCAGTGGCCGATGATCATCAGCGGTGGCATCTCCGTACTCGCCGGCGGGTCGTTCCTCGCGGCCGCCTCCGCGGACAACCCGGCGCTGACCAACGCGATCGGCTACGCCATCCCCGGCGCCATCTTCTTCCTCCTCTCGGCCATCCGCCTCGGCCGGGCCGCGAAGGCCAACTGAGATGGGTAACACCACCTATGACGTGGTCGTGATCGGCGCGGGACCGGTCGGGGAGAACGTCGCCGACCGGGTCGTGCAGGGCGGCTTGACCGCCGCCGTCATCGAGCGGGAACTCGTCGGTGGTGAGTGCTCGTACTGGGCCTGCATGCCGACGAAGGCGCTGCTGCGCAGCGCGACCGCGCTCCGGGCGGCACGGCAGGTGCCGGGCGCGCGGGAGGCGGTGACGGGCGACCTGGACGCGTCCGCCGTGCTGGGCCGTCGCGACGCCTTCGTCTCGCACTGGTCGGACGACGGGCAGGTGTCCTGGCTCGACGCTGCCGGGATCGCACTGTACCGCGGCCAGGGACGGATCAGCTCCGACCGGGTCGTCGAGGTGACCGATGCCGACGGCGCCTCGACCTCGCTCACCGCCCGCCACGCGGTGGTCGTGACGACCGGAAGCAGCGCGCTGGTCCCGGACGTCACCGGGCTGCGCGAGGCGGCACCGTGGACCAGCCGGGAGGCGGCCGCCGCGAGCGAGGTTCCCGGGCGACTCGCCATCATCGGTGGTGGCGTGGTGGCGACGGAGATGGCGACCGCGTACGCGAATCTCGGATCGGTGGTGACGGTGCTGGCCCGTGACGGTGTGCTGCCGCGGGCGGAGCCGTTCGCCGGTGACCGGGTCACGCAGTCGTTGCGGGACGCCGGGGTGTCGGTACGCCTCGGCGCCGAGGCCGTGTCGGTGAGCCGCGCAGCGGACGGCACCGTGCACGTCACGCTCGCCGACGGGGAGCAGGTCGAGGCCGACGAACTCCTGGTCGCCGTCGGTCGTACGCCGAACACGCACGACCTCGGCCTCGACCGGATCGGCTTGACGCCCGGTGCGTGGCTCACGGTCGACGACACGCTGCGGGTCCTCGACGACGACGGGGCGCCGGTCGGCGACGGGTGGCTGTACGCGGCCGGTGACGTCAACCGGCGGGTGCTGCTGACCCATCAGGGCAAGTATCAGGCGCGCGCTGTCGGTGACGTGATCGTGGCCCGGGCAAAGGGCGAGAAGCTCGACGACGGCCGGTGGGGCCGGCACGTGGCCACCGCCGATGAGCGTGCCGTGCCGCAGGTGGTCTTCACCGATCCGGAGGTCGCGTCGGTGGGGCTGACCGCGGCGGCCGCCGAGGCGGCCGGGTTGCGGATCCGAGTCGTGGACTACGACCTGGGCGCCGTCGCGGGAGCCACCCTGCACGCCGACGGCTATCAGGGGCACGCCCGGATGGTGGTCGACGAGGACCGGCGCGTGATCGTCGGTTTCACGCTCGTCGGTCCGGACGTCGCGGAACTGCTGCACGCCGCGACGATCGCCGTCGTCGGCGAGGTGCCGCTGGATCGCTTGTGGCACGCGGTGCCGTCGTACCCGACCGTCAGCGAGGTGTGGCTACGCCTGCTCGAAACGTACGGCCGTTGACCTGCGCCGTGCGGATCACCGCCCGGCTTCCCGACGGTACGGGCCGGGCCTTCCCGGTCGTGCCGCCGCCAACTCCCGTACCACTGTCGTGAAGGGACAGATCTTCCATGCGTTTGCGTTTCTCCCGTCGTGCGGCCGTCGTCAGCACCGCCGCGCTCGCTCTGCTCGGTGCGGCGGCCGTCCCGGCGATGGCCATGAACGCCGGCAAGCCGGGCAGGTCGCCGAAGCCGACCGTCGTGCTCATCCACGGCGCCTGGGCCGATTCTTCGAGCTGGGCCCCGGTCATGCATCGGCTTCGCCATGACGGCTATCCGGTGCGGGCCATCGCCAACCCGTTGCAGGGCCTGACCAGCGACACCGCGTACGTCACGAGTTACCTCGACACGATCGACGGCCCGAAGGTCCTTGTCGGCCACTCCTACGGCGGCGCGATCATCACCAACGCCGCCACTGCCGTTCCTGACGTGAAGTCGCTGGTCTACATCGCCGGCTTCATTCCGGCCAAGGGCGAGACCATCGGCGAGCTCGCCGCGAAGTCCACCCCGGCGCTGCCGCTGATCTCGACCCCGGTTCCCGGCGGCACGGAGGTCGTCATCGATCCGGCCAAGTTCCGCGACGTGTTCGCCGGCGACGTGGACAAGACCACCGCCGCCGACCTCGCCGCCACTCAACGTCCGGCCAACACCGACGCTGTCACCGACGCCAGCGCAGTGGAGGGCTTCCGCACCATCCCGTCGTGGGCCCTCGTCACGCGCCAGGACCACGCCATCAACCCGGATCTTCAGCGGTTCATGACCGCCCGTGCCAACGCCCGCACCACGGAGGTGGACGCCTCGCACGCGGTCCTGCTCAGCCGCCCCGACGCCGTGACCAGGGTCATCGAGCAGGCCGCACGGTGACCCCCGGCGCTTGGACGGGCCCCCGCAACACCACGTCCTGAGCCGGAGAACGATGGCGGCGGTCCGCTCGACCTCAGCGAGCGGACCGCCGCCCTTGTCCGTTGCGGGCGGAGAAGAGAGCAGACACCATGATCCACAGCGGGATGGCCGCGATCCGCGAGACCGTCGGGCTCCGGCGGGACTGCGCCGAGAGGCGCGGCGTGCTGATACTCGGGACCGCCGACGACCAGGCGTACGAGGCACCGCACGTCGGGCTTGGGCCCTGTCCTGCCGGCATCTCGGGCGAGAGCTGCGAAACGGAAGAGCTGACCTCGCTGGTCGGGCTGGCCGCCGAGCGGATCCTGCTGGCCGGCAAGGTGGCGGCGGCGAAGTTCGGCACGGGTACGAGCAGGTCGGCGGGCTGGTGTGGCGGACTCGGATCGGCGCTTCGGGTCCGCCGATCCGAAGCGCCGGCATCCGCACTACTCGATGTCCGAGGACGCGGATGGCCCGGTCCCAGGTCGCGGTGTCCAGGTCGGCGTCCGGGATGCCCGAGGCGTCCACGCCGGCGTCGTTCATCAGAATGTCCAGCCGGTCGAACTCCGCGAGCGCCTCGTGGAACATCGCCTCCACCTGGTGCTCGACGCTGATGTCGCCCTGCACCACGACGGCCCGCCGCCCGGTCTTCTCGATCTCGGCCTTCGTGTGGTTCGCACCAGCGTGGTCGTGCAGGTAGTGCACCACCACGTCCGCGCCCTCCCGGCCGAACTCGATCGCCGTGGCCTGTCCGATGCCCGAGTCGGAGCCGGTTATCAGTGCGGTCCTGCCCGCCAGTCGTCCGGCCATCAGTACGCTCCCCTCGGCGGCTGCCGCATCGCCGCAGCCGTACCCGCTCGCGGCAGCCGTAAGCGAGCGGGACCGGCCGGGCCTACCGGGCATCCCTGCGGTGCGACGACCGTTGTCGCCACACCGATCACGCGGCTGCCCGGCGGCGGCCTCGTCACCGTCTAGGTGGCGCGACAGGTCCGCTCAACGGTTTCGTGCCGGACTCGGCCTGGCCGATGACCCAGGCGGCGTTGATCAGGCCGATGTGGGACAGCGCCTGGGGAAAGTTGCCGGTCAGGCTGCCGTCGCCTCGGTCGATCTCCTCGGACAGCAGGCCGAGGTCGTTCGCCCGGGCGGTGACACTCTCGAAGATCTGCTTGGCCGCGTCGATCTGCCCGGCCATGGCCAACGCCTGGGCCAGCCAGTACGAGCAGATGATGAAGGCGCCTTCCTCCCCCGCCCCGGTCCAGCGCTGCACGAGGTCGCCGCGTCCCAGTTCCCGTCTGATGGTGTCCACGGTGGCTACGACCCGCTCGTCGTCACCCGGAAGGAACCCGATGATCGGCATGACGAGCACCCCGGCATCGAGATGGTCGGATCCGAACGCGCCGGTGAACGCGTGACGCGAGGTGCTCCAGCCGTCGGCGAGGATCGCCTCGCGGCACTGCTCCATGGCCCGCGACCACCGTGGGACCTGCGCCTCGGCGTTCAGGGCCGGTGCGAGCTTGACGGCCCGATCCAGGGCCACCCAGCAGAGCAGCTTCGACGTCAGGTAGTGCCGCTCGCCCTCGCGTCCCTCCCAGGTGCTGGCGTCGGGCTCCCGCCACGTCGCGGCGGCCCGGTCGGCCAGCGAGCGCAGCAGGCCCACGGCGGCGGGCGAGGGGTCCGCGAGTTCGTGCCGCAGGACCCAGGTGCACTCCAGGATCTCGCCGAGCACGTCGAGTTGCTTCTGCTGCCAGGCGTTGTTGCCGACCCGCACCGGTCGGCTGCCCTGGTAGCCCTCGAGGTGCTCCAGGGTGTGTTCGGTGAGGTCCCGCTCGCCACCCACGCCGAACATGATCGGCACATGGTCCCCCTCGTCCGACGATCCGACGGAGGCGGCCATCCAGTCGAAGAAGCGGTGCGCCTCGTCGGGGCAGGCGGCGACCCACAACGCCCTGAGGGTGCTGCTGCCGTCGCGCAGCCAGCCGAACCGGTAGTCCCAGTTCGCCGCGCCGCCGACCATCTCCGGCAGCGAGGTGGTGGCCGCCGCGACCACCGCACCGGTCGGCTGGTAGGTCAACGCCTGAAGGACCAGGGCGCTGCGCCGGACCTGTTCCTGGTAGGGCCCGCGGTAGTCGTGGTGGATGTGGTCCCAGGACTGCCAGCCGGCAACGGTGTCCCGCAGTGCGGCACGCGCGTCGAGCGGCACGGTCGGCGGGTCAGCGGCCCGGCGGTGGTGCAGGGCGAACACGGCGCTGTCCCCCGCTGACAGGGTGAACCGCCCGGTCACCAGCGAACCGTCGACGGCGAGATCGCGATCAGCGGTCAGGATCAAGCGGTCGGCGGCCCCGGATATCTCGATCCCCACCGGCTTTGCGGCGACCGTGGGATTCACCAGTCCGTACTCCGGCCGGGCCGCGACCTCGACCGCCACGTCCACCGCGCCGTCGACGACCTCGACCTGCCGCAACAGGACGTGCGGGGACGTGTAGCCGATCTGGTGGCCACGTTCCCCGGCGCCGAGGCTGAGGGCGTCGGTCAACCACAGCACGCCGCTGTCGGTGTGGAACTCCGTGCGCAGCACCATCGTCCCGTCGAGATAGTGACGGGAGGTCGTGTATCGCCCGCGCGGTCGGATCGACCAGAAGCCGCCGGTGGGGCCGAGCAGACGCGCGAAGACACTCGGCGCGTCGAACCGCGGCGGACACCACCAGTCAACGGACCCGTCCGAGGAAACCAACGCCGCGCCGTGACTGTCGCCGAGAAGCGCGTAGTCACTGATCACAGCCACGCGTGGCGCTTACCCGCGGCGGCGCTCGTCAAGCCCGGGGTTTGCCCCGCCGACGGCCGGCTCGGGCCCCACCTGCCACCGGCAGGCATTGCCGTTGTCGGCCAGACGGGTATCCGTACTCCAGGGTCGGCCCGCGCCGGGATGTCTCCCCAACCACCTGGCTATAGGTTTTCTCCTACAGGGAGTAGGGTGGGGGCATGGCACGAGCGAACCTGACCTCAGCGGTCGTCATCGCGGCGGCGGCGGACCTCGCGGACCGGGAAGGGTTCGACGCGATCACCCTGTCGGCGCTGGCCCGCCGCTTCGGGGTGCAGACCGCGAGTCTCTACTCGCATGTCCGCGACCGCTCCTCGCTGCTCGACGGCGTGCACGAGCTGGCACTCGGCGAGCTCGCCGACCGGGTCGCGATAGCCATCGGCGGCCGCTCGGGCCGAGACGCGCTCATCGCTCTCGCCGACGCGCACCGTGACTACGCCCGCCAGTTCCCCGGCCGCTGGGCCGCTCTGCAACGCCCGGCCGCGCCCTCGACCGTCAACTCGGAAGCGGCCGGCCACCTGGTCGCGCTGACTCTGGCGATGCTCCGCGGCTACCAGTTTCCCGAGACCGAGCTCGTGCACGCCACCCGGCTGCTCGGCGCCACCATCAACGGTTTCCTGGCGCTCGAGGCGAGCGGCAGCTTCGGCCATCGCGAGCCCACGACCGACGTCTCGTGGCGACGCGCGCTGGATGCGCTCGACACCGTCTTCCGCTCCTGGCCGACCGATGGGAAATCCTGATGCAGATTCTTCCCGAACTCGTCCGCGGCGCCGCCGAGGTCGAGGTCACCCCGCGCGGCATCCGGCCGCACCGGCTGCCCGCCTGGGTACGCGAGCAGTTCCCGGACGGCCAGTTGCTCTCGATGGAGAGCCAGCCCTCCGGCGTACGCATCGTGTTCCGGACGACGGCGAGTGCGTTCGAACTGGTGACTCACCCGACCTGGATCGCTTACACGGGCGCCGAGCGATCACGTGGGCGCATCGACGTCTACGCCGATGGTGAGCTCGTCGTCCGCGACGTGCTCGACGGCGGCGATCGGATCGAGGTCGACCTGACCAGCGGCCGGACCGCTCTGCACGTCGGCGAGGCGCACACGACCAGGGTCTCCGATCTGCCCGCGGGCCGCCACCGGATCGAGGTCTGGCTGCCGCACAACGAGACCATCGAGCTGATCGAGCTGCGGGCCGACGCCCCGATCGAGCCGGACGATGCCAGGATGCCGCTGTGGGTGCATCACGGCAGCTCGATCAGTCACGGTTCGAACGCGCTGGCCCCCAGCGAGATCTGGCCGGCCGTCGCCGCCCGTCATGCCGGCGTCGAGCTGCGCAACCTCGGCCTGGGCGGTAGCGCGTTCGTCGATCCGTTCCTGGCCCGCGTGATCCGTGACGCTCCGGCCGACTACATCAGCGTCAAGCTCGGCATCAACGTCGTGAACCTCGACGCGATGCGGCTACGGGCCTTCGTCCCGGCCGTCCACGGCTTCCTCGACACGATCCGCGACGGCCACCCGGAGGTCCCGCTGGTGCTGATCTCACCCCTGTTCTGCGGTGTCCACGAGGACACGCCCGGCCCGGGCGCGATCGACCCCGCCTCGATCGGCACCGACCAGGTGCGTTTCGTCGCGACCGGAGCACCCGGGGACGTCGCGCTGGGGCGCCTGACGCTCCAGGTCATCCGGCGCGAGCTGCGTTCGCTGGCGGACCGCCGCGCGGCCGACAGGAACCTGCACTACCTCGACGGCACCTCCCTGTACGGCCCAGCTGATGCGGTCGAACTTCCGTTGCCCGACGGCCTGCACCCGAGCCCGGAGGCGCACCAGCGCATCGGTACCCGGTTCGCTGCGTACGCCTTCACCGGCACCGGCCTCTTCGCCCGCTGACCCCGGCCGTCGCCGGACCGGCGCTCCCACCTGGGCCCGGTCCCACAGGGCTCGCCGAGCGGGCCGAGAGGCCCGGGGCGGCGGTCCGGCGAGGCGGAGGTGGGTGACCCCACTGTGCCTACGGTGCGACGCGGCGCAGGCCGTCGAAGAGGATCGCCGTGATCTGCCGCGCCTCTTCCTGCCAGCCGTCCGTGGCCCGCATCTCGCAGATGCCGCCCATCGCGCGTAGCAGCGTGCGCCCGGTGACGTCGCCGCGGACGGTGGCCGCCGCCACTCCCGCGGCGAGCAACTGATCGAGTGATCCCGCCATCCGCGTGCGAGCGTCGTCGAAGATCGGGGAGTCCGTCAGCATGATGCTCCCCAACGCCTCGGCCATGCCTTTGCCGATAGCGGCATGGTCGACGAGGAGCAGCAGGAAGCGGCGCAGCGCCTCCTCCGGAGCGTGCTGGGCGAGGAGTTCCGCGGGGGCGGCGCAGAGTTCGTCGACGCAGCCGACCTGGACGCCGAAAGCACCTTCTGGCACCGCCTGCTCGGCGGATCGAGCACGAGAACCGAGAGCCACCACTTCCTGCGCGCCGACGGGTTCCCCGCGATCGTGATCCAGCGAGCGCCCGGACACGTCCCGCCGGCGTGGCCACAGGACGGCAGCCAACAGATGCACGTCGACATCACCACCGACGACCTCACATCAGCCGACAGCGCCGCAATCAGATCCGGCGCGCGCCGGCTACGACCCGTCGACGACGCCGATCTCGCCACGCACCAGGGCGGCCGCGTCTACGCCAGCCCCGCCGGACACCCCTTCTGCCTGCGGCCCGCCTGACACCCCTCGCCGCGGCGAATAGAGGTTTTCGCACTGCCTACTCGCCGCAACGAGTAGGCGGTACGAACCCCGCCGAACTCGGCGATTCTCATCGGGCGCAGCGCGTCAGGCGATCGGTGGTCGCGGTAGGTTGCACAATCATGGCCACCACCGCCGACGTCCGTCGCGAACTCGCCGGCCTCGCCGACCCGGAGCGCGCGAAGGGGTCGAGCCGGTTCCTGCAGATGGTCCCCGGCGGGTACGGCGAGGGCGACACCGCTATCGGGGTCTCCGTGCCCGAGCAGCGCGGGGTGGCTGCCCGGTACTGGCGTGAGCTCCCGCTGACCGAGACGGCGGAGTTGCTGACCAGCGGCGTGCACGAGGAGCGGCTGACGGCGCTGTTCATCCTGGTGCGCAAGTTCGCCAAGGGCGACGAGGTGGAGCGGGGGGAGGTCTTCCGCACCGTTCTCACCAACACCCGGCACATCAACAACTGGGACCTGGTGGACTCGTCCGCGCCGTACATCGTCGGTCCGTGGCTGATCGACAAGGACCGGAGCGTCCTGGATCGGTTGGCCGGCTCAGAACTGGTGTGGGACCGGCGCATCGCCGTCATGGCGACTTTCGCCTTCATCAAGGCCGGTGACTTCCGTTGGACCCTCCGCCTGAGTGAGAAACTCCTACGCGATCCGCACGACCTCGTCCACAAGGCGGTGGGCTGGATGCTGCGCGAGGTGGGCAACCGGGACAGAGCGGCGGAAGAGGAGTTCCTGGCCGGACGGTATCGGGCCATGCCGCGGGTCATGCTGCGCTATGCGATCGAGAAGTTCGAGCCGCAGCGGCGTAGGGACTACCTGACCGGCGTGGTTTAGCCGTTCGACTCGTGCCGAGCGGTGGCAACGCCGCTGGTCACGATTCCGAGACCGGTGCCGGCGGCCCCGATGACCTACGCCCGGCCTGCTCGTCGGGGTGATCCACATCCTTGGCAGCGGAAGGCGGAAGTTCGGCAGACTGCTGTTTAAAGACCCAGGAATGCGGGACTCAGCCGGGTCCAGCCCTGTTTGGGTGGCAGACGAGTCGAGCTGGATACGGCCGCGAAGGAGACGTCGACGGATGGACAATATGTACGCCGTGAGAGCTCACAGCAGGGGCGGCCCGGAGCAGCTCGTGTACGAACAGGCGCCACGACCCGAGCCGGGGCCCGGTGAGGTGCTGGTGGCCGTGAAGGCGGCTTCCATCACCCCCCACGAACTCACCTGGGGGGCGACCTGGACGCACAACGACGACGGGTCAGGACCGGAACGCACTCCGATCATCCCGTCGCACGAGTTCTCCGGAGTCGTCGCGGCGTGCGGTGCCGGGGTGGAGAGCCCCGCCGAAGGGGACGCCGTCTACGGGTTGATTCCCTTCACCCGGGACGGCGCGGCCGCCGAGTACGTCACCTTGCCCGCGGCCGTCGTGGCGGCCAAACCCACCACGGTCGACCACGACCAGACCGCAGCGCTGCCACTGGCCGCGCTGACCGCCTGGCAGGCGCTGGTGGACCACGCCGCCCTGCAGGCCGGCCAGCACGTGCTGGTGCAGGGCGGCGCCGGCGGGGTGGGGAACTTCGTGGTGCAGATCGCGGCCGCTCTCGGCGCTCGGGTGAGCGCCACAGCCTCGGCTGCCGACCTGGAATTCGTCAAGGGCCTCGGCGCCGAGCAGGTCGTCGACTATGCGCATGACCGCTTCGAGGATCACGTCCGGGATGTGGATGTCGTCGTCGACCTTGTCGGCGGGTCGACGCTGTCGCGATCCTGGTCGGTCCTGAAGCCGGGCGGCATCCTGGTCGGCATCGCCGCGCCTCCCGACCAGCAGGAAGCAGCCCAGCACGGCGCCCGCGGGGTGTTCTTCGTCGTCGAGCCCGAGCAGAAGGCGTTGCGTTCCATCGCCGAACTCGTCGATGGCGGCCGGTTGAGGCCGGTGGTGGACCGCGTGCTGCCCCTCGCCGAGACCCGCGCAGGTTACGAGGCACTCGAGACGGCCAAGCGTCGCGGCAAGATCGTCATTCACGTCGCCGACTAGGACGGCGCTCGCGGCCACCGCCGGGACGGGTTCTGCCAGGTCGGGTACCCGGCCGCCGCCGCAGGAACAGCTACACCCGGCCAAGCCCGGATTCGCCACCCGCGCAGCTTCGCGGGCCACTGCCTCCGCTCGGGTGCGGCGGCCCTGCCGCTCAGCTGGGGGCTGAACGGCAGGGCCAAGGGGGTTCGAGGCACTCCCCGAACGAGCGCCGCGCCAGGTTCGTGGCCCTACGCGATGCGGTACCGCTCGCGGGCCCGCTGCACGGTCTCGGTCTTGATCTCGCCGCGCCGGGCCAGGGCGGCGAGGGCCGAGACCACGATCGACTGCGGGTCGACTCCGAAGTGGCGGCGGACGGCCTCGCGGGTGTCGGAGAGGCCGAAGCCGTCCGTGCCGATCGAGTGCCAGTCCTGTGGCACCCACTGGCTGATCTGGTCCGGGACCGCGCGCATCCAGTCGCTGACGGCGAGTACCGGGCCCGGAGCACCGTCCAGCACCCGAGTGACGTACGAGATCCGTTCCTCGCCCTTGAGCTGCGCCGCGTCACAGTCCAGGGCGTCGCGGCGCAGCTCACTCCAGGAGGTGGCGGACCATACGTCGGCCGCCACGCCCCAGTCGCCGGCGAGGAGCCGTTGGGCCTCCAGGGCCCAATGAACGGCTGTGCCGGAGGCGAGCAGTTGCAGGCGCGGCGCGTCGGCCGGCAGGTCCTGCGCGTTGGCTTCCCGGAACCGGTAGAGGCCCTTGAGGATGCCCTCCTCGACGGCCGGGCGCGACGGCATGGGCGGCTGGATGTTCGGCTCGTTGTAGACGGTGAGGTAGTAGAAGACGTTCTCCGCGTCCGGCCCGTACATCCGGCGCAGGCCGTCGCGGACGATCACCGCGATCTCGTACGCGAAGGCGGGATCGTAGGCGATGGCCGCGGGGTTGGTGGAGGCGATCAGGTGGGAATGGCCGTCCGCGTGCTGCAGACCCTCACCGGTCATGGTCGTGCGGCCGGCGGTCGCGCCGATGAGGAACCCGCGGCCGAGTTGGTCGGCGAGCGCCCAGATCTGGTCGGCCGTCCGTTGCCAACCGAACATGGCGTAGAAGATGTAGAAGGGGATCATCGGCTCGCCGTGCGTGGCGTAGGACGTTGCGGCGGCGGTGAAGTCACCGGATCCGTTGGCCAACGCTTCGAAGGGCTTGGCGGGCGGCTCGGGCAGCACCACCGGGTGGACCTTGCGGGCCGGGGCGGGCCCGCCCAGCGCGGCCCGGCGCTCGTACAGGTACCGGACCTCTGGCGAGTCGGCCCCGGGGTGGGCGTACGGCATCAGGTCACCGTCCAGCCTGCTGTCGGGGATGGGAAGTTCGAGGAGGTCACGCAGCGCGCGGAACTCCGCGCCGGTCAGCTTTTTCATCTGGTGGTTGGCGTTGCGCGAGTGGAACCCCGGCCCGAGCGTGTGACCCTTGATCGTTTGAGCGAGGATCACGGTTGGCGCACCGCGGTGCTCGACCGCGGCCCGGTAGGCGGCGTACACCTTGCGCGGTTCGTGGCCCGCCCGCGAGGTGTGGAAGCACTCGTCGATCTTCGCGTCGGTCAGCGCCTTCGCCATCTCTGCGAGGGCGGGGTCGGTGCCGAAAAAGTGGTCGCGGATGTAGCTGACGTCCCGGGCCGCGTAGGTCTGGAACTGCCCGTCGGGAACTTCGCGGAGCCGGCGGACGAGCGCGCCCGTGGTGTCGAGGGTGAACAGGTCGTCCCAGGCTGAACCCCAGAGCGACTTGATGACGTTCCAGCCCGCAGCCCGGAACTGGGCCTCCAACTCCTGAACGATCTTGAGGTTGGAGCGCACCGGTCCGTCGAGCCGCTGGAGATTGCAGTTGATGACGAAGGTCAGGTTGTCCAGGCCCTCACGGCCGGCGAGGGCGAGCGCGGCGGCCGACTCAGGCTCGTCCATCTCGCCGTCGCCGAGGAACGCCCACACCCGTGAGGCGGAGGTGTCCTTGATGCCACGGTGCTGCAGGTAGCGGTTGAACCGGGCCTGGTAGATCGCCGAGAGGGGGGCCAGGCCCATCGACACGGTCGGGAACTCCCAGAGCCACGGCAGCCGGCGCGGATGCGGGTACGAGGGGAGGCCGTCGCCGCCCGCCTCCTGCCGGAACCGGTCGAGGTGACCCTCGCTGAGCCGCCCGTCCAGGAACGCGCGGGCGTAGATGCCCGGGGAGGCGTGGCCTTGGATGTAGAGCTGGTCGCCGGAGCCGTCGGCCTCCTTGCCGCGGAAGAAGTGCTGGAAGCCCGTTTCGTAGAGCCAGGCGGCGGAGGCGAAGGTGGAGATGTGGCCGCCCAGGCCGTAGCGGCTGCCGCGACTCACCATCGCGGCGGCGTTCCAGCGGTTCCAGGCGATGATGCGCCCCTCCATCTCCTCGTCGCCGGGAAACTCCGGCTCGGCGGCGGTCGGGATGGTGTTGATGTAGTCGGTCTCCAGCAACGTCGGCAGCTCGAGGCCGGAGCGCTCGGCGTGTTCGAGCGTCCGGCGCAGGAGGTACGTGGCTCGGTGCGTCCCGGCCGCCGCGGTGACGGCGTCGAGTGAGGCGGCCCACTCGGCGGTCTCCTCGGGGTCGCGGTCCGGGATCTGGTCGAGCGCGCTCGGCTGCTTTCGCCCGATCTTGTCAGTCATGGTGAGCGCCTTCCGACGGTTCCGACCTCTCGTCGCCCAGGCGGGAGGTCGACACTGTGAGACAGGGTCCTGCCGGCGGGACGGCTCGGGCCGAGCCGCACTGCCGGTCCGCCAGCTAGGACCGACTCGTTCACCGATTTGTGACAGCCGAGCGGGCGCAGCCCGTGTGACGTAAGCGTCGACGTCCGCGTACAGCCGCGCCCGTGTCACAGCGTCGGCCGGGTCGTCCGTCCCGAGCAGGAAGGTGTCGACGCGCGCATTGAGGGGGTCGAGCGGTCCTCGTACCCGAGCGAGGCGGCGATCCCGGCGCTCGGGGCGGCCAACGCGGGGTAGCCGGCCTCGGCGAAGACCCGGGCGCTGGCCGCGTCCCACGGTCCGGGCCGAACGAGCGGGTCGCCACATGCGCGGGTTCGGTGCAGGGCGCGGAAGGTACCGGCGGTCACCCTCGCCACGCCCCGAGGGTGTGCTAAGCGTCGGAGCGCAGAATTCGCTCCGTGCCGTCGTTGATCGTCATGCCGGCAGCGCTACGTCGCCGGTGGCACTGCGATACGGTCCACCTCCGTGACAGATTCCTGGTCCAGTTCCGCCGTCCCACCGTCGGTCTCCGGCGCCGACCTGCATCTGGAGCTGACCGGCCCCGGGCTGCGCGCCGGGCTCATCGACGCCCTGCGGGAGGCCATCCGCACCGGACGTCTGGTGCCCGGCACCCGGCTGCCGTCGTCCCGCTCACTCGCGGCCGATCTCGGCATCGCCCGCAACACCGTCGCCGACACCTACGCCGAACTCGTCGCCGAGGGCTGGCTCACGGCCCGACAGGGCTCCGGAACGCGAGTGGCCAAGCGGGCCGAACCACGCGGCGCGGCGCCCCCCATCGCTCGCGCCCGGCCCGCCCAGCGCCGTCCTACATACGGCCTGCTGCCGGGTACGCCGACCCTCGCAGAGTTTCCCCGCACGGAGTGGCTCAAAGCGGCTCGCCGGGCGCTGACGACGGCCCCGAACGATGCCTTCGGCTACGGCGACGCCCACGGCCGGGTGGAGCTGCGTACCGCCCTGGCGGACTATCTGGCGCGGGCTCGCGGGGTGTACGCCACGCCGGATCGGATCGTGATCTGTGCCGGTTTCCACCACGGTCTGACGCTGATGGCGCAGGTGCTTCGGGCGCGGCGGGTCCCCGCGCTGGCTGTCGAGTCGTACGGCCTCGATGTCTATCGCGACCTGCTGACCAGCGCCGGCCTGCGGATCCCACCCCTCTACGTGGACGAGCACGGCGCGCGCACCGACGATTTGGCGGGATTGAGTGGGGTCCGCGCGGCGCTGTTGACCCCGGCGCACCAGTACCCGACGGGGGTCGCGTTGACCCCGCAGCGACGCACGGCGGCGGTGGACTGGGCCCGCGCCACCGGCGGGCTGATCCTGGAGGACGACTACGACGGGGAGTTCAGATACGACCGCCAGCCGGTGGGCGCGCTGCAGGGCCTGGACCCGGAGCGGGTGGTGTACTTCGGCACGGCGAGCAAGTCGCTGGCGCCCGCGCTGCGGCTCGGGTGGATGGTGCTGCCGAAGGAGCTGGTCCCGGAGATCGTGGCCACCAAGGGGGAGATCGACTACATGTCGAGCGCGGTGGAGCAGCTGACGCTCGCCGAGTTCATCGCCTCCGGCGCGTACGACCGTCAGGTGCGCTCGATGCGCGTGCGCTACCGGCGTCGCCGGGATGAGCTGGTCGCGGCGCTGGCCCAGCGGGCGCCCGGCGTCCGCGTGACCGGGATGGCGGCCGGCCTGCAGGCGGTCCTCGAACTCCCGCCGGGCACCGAGGCTTCGGTAGTCCAGGCGGCGGCCCATCGGGGCCTGGCGGTGGCCCCGATGGCCGACTTCCGTCACGAACTGGCCGACCCGGACTGGCGGTCGGCCGAGCCGGACGGGCTGGTGGTCAACTACGCGGCCCCCTCGGACAGCGCGTGGGCGGGCGCACTGGACGCGCTCTGCAGCGTCATGCCGTAGGCCCTACGGTCAGAGCGTCGCCCCGTGTCGCCGGGCTCGCGCTGGAGACGGCCGCCGTCGGCCGAGGCCGGGACTTCGATGCGGAGCGGGTCGTGATCGTGCCGATCGGCGGGGCGCATGCGATCGGCCACTTCCTGACCAGGTTGGCCCCGCTGGGCCCCGAGTCAGACGGGCCGGTCTCTGCGACGTGCGTGAGGAGCTGGTGTTCCGGCGCGGGCTGGAGGCCACCCAGGTCGGCTCGCCCCGTACGCGCGGCGACATGGAGCGCCTCGGGTTCTACGTCTGCGTCAAGGACCTGGAGGACGAGCTGATCGACGCCCTGGGTACCGAGGAGATCGAGGCGGCCGTCGCCCGGGATCGCCCGCCGCGGCCGCTCGACGCGTTGCTCAGTGCCGTCTGACCCGGGCAAGGAACCCGCCGCCGAGCTGCTCATCGGCCCTCTACCGCCCGCGCGCTCGGCCGGTCGGCGCTGGGCGGCGGAGCACGTCCGACCCCGGTGAGTCGCGGCGGTGAACGGGTCGCGATCGACCGCCCCCACCAGGCCGCACACGTCTCGGAGATAGTCGGATCGACGCCAAATTGGCCCATGGACTCGCCATGGAACTGGACCAGATCGTGGTGCCGCCTGGCGCGTAGCTTTGCGGCCGTGACCACGAAGCAGGCACCCATAGCCAGACAACACTCGCAAGGAAGATAGTCCGGATGAAACCGGTCGGATTTCCGATGCGGCCGGGTGGCGCACGTGGCTCGACCTAGGAAACCACGATTGTTTGGGAGAGATGATGCGGATTTTCCTCGCCGGCGCGTCCGGTGTTATCGGGCGGCGGCTGATCCCCCGGCTGGTTCAGGCGGGGCACGTGGTCGGTGGCATGACACGGTCGTCCGACAAAACGGAGCTGCTGGCGCGGCTCGGCGCCGAGCCGATCCTGTGTGACGTCTTCGACCGGGACGCCCTGATCAAGGCGGTTCGCGAATTCGAACCGGACGTCATCCTGAACGAGCTCACCGATCTGCCCGATGAGGTGGAGAAGATCGGCGACCATACGGAGCTGAACGCACGCATCCGGACCGAGGGCAACCAGAACCTGATCGAGGCGGCACGCCAGAGCGGATCGCCGAAGATCCTGGCCCAGACCGTCGCCTGGCAGTTGCCGGACGGACCCGATGCCCGGGCCGTCGCCGAGCTGGAGCGCGCCGTTCTCGCCGAGGGTGGTGTGGTGCTGAGCTACGGGCAGTTCTACGGGCCCGGCACCTACAACGAACAGCAGATCCCCGCCGAGCCCCGAGTACAGATCGACCGGGCTGCCGAGCGAACGGTGGAGCTGCTGGATGCGCCGTCGGGCGTGGTCGTCATCACCGACTAACGATCACCATCCGGCCGCCGGCCGCGCACCGAACTCGACCATGGACCAGTTCCCGGCCGACGACGGTCCGACCCGGCCGCGGATTCCCTTCCCACGTTCACCAACTCTTCCGGCTCGCGCATCGCCACGCGCGGCCGTTCCAGGGAGCTGTCATGTCCTCGATTCCGGGAACCATCGACGCGCCCGTAACCCACCGGCGGCGTACTCTCCCCGCCGGACTGGCGTTGCCGGGCGCGGCGCTCGCGTTCACCAGCCTGTATCTCGGGGCGGGTGTGCTGACGCCCCTGCTGGTGCTCTACCGCCAGCATTGGAACTTCGCGCCGTCACTGCTCACGCTGGCGTTCGCGGTCTACGCGATCGGCTTCCTCGCCGCCGTCCTGACGCTGGGGTCGCTGTCCGACCATGTCGGACGGCGTCCGGTGCTGATCGGCGCGTTGGTGATCCAGCTCGCGTCGAACGTCCTGTTCCTCGTCGCCCCCGATGTGGGCTGGGTGATCGTCGGGCGCATTGTGCAAGGTGTCGCCAGCGGCGCGGCGACGGCCGCCTTCACCGCGGCGCTCGTCGAACTCGCCCCGTCGAACAGGAAGAGACTGGGCACGATCCTCGGCAGCGTCAGCCTGACCGGCGGCCTGGGTGCCGGCTCGCTGCTGGCCGGTCTCGCCATCCAGTTCACGTCCACGGCGAACACCGTCGTCTTCGTCGTACTCATTGCCCTCACGGTTCTCGGGGCGGTCGTCATCGCCCTGTCTCCGGAGACGATGCCCCGCACCTCGGGCGCGCTCCGCTCGATGGTTCCGCGCGTCGCGATCCCGCCCGCCGCCCGGACGGAGTTCGCCGCCGCAGCGCCGGTGGTCGCCGCGGTCTGGATGCTCGCAGGTCTCTCCGGCGGGCTGGCCCCGAGCATGGTCCGCAGCGTTTTCCACCTGGACAGCGGCGTACTCAATGGTGTGGCCGGGTTCATCGCGCCGGCGGTGGCGGCCGTCGTCGGGCTGACCTTCGCCCGCATCGACCCGCGGCGGGCGATGACCATCGGGATCTACGCGTCCCTCATCGGGGCCCTCGGCATCATCGGTGGCGTGTTCGCCGGAAGCCTGGCCGTGATGATCATCGGGCAGGCCGTCGCCGGTGTCGGCTTCGGCGCTTCCTTCACCGCTGCGCTACGCCTCGTCTTCCCGCTCGCGGCGGCGCACCAGCGCGCGGGAGTCGTCGGCGGGATCTACGTCGTCTCCTACGTCGCCTTCGGGCTGCCCATCGTCGTCGAGGGGCAGCTCACCGGCCCACTCGGTGAGGTGCCGGCGGTCGTCTGCTACACCGCGCTGACAGTCCTTCTCACGCTCATCAGCCTCGCCGCTCAGACCCGCATCAGCCGGCGGACGGGCGGCTGACGAACACACGTAGACAGTGGACGACGGGTCCCGGTAGCGACCGGGCACAGACCTCGCCGATGCCGGCGCACGGCTCGTCCCCTGCGACCTTACTGCCACGATCCGGAGAGGCTCGCGGCCTTCTGATGCGAGGTCCTGGACTTCACGGTGATCGACCGGAGCGAGAGCAAGGTCGAGAACGGTTCCCGGGTGCCGACCGTCGAGGAGGTCAGGCCCGCCCGATGCCCGTCCTGCACGCGGTGGCCCGGCCGGACTGAAACGGGTTGGTGTCTGGATCGACGTGATCATCACCGGTCTGACGGTCGGCAGCAGCCCCAAGCCACTGCACGGTCCGATCCGTCGAGTTCGAAATGGACTGCCCGTCGCATGATCGACAAAAGCCTCACGCCGGCCTGGCGATTTACCGCCGTACACCCGGCAAGACGATCATCGGGCTCGCGGACGAGGGGCCTACGGCACCCTGAACGTGGACATCGTGGTGGAGCCTCGCCGGGGCCTCGTCGGACGGTCGGCAAGCCGACGGGGCCCGACGTCGGCGTCAGCGGTAGGTGGTGTAGCCGGCGTCGACCACGACCGACTGCCCGGTGATGTAGCGCCCCGCGTCGGAGACGAGGTGCAGGACCGTGTTGGTGACGTCCGCCGGCTCCAGCATTCCGCCGGGAACCGGTAGCGGGTTCACCACGATCTTCGCGATCTCAGGGTGGTCCTGGAAGTGCCGGCCCATCGCCTCGTTGACGACCATCGGCGTGTTGACGCCGGTGGCGTGTACGACGTTGACCCGGATGCTGTCGGCCGCGACCGCGTTCGCGAGGGTGTGCATGACACCTACCACTCCGTGCTTGGCGGCGGCGTATCCGATCTCTCCGGGGGACGGTTCGGTGAGGATGCCGCCGACGACGCCGATCGTCGAACCGTGGAGGGCCCCGGTGCTGCTCCTGGCCGCCCGGCTCGTCCAGGCCTTCTCCACCGGCGGTGAGTACGGCTCGGCGATGACCTTCGTCACCGAGCACTCCCCCGACCGCCGGCGCGGCTTCGTGGCCAGCTGGCTCGAGTTCGGCACGCTGACCGGTTTCGTACTCGGCGCATCGCTGGTGACCCTGCTGACCACGGTGCTGTCCAGCGCCGACCTCGGCTCCTGGGGCTGGCGTATCCCGTTCCTCGTCGCCGGCCCGCTCGGGCTCATCGGCCTACCACATCGGGCGCCGACCCGTCATGATGACCGGCTGCGTCCTGCTCGTCGTCCTCTCCGTGCCGGCTTTCCTGATCATCCAGCAGCGCACGCTGGTCGCCGTGTTCCTGGGCACGCTGCTCATCGGCCTCATATACCTCTGCTTCGACAACACCGAGCCGGGCACCCCACCGACGCTGTTCCCCACCCGGGTACGGGCCGGAGCGTTGTCCATCACGTACAACATCTCCACCTCATTGTTCGGCGGCACGACGCCGCTGATCGCCGCGGCGCTGGTCGACACCACGCACAGCCTCATCGCCCCTGCTTTCCTGCTGCTGGCCGCCGGGCTGATCGGGGACGTCGCGGTGTACTCCGCGCCGGAAACCGCCCGCCGGCGCATGCCGGACACCCGCCGGTGGCCGCGAGCGAGCAGGAGGCAGCCGCGATCCGGCAGGCCTCGGCCGCGTCCTGACCGATCCCGCGATACGGCCCGGCCGCATGTCAACACCTTCGGTCATCCGGTGATTGAATCCGCACCCGACTTCACCGGGAGCAGCCCCCGCAGGACCAGTTCCGTCAGGCAGTCGGTCAGCTGCTCCCACTCGGCGGCGGACGGCTGTGGTGCGCGACCGAGACGGCGGGCGATCTCGCTCTGGGTCAGGGCCAGCGCGGGGCCGCTGAGCGCGGTGAACAGGACGTCGATCGGGATTCTCGGCATCCGCCCCGACTCCATCAGACGCTCGGCGATCGGCTCGACCCGCTCCAGCAGGGAAGCCGTGTACTTGCTGTAGATATAGTCCACGCGCTCTGAGTTGAGCACGCACTCCGCAGCCAGGATCCGGTTCATCTGAGGCACGTTCGCGGCGACGGAGTAGAACGTCCTGACGACCATCTCGAGTTTCTCGGCGTCGTCCGCATCGACCTCGAAGGCGACGGCGAGTGGTGCCCGCAGGTCTTCCAAGGCATAGTCGACCACCGCTTGCCAGAAGTTGTGCTTGGAACCGAAGCGATCGTTGATGAAGTTGTGGTTGACGCCGAGGCGCTTGGCGAACTCGCGCACCGACCCACCCGCGTATCCCAGGTCCGAGAAGAAGTCCAGCCCGTGCCTGAGCACCTCGGAGTCAGTGAGATCGACTTGCGGTGCCCGTGTCCGGACAGGTCGCCGCTGCTTGCGTTTCGGCTGACTCTCGACCACCCCGGCCCCGCCATTCTTCGCCGGGCGGGCCGCCCCACCCCAGCCATTTGCCGACAATCGTCGATCGGGGGTCCGGGTCTCGGAGTTTCCCACCAATCCAAGGTTGACCAGCATACGGGAGCCGAGCCACTCGTGACGTGCTCCGCCCGACGAGCCGCGCCGATCCTGCGATTCGACAGCCGCCAGCGCATTCCAGCTCTCGGTGATGATCACCACGCGCTCCCGACTCTCCTCTTACGGAAGGGTAGGGTCTGCTGAGGTCGTCGGGGCTGACCAGCCGGTCCCCCTGACGACCATGCCGTGTCTGGGCGGTGCGGCCCAGGATCTGGTACGGCCGCCGCTGATCGTTCTCAAGTCGTCCACCCCGGTCCCCGGGGTGGCTGCCGTGTGCCCGACCGGGCACGCCCGAGTGGAAATGGCTCAATGTCCCCTGCGTTGTCCGCGGTCGCCCGGCCGCGCCTGTCCCGCCCGTCCTGGCTGTCGCCGAAGGTGTTCCGCACCGAGGTCCTCGCCGGGCTGGTCGTCGCTCTCGCCCTGATCCCCGAGGCGATCTCCTTCTCGATCCTCGCCGGGGTCGACCCCCGCGTCGGCCTGTTCGCCTCGTTCACGATGGCGGTCACCATCGCGATCTGCGGTGGCCGACCGGCGATGATCTCCGCGGCCACCGGCGCGGTCGCCCTCGTCGTCGCGCCGCTGGCCAAGGAGTACGGCCTGGACTACCTCGTTGCGGCGGTGATCCTCGGCGGCGCGATCCAGATCCTCCTCGCCGTGCTCGGCGTGGCGAAGCTGATGCGGTTCATCCCCCGCAGCGTCATGGTGGGCTTCGTCAACGCCCTCGCGATCCTGATCCTCACCGCGCAGATCCCGCACCTGATCGGTGTGCCCTGGCTGGTGTACCCACTCGTCGCGGTCGCGCTGGCGATCATCGTGGGGCTGCCTCGACTCACCCGCGCCGTCCCCGCACCACTGGTCGCGATCATCGTGCTGACCGTCGTCACGGCGGTCGCCGGCGTGGCCGTACCGTCCGTCGGAGACGAGGGTGCCCTGCCGGACAGCCTGCCCACTCTCGCCGTACCGCACGTGCCCTGGACCCTCGACACCCTCACCCTGATCGCCCCCTACGCCCTCGGGATCGCGCTGGTCGGGCTGATGGAGTCGCTGATGACCGCCAAACTCGTCGACGACATCACCGACACCCACTCCAACAAGACCCGTGAGTCCTGGGGACAGGGCGTGGCCAACATCGTCACCGGGTTCTTCGGCGGGATGGGCGGCTGCGCGATGATCGGACAAACGATGATCAACGTGAAGGCCTCCGGCGCCCGTACCCGGTTGTCGACCTTCCTGGCCGGCGTGTTCCTCCTGGTCTTGGTCGTCGCGCTCGGTGACGTGGTGGCGGCCATCCCGATGGCGGCCCTGGTCGCCGTGATGATCATTGTTTCGGTGTCGACCTTCGACTGGCACTCCATCGCGCCCAGGACCCTGAAGAGGATGCCGGTCGGCGAGACCGTCGTCATGCTGGCCACCGTGGCGGTCACGCTGGCCACCCGCAACCTTGCCGTCGGGGTACTCGTCGGCGTGCTCACCGCCACGGTGGTCTTCGCACGCCACGTCGCCCGTGTGGTCGAGGTGACCAGCGTTCTCGACCCGGAGGGCAGCAGCCGGATCTACTCCGTGCACGGTGAGCTCTTCTTCGCCTCCAGCAACGACCTCGTCGGCCAGTTCGACTACGCCGACGACCCCGACAACGTCGTGATCGACATGGCCCAGGCCCACGTCTGGGACGCCTCCTCCGTGGCCGCGCTGGACGCGATCACCACGAAGTACGCCGCCCGTGGCAAGACCGTCGAGATCACCGGACTGAACAAGCCCAGTGCCCGCATCCACAACACCTTGGCGGGGCAATTCGGAGTCGACCACTGATGGCCGGCGGCGGGGCCGGGCCGGAGCACGGGCCCGGCTCGGCGCCCGGCCGGCTCGTGCAGATCGGGGAAGCCGCCGAGCGGGTGGGGCTGAGCATCCGGACCATTCGCCACTACGAGGAAGCCGGCCTCATCGTCCCCTCCGCGCGTAGCGAGGGCGGCTTCCGGCTCTACGACGAAGCCGACCTCGACCGTCTCACCGTGGTCAAGCGCATGAAACCTCTCGGCTTCACTCTCGAAGAGATGCGGGATCTTCTCACCGTCCTCGACGCCCTCGCCACCGCCGGCGGCGCCGATCGCGGCGAGCTGCTCGACCGGCTCGGCATGTTTCATGACACCGCGGCCACCCGAGTCACCGCCCTGCGGCGCCAACTCGCCATGGCCGAGGAGTTCGCGGGTACGCTCCGCGCCAAACTCGACCATCACAGAGGCTGAGCAACCGGCACCGTTGCCGATCGGCCGCGTGCCCCGTCAACGCCGGACTGCTCGTACTCCGCGATCTCCGGCAACGCGGCCGACGGGCATCGCCGAGATCGGCCGCCTTGCCGGTGTGCAGGGCAGGACTGCCCTGGATCGCGGCCGCGGTCATCGCACTCGGCTTCTACCGGCCATGGTCGCCGCCCCGGAGACCCGGTGGATCCGGCCCCGGATTTCGCTACCGGGCACCACCCCGGGGCTGATGGCTGCGCTCGTAGTGCCGCCGAGCCTTCATCCGGTTGCCGCAGACCGCCATCGAGCACCAGCGGGCGCTGTTGGACTTGCTGTGGTCGACGAGGAACCGCCGGCACTCCGGATTGGCACAGGGGCGCAGCCGGCCGGGGCTCGACACCCGTAGCGCATCCCAGGCGAGCACCGCCCGTGCGGCCGCCGACCGCCCGCGAGGCAGGTCGAGCGTCCAGGCGATCCCGTCCTGAACGACTGACGGCCGGTACCGCACCCCGTCGACGAACCGTGCGACGGAGCTCGGGGTCTCGTCGCCTCGGACGAGGCCCTGCAGCGCTTGGCGCGCGTCGAGCAGCGCGCGCCACTCGTCCTCCGTGGGCGGCTGCCCGTGCGCGGTGAGCCACTCCCGGCCGGCGTCGGCGTCGGCGAGGTCGTCGCGCGGTACCCCGTCCACCACGGGGGTGGTGTTCAGCAGATCGAGCAGCAGGGTCTCGTCCGCCTCAGTAGTGTTCGGCACGCACACCATCCTAACCGTCAAAGGACACTTGACAGGTTACAACGATCCGTGCTTGTGTCTAACCACTGATGCGCTCTTTGGGGGTTAGAAATGTTGCCTGTTCACCACCGCTACGCCACCGTCCGGGGCCAGCGGCTGTTCTACCGGGAGGCCGGCCCGGCCGACGGGCCGACCATCGTGCTTCTGCACGGCTTCCCGACCAGCTCCTTCATGTTCCGCAACCTGATCCCCGCACTGGCCGACCGGTACCGCGTGATCGCCCCGGACCATCTGGGGTTCGGTCTCTCCGCCGCACCGCCGGCCGACGAGTTCGACTACACCTTCGACGCCCTGGCCGACCTCACCGCCGGCCTGCTCGACCAGCTCGAGGTGCGGCGCTACGCGATGTACGTCCAGGACTACGGCGCCCCGATCGGCTGGCGCCTCGCGCTGGCTGCCCCCGACTCGATCACCGCGATCATCAGCCAGAACGGCAACGGCTACGACGCCGGGTTCATCCCCGACTTCTGGCAGACCGTGTGGAACTACCACCACGCGCAGACCCCCGAGACCGAGGCGGCGATTCGAAGCGCGCTGACGCTCGAGACGACCAGATGGCAATACCTCACCGGCGTACCGGACGAGACGCTGGTCAGTCCGGACACCTGGCAGCACGACTTCGCGCTGCTGTCCCGACCCGGCAACGACGCGATTCAACTCGCGCTCTTCCGCGACTACGCCACCAATCCGCCCCTCTACCCGGCGCTGCACGAGTACCTGCGCCGGAACCACCCGCCGGTACTCGCGGTCTGGGGCCGGAACGACCCGATCTTCGGCCCGGACGGCGCACGCGCCTTCGCCTCCGACGTCCCGGCCGCCGAGATCCGTCTGCTCGACGGCGGCCACTTCCTGCTGGAGAGCGCCGGCGCCGAGGTCGCCGAACTGATCCGTGACTTCATGGCCCGCGTGACGATCCGACACTGAGGGCTCCGGCCCCGCGCCGGGCGCGGTCACCACTCGGACACCCAGAGCCGACCCGACACGACGGACCGCTTCATAACGTTTTGTCCGCTTTCTCGTTCCACCTGGGGACGGGTGGCTGTTGCCACATGCCGTCAACTGACTCGAACGGGGGAAGCGGTGGGTTCTGTCCTGAGAAGATTCACCACGGCGTCGGTGGCGACGCTGGTCGGCGCGGTGGCCAGTGTGGGCGTGGGAGCGCCGGCACTGGCCCAGCCCGGCAGCGCCGACGCCAGGGGCGTGGTCGTCGACCTGTCAGCGGAAGTCCTTGGTCTGGCGGTGGTCGACGCCGACGCGGTCATCGGGTCGGCGACGGCGCCGCCCGGCGGCGGTACGGACACCTCGACACTGCTCACCATCTCCCTGCCCGGCGCGCTGGGGGTGAGCGCGAGCGGCACGGTCGAGGAGGTGACCGCCACGCGTTCGCCCGGGGTCTCGTCCGCGCTGTCCCGCGTCAGCGACCTCGGCCTGAACGTGCTCGGCATCGACGTGGTAAACACGGCAGAGGCGACGGCGAGCGTGTCGTGCCCGTTCGACGGCGCGCAGAACGCCGACACGACGCTGGTTGGTCTCGAGTTGTTCGGCCAGGCGGTGACGCTGGTGGCGAACGGCCCCAGTGTGGACGCCAGCGCGGCGGTAACGGTGCCCGGACTCCTCGGGGCGACTCTCAACGCGTCGTTGACGCGCGTCGAGACCACCACCGCCGCGGGTGCGGCGGCGGCTGCCGTGCGGGCTTCCCTCACCCTGAGCGGCTCGGTTCTCGGGCAGCCGGTGGTCATTCCGGTCGGCACGGTCATCGTGGCGGAGGCGACGTGTGAGCGTCCGGACGCGCCCCAGCCGCCCACCGCCGCGTCGATCAGTCCCAATGAGGGTCCGCAGTCCGGCGGGCAAACCGTGACGATCACCGGCACCGGCTTCGTACCCGGCGACACCACAGTCACCTTCGACGGAACACCCGCCACCAACGTGGTCGTCGCCGCCGGCGGCACCTCACTGACCGCAGTCACACCCGCAGGCGCAGTCGGCCCCGCATCAGTCGTGGTGACCACCCCCGGAGGATCCGCACCACCGCTGAACTACACCTACCTCGCTGACGGCACCGACGCCGTCATCACCGACCTGACACCCACCACCGGACCGACCTCCGGCGGCACCACCGTCACCATCACCGGCACCGGCCTCACCGGAGCCACCGGCGTCACCTTCGACGGCGTACCCGGCACCAACTTCACCCTCAACCCGGACGGCACCACCGCAACCGTCGTCACCCCACCCAACACCGCCGGACCAGCCACCGTCGAGCTGGTCTTCCCCGCCGGAGAAACCACCGCACCCACATTCACCTACATCGCACCCACAATCACCTCCGTCGTCCCCAACCAGGGACCCAGCACCGGCGGCACGACAGTGACCATCACCGGCACCGGCCTCACCGGAGCCACCGAGGTCGACTTCGGTGACACACCCGGGACGAACCTCGTGGTCGACCCGAGCGGCACCTCACTGACCGTCGTCACCCCACCCGGCACACCCGGAACCGTCGACGTGACCGTTCTCATCCCCGGCGCCGACGCCACCGCACCCGACAGCTTCACCTATGTCACCGCCCCGCCCACCGCCGGGACCATCAGCCCCGATGAGGGTCCGCAGTCCGGCGGGCAGACAGTGACGATCACCGGCACCGGCTTCGTACCCGGCGACACCACAGTCACCTTCGACGGAACACCCGCCACCAACGTGGTCGTCGCCGCCGGCGGCACCTCACTGACCGCAGTCACACCCGCAGGCGCAGTCGGCCCCGCATCAGTCGTGGTGACCACCCCCGGAGGATCCGCACCACCGCTGAACTACACCTACCTCGCCGCCGCGCCCACGGCCGGGTCTATCAGCCCGGGTCAGGGCCCGACCACCGGCGGCACCACGGTGACGGTGGGCGGAACCGGTTTCGTCCCCGGGCAGACCACCGTGACGATCTGCGGGCGGACCATTGCGGCGGATGAGGTGAACGTGGCTGCGGACGGACGTTCGTTGACGTTCCGCACGCCGGCCTGCCGGGCAGGTGACACGGCAGTAGTCGTGACCACCACGGGCGGCTCGTCGAACCCGGTGAACTTCCGGTACGTCGGACAGATCCTGCCGGTGACCGGTAACGCGATCGGGACGCCGCTCACCGCCGGCGCGATGCTGGTGATCATCGGTGGCTTCCTGATGCTGCTGCACCGTCGTCGAAGCATGGCGTAACACCCTGGTCAGTTCGACGAAACGGAGCTGTCTGGGCCGGACCGCGAGGCACGCCCGGACAGCTCCGTTTCTGCACCGCCGGTTTCGCTTCCCCGCGATCAGCGGAGGCGAACGATGCCAGCGGGATCCTTGGCCGATGAGGAAGCGGCGGTGTCGGGGCCCCACCGCGGGACGACGACGTGCGACCCGTCAGCGAACAAGGCGAGCGTTGAGCCGGGCGGCCTGGCGCGTCAGGTGGTCGCGCTCCGCGAGGTTGGGGGTCTTGCGGGCCGCCTCGGCGTACAGCGGTGCCGCCGCCGCCAGGTCACCGTCGCGCTCGTGGAGGTACGCCGTCACCGCGGCGTGGCGGGGCAGTGCGACGTCCAGCTTCGCGAGCGCTGCCAGCCCGGCACCCGGTCCGTCGGCCTCACCGACGGCACGCCACCGCCTCCGCAGCCTTTTCGGTGGCCGCCCTGTACTACGCCGCGTCGGCGATGCTCGATGCCCGCCGCGCCGAGCGCCAGCACGCCGCCGACCGCGTCCGCGCGGCAGGCCGCCGTGCGCGCCGCCATGGCGGACATGGTCGCCGAGTTCGGCGCCGACACCGTCCGCGACTTCCTGGCCGCCGACCTGGACGAGCAGCGCCGCCACGTCATGGCCATCCTGCTCGACGGCGCCCCGCTGCCGCGCTAATGCTGCGGCAAGTGCGCCGACCGCGCCGGCCGCCGGCACGGTAGCCGCACCGGCACCGCCTCGACCGGCTCGGCGTGCCCCGGCACGCTGCGAGGCTTCCGGTGACCGCCCCGGCCGGTCGCGAGTGCCCCGGCTGCGCCCGGTCGGTCCCGCTGGCAGCGTTCGGCCGCGACAAGCGCACGGCGGACGGCTGGCACCGTTCGCGCCGTGCCTGCC
>NZ_JBEXFP010000032.1:0-71604 GCF_040606825.1 Micromonospora sp. NPDC005367 | reverse complement strand
TGAAGTTCTAGCTTGGTCGCTGAACCATCTACCGGAGACCTCTTCAGTTATCGATCACCGCCACGCCGTGACCTACACCGGCAACCACGACTTCTGAAACACGCCTTAGGCGCCGGGCGACCTCGGTCGGCGGGACACCGGCATTTAGCCAGAGCGAGGCCGCCGCATGGCGCAGGTCGTACGGGCGGCGCACCAGCGGTAACGAGACCTGCGCCTCGGTCAGGGCCCGCTCCCGGGCGAGCTTCCACCATCGGTCGTAGACCGACTCGGAGAGCGGCCCGCCGTGCAGCCCTCGGAAGAAGCGCCCATCCGGGCCGACGCCGTGATTCTCGACGTGGGCGCACAACAGCTCGACGAGCCGGGGCGGGATCGGCACGGTCCGCGTCTCCTGCCGTGCCCGATGCTTGAGGCCGCGCCGCTCGTGGGAGCCGCAGTCGTCGGTCCAGTGCGACCCGGCGCGCGGCGAGGTACCGGCGAGCACCAGGCGCCCCCAGCGGTACTCGATCTTCTCGTGATCGCACAACGCGGAGGGCTTGACCGCCGCCAGGTCGTCGAAGTCGCCGCCGCAGTCGACGCACCGGCCGGGCAGGTCGCAATCCTCTCGCCGCAGGTCTGCTGCCTCGGATGGACGCATGCCCGCGTAGTAGAGACAGCCGAAGAACGCCGTCACCTTGTCGGCCCGTTTGCCGAGAGATTTCACCGCCTCCAGCAGCGCGGCGACCTGGGCCGGGTTCGCCACCACGCGCCGGTCGATGGACTGCGCGACCTCGGGGGCCGTCCACTGCACCCGGTCGACCGGGTTGGAGGCGATCAGCTCCAGCTCGACGGCGTACCCGAGGATGTTGTAGAAGGTGGCCCGCTTCCGCTGGACTGTGGAGGCAGCCGCGGGCTTGCCGTCAAGACGCCGCCCGGCGGCGAGCCGCCCCGGCAGCCTCCGGCGCCGGGGCGGAGAGCCACCGACGGCCGCCGGGACACCGCCCCCACACCGCGCCAGTCAACACGATCAGTGGATCGCTGGCTCCGGCTGCACGTGAGGCACTGTCTCCACCCGGGCGAACGTCTGCCGGATATGCGCGTAGTCGGCAGGTCGCAAGGACCAGACCCTCCAGTGCCCGCTGTCGATCATCAGAAGCTGCAGCTGCGGCAGGCCAGCGTCGTCGAAGCCGACGAAATCACCGTCGATGATCTGCACCTCGCTGGCGGCCAGAGCAGCCATCACCGACCAGGAGAGCGATAGACCGCCCGGCTCCCGCGACCGACCCTCGACAGCAAGGGTGGTGCTCTGCGGCCACACCGCCCGGATGTCGCCGTTGAACTCCGCCTCGAACAACCGCCAGTGCAGCGACTCACCACCACTAACCGACCCCATGACCTCAGCCAGGCCAATAAGGGTTCCATCCACCCAGCAGGGCATTCGAACAGCATCCACGGCTTCACGATGCCTGCCAGGCTCGCCCCGACGCCACCCTGCCTTCACAACAGGCAGTGCGGAAGCGGCGTCGCTGACCACCGTCGAAATGTGGGCTTCCGGCTGCCGCGCCAGTCCAAAACCCCGACTGGCTCGCCCTCGGGCTACCTACCGCGGCCCCACACCGTCCCGCGTACGCCCTTCGGCCGACCCCAAGCGTCACGCGCCGTCCGACGCCGGCCCGGGACAACCCGAACCCGGTCCGCCCTGTGGGATCGCGACGTACAGGGGACTAGATCAACCCGCCCACGATCTGCCCACGACCAGTCGTCGACGGCTGGACTCAGCCGGACTCGGCTAGATCAACGACAACGGCCCCTGATCAGCATTTCTGCTGGTCAGGGGCCGTTGGTGCACCTGGTGGCGGGTAGAGGATTCGAACCTCTGTAGCTTTCGCGACGGATTTACAGTCCGCTCCCATTGGCCGCTCGGGCAACCCGCCAGGGCGCGTCACCGCGTCAGGACGCGGCGACGGAAGCAAGGATAGCGGCTCCCCCGGGCACGGGCGCAACCGGGTACCGTCAGAGGGTCGTGCCGCTGGTCAGCGGTGCGACCGCCAGTGGACCGCCGGACAGCAGGAGCAGAAGCATGGCAGCGAACCCGTCGTTCGACATCGTGAGCAAGGTCGACCGCCAGGAGGTCGACAACGCTCTCCGCCAGGCGGAGAAGGAGCTTGCGACTCGGTTCGACTTCCGGGGGACGGGTGCCGAGATCTCCTGGTCGGGCGAGGAGGCGATCTCCCTGCAGGCTGAGACCGAGGAGCGGGTTCGGGCCGCGCTGGAGGTCTTCCGGGAGAAGCTGGTCAAGCGGAACATCTCGCTGAAGTCGTTGGACGCCGGCGACCCGCGCCCGTCGGGCAAGGTGTTCAAGATCGACGGCAAGATCATCCAGGGCATCGACTCGGAGAAGGCCAAGGCGATCAGCAAGAAGATCCGCGACGAGGGCCCGAAGGGCGTCCAGGCGCAGATTCAGGGCGACCAGCTCCGGGTCACCGGCAAGAAGAAGGACGATCTTCAGGCCATCATCGCGATGCTCAAGGGCGAGGACTTCGGCGTGGCGCTCCAGTTCACCAACTACAGGTGAGCGGGCCTCGGAGGGCCCGGCCATTCGGCCGGGCTACGCCGAGTTACCTGCCCAGACATCGTCACCGGTAGTCGTAGTCGGTCGCTCACGATGGGCCGCCGACGGCCTGCCAGGCAGCCCGCCGGCTCCGCGCCGCTCGGCATTGGTAGCGGCATCCAGCGGCGCTGGTGATCATGTTCCCCCGCGTCCGGGTGGCCTCGATCCACCAGAGGTGCCGTGATCGGCCGGAGACGTTGCGGAAATATGATCAGGTCTATGCCTTTGACGGTGGATGACATCGACCGATTCGAGCGATCGAGGCCCCGTCTGGCTGCCATCGCGTACCGTCTCCTCGGCTCCGCCGACGAGGCGGAGGACGTCGTGCAGGAGACGTTCTTGCGCTGGCAGGCCGCGGACGTCGACCGCGTCGAGGTCCCCGAGGCCTGGCTGACGAAGGTCCTCACCAACCTCTGTCTCAACCAGCTCAGCTCGGCGCGGGCACGCCGAGAGACCTACGTGGGTCGGTGGCTCCCCGAGCCGCTGCTCGCGGGGGACCCGATGCTCGGCCCGGCCGATACCTTCGAGCAGCGCGAATCCGTCTCGTACGCGGTGCTCATCCTGATGGAGCGGCTGTCCCCCAACGAGCGGGCCGTGTATGTGCTGCGGGAGGCCTTCGACTACCCGCACCGGGAAATCGCCGAGATCCTCGACATCACCGAGGCCGCCAGCCAGCAACTCTTTCACCGGGCCAGAAAGCATGTCGCGTACGGCAGCGCCCGCAGCGAGATCGACCGGACCGCAGCCGAACGGATCGTCGAGGAGTTCCTCACGGCCGCCACCAGTGGCCGGACCGATGAGCTCGTCCGTCTGCTCACCAAGGACGCCGTCTCCGTCGGCGACGGCGGGGGGAAGGTTCCGGCACGCACCAGGGCGTTCGAGGGGGCCGTCACGGTCGCGAAGTTCGTGTGGAGCATGTTCAAGCCCGCCGAAGCCAAGCGCGCCGTCGTCGGCGGCTCGCCCGAGATCTACGCCTGGGCCGCCAACGGCGAGCCCGCCGTTGTGGCAGTCGTGGACGGCCGGGTCGTCGCCATCATGTGCCTGGAGGTCACCGCCGAGGGCATCAGCGCCTGCCGTACCCAGGCGAATCCCGACAAGCTCGTACGCGCGACCGAGCAGTGGGCGGCAGCCAACCACGGGGAGCCCCTGCTCGTGATGTGACCCTGGTCACCTCATCCCCTGTCAGGAAACGATGGGCTGTCCGGTTCAAGTGGCGAAACCGAACCGGACAGCAAGGGAGCCGACGATGAGGGTGCTGGTGGCAGGGGCGACCGGAGCGATGGGCAAGGAGTTGGTGCCACGTCTGGTCGAGGCGGGACACGAGGTGTTCGCCATGGTCCGCGGCGAGTCCGGCAGGGTCACTGCGGAACGGCTGGGCGCGGTACCGGTCATCGCCGACGCGCTGGATCGCGCCCAGGTCGAGGTGGCTGTGCGCCAGGCCGCCCCGGAGGTGATCGTTCACCAGCTGACCGCCATCGGTCACATCGACACTCGCAATTTCGAACGCAGCTTCGCCGCCACCGACCGGCTGCGGATCGAGGGCACCGACAACCTGCTCGCTGCCGCACGCGCCACGGGAGTGCGGCGGTTCGTCGCCCAGAGCAACGGCGCGTTCACCTACGCGCGCACCGGCGGGCCGGTCAAGAACGAACAGGACCCGCTGGATCGCTCACCCGTCGGCTCGATGGCCTCGATGATCGCAGCGGTCGAGTACTTGGAGAAGGCCGTGCTCGGCGCCGCCTGGACCGAAGGGATCGTGCTGCGCTACGGCGCGTTCTACGGCCCCGGCACCTCCATGGCGCCCGGTTCGAAGCAGCTCGAGATGATCCGTAAGCGCAAGTTCCCGGTCGTCGGCGACGGCGGCGGGGTGTGGTCGTTCGTCCATATCGCCGACGCGGCCGAGGCCACGGTCGCTGCGGTGGCGCACGGCGGCCGTGGTGTCTACAACATCGTCGATGACGATCCCGCCCCGGTCGCCGAATGGCTACCGGAGCTGGCGGCGCTGCTGGGCGCCAAGAAACCGATGCGCGTGCCGCGCTTCGTCGGACGGCTGGCTGCGGGAGAGGCCGGCGTCGTGCTCATGACCGAGCTGCGCGGCGCGTCCAACACGAAGGCCAAGCGTGAACTGGGCTGGCGCCCGGCACACCCCACCTGGCGTCAAGGCTTCCGGGTTGCGCCGTGACCTGCTGAGCGTCGCGTCCTCCGCCTCGGCCGAACCGGGGGTCGTCGGCGGTGACGGCGTGGCTCCTCGCCGGCCGGGTGTCCCGGGCCGAGGGCTGCACGTCGGGCGTGACGCAGCAGGGCGACAGCCGGAACGGCCTGGCCCCGTCAAGGGCCGCCGGCGTACGGAAGGTGAGGGTGCACGCCGTCCGGCCCCGCCCGGTCTGATCTGGTCGACCAGGCCGGGCGGGACCGGATCAGGCGGGAACGGGCTCCTCGACGCGTACCGAATGGATCTCCGCACGGCGGATCGGCCCGGCGGGCAGGGCGGCGACCCCGGCCCCGACGGCGACCGCGGCCCCCGCGAACAGGAACGCCCAGGGCACCCCGCCGGCGTGGTCGACGATCAGTCCGGCCACCGCGCCGCCGGCCGCGCTCGCCGCGACCGACATGGTGACCACCCAGGTGTACGCCTCGTTCAGCATGCCCGCCGGGGCGATCCGGCCGACCAGGGTGTTCTCCAGGGTCAACGCGGGCGCGATGGTGGCCCCGCCGACGACCAGGGCGATGCCCAGCGCCAGCGGGGTGGGCATCAGCGCGAAGATCACGAAACTGCCGGCCAGTGCGCCGAGCAGCCCGGCGAACTGGCGGGTCATGTTCAACGCCGGTTTGCGTACCCCGAACCAGAATCCGCCGATCGCACTGCCGACGCCCCAGACCGCGAGCAGGATGCCGGCCAGGCTCTCCGCGTCGCCGGCGCTGTAGTGGCCGGCGAAGGCCGGCACGATCACCCCGGCGGCGCCGAACGCGATGCCGAGGCTGGCCACGCAGATCAGCAGGGCGGGGAAGCCGGCGACCCGCAGCGGGCCGAGTCCGCGGGCCTGGTGTTCCCGCGGGTGTGGCTGCCAGCCGCGCATCACCCGGCCGAGGGCCACCGCGGTGGTGCCGACGAGGGTGACCACCGCGGCACCGACCAGTGCGGCCGTCGCGTCGGCGACCAGGACGAAGGCGGCCACCAGCAGTGGGCCGAGCACGAAGACGATCTCGAACAGCGAGGTTTCCGCGGCGAGCGCCGTGTTGCGCAGGTGGTACCGCCCGGAGGTGGGCGAGGTGAGGTCGTTCCAGGCGCCGCGAATGGCCGCGGTCAGCGGCGGGTACGTGGCGCCGGCAACCCCGGCGGCCACGTAGATCGCGACGAGCCCGTCGGCCCCGGACCGGCTCGCCACCAGCAGGCCG
The DNA here is from genome assembly GCF_040606825.1 of Micromonospora sp. NPDC005367. NCBI lineage: Bacteria > Bacillati > Actinomycetota > Actinomycetes > Micromonosporales > Micromonosporaceae > Micromonospora > Micromonospora sp. NPDC005367. Next base: position 65,621 of record NZ_JBEXFP010000032.1, on the reverse strand, counting down.
ATGAGGGCCAGCGGATGAGCGACGGCGGTGGCGATCAGCACCGGGCTGGGGCCGATCCGGTCGGCGATCCGGCCGGCGACGGGGCTCAACGCGGCACCGGCCACGGCGTAGATCCCACCGGCGACGGCCGCGAGGGAGTACCGGCCGGTCACCTGCTCGACCACCAGCAGCAGCGCCAGCGGCGTCATGCCGATTCCGAGCCTGCCGATGATGCCGGTGAGCAGCAGCATCGGCGCGCCGGGGATCCGCCAGACGCCCAGATACTGGCGCAGAGCAGCCACGCGAACCTCCAGGGATGTAATGAGTGGGAAACCTTCCGACCCTAACGCCGTGGGTCATCCGGATGAAGCGGATATCGCCGCGCACACAGCACCGCGCCCGCACCGGAAGTGCCGGGTGCGGGCGCGGGGCGGATGCTACGGGTCAGCGCAGGTACTGCACCGGGCCGGCGTTGCGGGCCATCTGCTCCAGCCGTGCGACGCGCTCCTCCATCTTGGGGTGGGTGGAGAAGAGCGCCGAGATGCCGCCGCCCCGGAACGGGTTGGCGATCATCAGGTGGGCGGCGCTGGTGAGGTTGCCCTGAGCCGGCAGCGGCCGCTGCCGGGCCACCGCGTCGATCTTGCGCAGCGCGTTGGCGAGGGCCAGCGGGTCGTTGGTCAGCCGGGCGCCGGAGGTGTCCGCCTGGAACTCGCGGCTACGGCTGATCGCCAGCTGGATGATCGTCGCGGCGATCGGGCCCAGGATGATGGTGAGCAGCAGCACGGCCGGGTTCGGCGCATCGTCGTCGTCACCGCTGGTCAGCGGGATGAACCAGGCGATGTTCGCCAACGTGGTGATGATGCCCGCCAGACCGGCGGCCACGCTGGAGATCAGGATGTCCCGGTTGTAGACGTGGGACAACTCGTGCCCGATCACACCGCGCAGCTCGCGGTAGTCGAGGACCTCGGTGATGCCCTGTGTCACGCAGACCGCGGCGTGCTGCGGGTTACGACCCGTGGCGAAGGCGTTGGGCTGCGCGGTGGGGCTGACGTACAGGCGGGGCATCGGCTGCTGTGCCGCGGTGGCCAGCTCACGCACCATCCGGTACAGCTCGGGGAATTGTGCCTCGCTGACCGGTTGCGCCCCCATCGCCCGCAGGGCGAGCTTGTCGGAGTAGAAGTAGCTGATGCCGTTCATCAGCAGCGAGATGATGACGGCGATGACCAGACCACCACTGCCGCCGAACCAGTAACCCACCCCGAGGATCAGCGCGGTGAGCAGGCCGAGCAGCGCGGCGGTCTTGAGACGGTTGTGGTGCACAGTCACTCCTTCGGTGTACGGATCGCCGGACCCGTCGACCGGTTCAACACTGCGATACCCGTCTACCATCCGCGATATGGCTGTGAGTTGGCTGAGAGCGGGTGCAGCGCGGGGCGACACCAGATCCCGAGTCGCGACCTGAGCCTCAGCGCGCCGCGAGATCGAGCACCAGCTGTGGGGCGAAGCCGACGACCACGGCAGCCACCGTCGCCACCGCCAGCACCACGGCCACCGCCCGTGCCGCGCCGGCGGCGGGCGCCGGGGTCCCGGGAGCCGGGACGGTGTAGAGGCTCGCCGCCAGCCGCAGATAGTAGGCCAGGCCGATCACCGCGTTGATCGCCACGACGAGCGCGAGCCACCCGCTGCCCCCGCCCAGCAGCGAACGGACCACTGTCACCTTGGCGAAGAGACCGGCCAGGCCCGGTGGCAGCCCGGCGAGGCCGATCAGGGCCAGCCCGAGACCCGCGCCGAGCCAGGGGTGCCGGCGGGCGGCGCCGCGCAGGTCGTCCAGGGCGCCGCCGTCGGCGTCCGCCGGACGCAGGGCGGTCACCCCGGCGAACGCCGCGAGTTCCAGCAGCACGAAGAAGACGGCGTACGCGAGTGCGGCCGCGTACGCGCCGGCCCGTGCCTCGCCGGTGCGTCCCGCCGCCAGCGCCAACGCGCCCAGCGGGGCCAGGATGTAGCCGGCCTGGGCCACCGACGACCAGGCGAGCAGCCGGACCGTGCGCCGCTGGCGCAGCGCCACCAGGTTGCCGACGGTCATCGTGAGCACCGCGAGCAGGGCGAGCACCGCGCCGGTCAGGTCCGCCGGGAGCGCCGCGGACACCACCGCGAGCAGCGCCACCACGCCACCTAGCTTCGAGGCCGTCGAGAGGTACGCGGTCACCGGCAGCGGCGCGCCGTCGTAGGTGGCCGGCGCCCAGGCGTGGAACGGCACGGCGGCGACCTTGAACGCCAGCCCGAGCAGCAGCAGCGCCCCCGCCGCGGCGGTCAACGGCAGGTCGTGGAGGTCCTGCCGCTCGGCGAGCAGCGCGCCGAGCCGTCCCAGGTGCAGCTCGCCGGTCACCGCGTACAGCAGCGCCGCGCCGAGCAGGCTCACCGTGGTGGCCACCACGCTGACCACGAAGAACGTGACCGCCGCCTCCGCGCTGGCGAGGCTGCCCCGGCGCAGGCCGACCAGCACGTAGAGCGGCAGGGTGAGCGTCTCCAACGCCACGACCAGGGTGATCAGGTCGCCTGCCGCGCCGAGCACCACCCCACCGGTCATCGAGCAGGCGAGCAGGAAGCAGTACTCCCCCACCGGTGCCCGACCGGCCCGCAGGTGCCCGCCGGAGAGGCCGAGCACCCCGAGGGTGAGCAGGGCGAAGAGTGCCCCGACCAGGGCCGCCCGGCCCCCGAAGACGTACGAGCAGTCGGCGGCGGCGCAGAACGTACGCCGCTCGTCGCCCGCGCCGACCACTGCCGCGCCGACGGCGGTGGCGATCGCGCCCAGCGCCGCCACGGCGAGGGTGGCCCGCGAACGGGCCAGCACCAGGTCGGTGACCAGCACCAGCACGGCGGTGCCGGCGGCCAGGTACGCCGGCAGCAGCGCCACGTGGTCGACGCTCTGCACCACGTTCTGGTTCACCGGCGACTCCTCGCGCTCATCGGAGGACCTCCACCAGGGCGTTCACGGGGGTCTCGGCGATGCCGAGCACCAGTGCCGGGGCCAGCCCGATGGCGAGCGCGAGCAGCACCAGCGGCGTCCAGGCGGTCAGCTCCCCGCCGGCCAGCGTCGGGGCGAGCCGGCCCACCGCCGGGCTGGGCCGGCCGTGGGTGACCTGACGCAGCAGACGCAGGAAGTACGCGGCGGTGAGCGCCCCGCCGACCGCGGCCAGCACGCCGAGGGTGGTCCAGAGCGGCCCACCCACCTCGACCGCGGCGATCACGGCGAACGCCTCGCCCCAGAACCCGGCCAGCCCGGGCAGGCCGAGCGAGGCGATAGCGGCGAAGCCGAGCAGGCCGGCGAGCCGGGGCGCGGTCTCCCGCAGCCCGGACAGCTCGGCGAGCACCCCGGTGTTCGTACGGTCCTTGACCGCCCCGGCGAGGAAGAACAGCAGGCCGGTGATCACCCCGTGCGCGACGTTGCCGATCAGTGCGGCCTGGATGCCGGTGCTGGTGAGCGTGGCGACGCCGAGCAGCACGAAGCCCATGTGCCCGACGCTGGAGTACGCGATCAGCCGCTTCAGCTCGGTCTGGGCCAGGCAGACCAGCGCGCCGACGAGGATCGCCGCGACGGCGAGTACGCCGAGCACCGGCGCGGCCCAGCGGGCCCCCTCCGGGGCCACCCCGACCGCCACCCGGATCAGCCCGTACGTGCCCATCTTCAGCAGCACCCCGGCGAGCACCACGCTGCCCACCGTGGGCGCCTGGGTGTGTGCGTCCGGCAGCCAGGAGTGCAACGGCCAGAGCGGGCTCTTCACCGCGAAGGCCAGGGCGAGCAGCGTGAACGCGAAAAGTTGGGTGCCCCGGGAGAGTCCGCCACCACCGGTGAGCGCCACGATGTCGGCGGTGCCCGCGGCGGACACCACCACGTACACGCCGACCAGCAGGAGCACCGAGCCGAGGAGCGTGTAGAGGACGAACTTGCGGGCCGCCCGACGCCGGTCCTCGCCGCCCCAGCCGGCGATGACCGCGTACATGGGCAGCAGGACGACCTCGAAGAAGAGGAAGAACAGGACCAGGTCCAGGGCGAGGAACGTGCCCAGGATGCCGACCTCGATCACCAGCAGCAGGGCGACCAGTGTCCGGCCGCTGCCGCCGGCCGGCACCCGATGCAGGCTGTAGGCGCAGCAGAGCAGGGTCAGCAGCGCGGTCAGCACCACCAGCGGGTAGGAGATGCCGTCCACGCCGAGGTGGAAGCGCAGTTCCAGCCCGGGCACCCACGGCAGGTCGAGTTGATGCCACGGACGTACCGCGGGCGTGGCCGCCGACCAGGCGAACCAGCCCCGGTCGCCGGCGGCGAGCGGCAACGCGGCGAGCAGGGTGAGCCCGGCGGCCACCGTGCCGACCAGCCGGGCCGCCCGGTCCGCCGGGGTGGCGACCACCACGACCGCGCCGAGCGCCGGCACCCCCAGGACGGCGACCAGCAGGAACTGCCCGAAGGTCATGCGTTCGCTCCGATCAGCGCGGCGGCCAGCCCGATCAGCAGCGCACCGGCCAGCACCCCGGCGGCGGCCCGGGGCAGCGCGGCGCGGTGCAGCGCGGCCAGCCCGGCGCCGAGGCCGGACGCGGCCCGCCCGCTGCCCTCCACCGCGCCGTCCACCACCCGCTCGTCACCGGCGCGCACCGCCCGGGCGAGCGCCCGGTAGGGACGTACCACCAGGGTGTGCTGGACGTCGTCGAGCCGGAACGCCGCCGCGAAGACCGGCCGCAGTGGACCCAGCGCGGCCGCCGGGTCGGCGGCCGGGTCGCGGCGCCAGCAGGCCCAGGCCAGGCCGGCGCCGAGCAGCAGCAGCGCCAGCGGCAGCAGTACGGACGGCGCGAGGTGCACCAGCGGCTCCGCCGGCAGGAGATCCGACGGGCGTGCCCCGGTGACCGGAGGCTGGAGCCGGTCGGCGAACGGGCCGGCGAACCCGGCGAACCCGAGCAGCGCCGCCGGTACGGCGAGCAGCAGCACCGGCCAGCGCAGGGTGCCCGGCGGGTCGTGCGGGTGGGCGAGCGGGGCCCGGGTCTCGCCGAGGAAGGCACGCAGCAGGAGCCGGGTGGCGTACCAGGCGGTGATCGCGACGCCGGCCAGTCCGGAGAGCCAGACCAGCCAGCCCACCCAGGACGGTGTCGGTCCCGCGCCGTCCAACGCGGCCTCCTGCGCCGCGGCGAGCACGCCGTCCTTGCTCCAGAAGCCGGCGAGCGGCGGCAGCCCGGCCAGCGCGCCCAGGCCGACCACCGTGCACCAGAACGTGACAGGCATGCCGCGGCGCAGCCCGCCCATCTTCGACATCAGGGTGGTGCCGACGGCGTGGATCACCGCGCCGGCCGCCAGGAAGAGCAGCGCCTTGAACGCGGCGTGGGTGAGCAGGTGGAACAGCGCCGCGCCGGGTGAGCCGACGGCGAGCGCGCCGGTCATGTAGCCGATCTGGGAGACCGTCGACCAGGCGAGCACCCGTTTGATGTCGTCCTGGGCGGTCGCCGCGAGCGCCCCGAGCAGCAGGGTGACCGAGGCGAGCACCCCGAGCACGGTCAGCGCGACCGGCGCGGCCTCGAAGAGGGGGTAGAGCCGGGCGACGGCGTACACGCCGGCCGCGACCATCGTGGCGGCGTGGATGAGCGCGCTGATCGGGGTCGGACCGGCCATCGCGTCGGGCAGCCAGGTGTGCAGCGGGAACTGCGCGCTCTTGCCGGCCACACCGGCGAGCAGCAGCAGGCAGGCGGCGGTGAGCGTGCCGGCGGAGTGGTCGGCGGCCAGCACGTCGGCGATCCGGAAACTGCCTGCGGGGACGCCGAGCAGCGCGATGCCCAGCAGGAAGCCCACGTCGCCGACCCGGGTGACCAGGAACGCCTTCACCGCGGCGGCGGGCGCCTCGGGCAGCCGGCGGTCGTGCGCGATGAGCAGGTACGAGCAGATGCCCATCACCTCCCAGCCGACGAGCAGCAGCAGCAGGTCTCCCGACACCACCACCAGCAGCATCGCCGCCGTGAAGAGGCTGATCTGGGCGGCGTACGGCGGGTAGCGGTGGTCGACGTCGACGTCGTCGTGCGGACCGCGTTTCAGGTAGCCGATCGAGTAGACCTGCACGGCCAGCGCGACCGCGCCGACGGCCACCGCGACCAGCGCGGCGGCACCGTCCAAGCGGACGCCGAGGCTGACGTCCAGGCCGCCCAGCTCCACCCAGGTGGTGCTCGCCTCGGTCGGGGAGTCCAACGTGGCCAGCAGGGCGACCGCGAGCGCGAACGCCCCGGCCGCGCCGGTCACGCCGAGGGTGATCGCTGCCCGCCGGGCCCACGCCTCGCCGGTCGCCGCGCCCCGGCCGTGCCCCGTCAGGCCGCGCGGCGAGGGCGGCAGGAGCAGCCCGAGCAGGCCGGCCACCAGCGGTACGACCGGCAGCAGCACACCGAGCACCGTGGTGCCGTTCACCGCGCCTCCCGTGCGTCCGCGTCCACCGTCACCGACGGCTCGGTCAGCGGAACCTCGTCGACGGCCACGGTGGCCCGCAACCGGTAGAGCTGGAGCACGATCGCCAGGCCCACCCCGATCTCGGCGGCGGCCAGCACGATGACGAAGAGCGCGAAGACCTGGCCGCTGTGCGGCAGCGCGGCCCGCACCGTGGTGTCGGCGGTGACGAGGATCAGGTTGACCGCGTTGAGCATCAGCTCGACCGCCATGAGGACCAGCACCGCGTTGCGGCGGCGCAGCACGCCGTAGGTGCCGAGCCCGAACAGCAGCGCCGCGGTGACGTACGGGACGACCGGCCTCACCGGCCCGCCTCCGTACGCTCCGGCTGCTCCGCTCCCGGCCGCCCGATGTCCGGCCGGGAGAGCACCACCGCGCCGACCAGGGCGGAGAGCAGCAGCACCGAGAGCACCTCGAAGGGGAGCACCCAGCTGCGGAAGATCTCCCCGCCGATCCGCTCGGCCGTGCCCGCGTCGGGCAGCCGCACGGTCGTCCACCGGTACGCGTCGACGAGCAGCGTAGTCAGTCCCAGCCCGACGCCACCGCCGATCAGCGCGGCCGGCCAGCCGGGCCGGTCCAGGTCGTCGGAGGCGCCGATCGGCGCCCGGGTGAGCATCGCCGCGAAGAGCAGCAGCACCACCACGGCGCCCACGTAGATGAGCACCTGGACCCAGGCCACCAGTTCGGCGGTGAGCACCAGGTAGTCGCCGGCCAGCGCGCCCAGGCAGACGACCAGGTAGAGACCCGCCCGGACCAGATGCTTCGTGGTGACCACCAGCACGCCCGAGCCGACCGCCACCGCGCCGAGCGCGAGCAGCAGCACGTCCGCGACGGTCATGTCGTCGCCTCGCCCGGCGAGCCGGGCTCGCGGCGTACGGGCGGGGTGGTGGGCCGGGCGGCGGGGACCGCCGCCTTGCGGGCGGCGCTGGTCTCCTCCTTGGCCGGCTCGCCGTTCGGGTCGTGCGCCGGGGGCGGTGGGACGGTGTCCATCCACTCCCCGAGGTGGTCCTTGTCGTGCAGCAGGTCCTTGATGTCGTACTCGGCGTACTCGAACTCGGGTGACCAGTAGAGCGCGTCGAACGGGCAGACCTCCACGCAGATCCCGCAGTACATGCAGAGCGAGAAGTCGATGTCGAACCGGTCGAGCACGTTGCGCTGGCGGGGGCGGGCGGCGCCGGGCACCGCCACCTCCTCCTTGTGCGAGTCGATGTAGATGCACCAGTCCGGACACTCGCGGGCGCAGAGCATGCAGACCGTGCAGTTCTCCTCGAGCAACGCGATCACGCCGCGCGAGCGGGGCGGCAGCTCGGGGGCCACGTCCGGGTACTGCTGGGTGGTGGAGCGCCGGGTCATCGTCTTCAGGGTGACCGCCAGCCCCTTGACCAGGCCCGCACCGGGCAGGCCGCGGTCACCGGCGACGTCGTCCGGCGTGCGCTCGCTGCGGTCGCTCATGCGGACCATCCTGCCCTGTGACCCGGGCGCGCGCGAGCGCCCCCCGAGCTCGGCCGGCGGTACGGTGGACCCGGGGAGAGCGACCGCCTGAAAGGACCCGCCATGACCGCCGCGCTGCAGAGCGACTATCCGCCCGAGGGTGGGTGGACGACAGACGATCTGGATGCGCTGCCCGAGGATGGCCGCCGCCGGGAGCTGCTCGATGGAGTGCTGCTGATGTCCCCCTCCCCTACCCGCACTCACCAGACCATCGCGATGCGTCTCGGCGTCGCTCTCGAGGCCGAGTGCCCCGACGACTACGACGTCACCCAGGGAGTCGAGGTGCGGATAAACCACACCCGCTCCTTCATTCCGGACGTACTGGTGACCACATCGACCGCGGCAGCACGCGAACCCTCGCGGTACGAGCCGCATGAGGTCGTCCTTGCCATCGAGATCGTTTCCCCGAGTACCCGCTCGATAGACCGGGTGTTGAAGCCGGCGCTCTACGCCCAGGCAGGCATCCCGTTCTATTGGCGTGTCGAGACGGACGACGGCACGCTCGAGATCGTCACCTACCGAATCGACGCGGTGAACGAGGTCTACACAGAGACCGGCCGGTGGACGAAGTTCGTCGACACCGGTGAGCCGTTCCCGATCAACCTGCCGCTTGCCCGGATCACGACCCGGGGCCGGTGACACCGCCGAGCGGGGGGATCATCTCGACGCCGAGCTGCTGGAGCACCTGGAACAGCTCGTTGACGCTCCACACGTCGGCGATCCGCCCGCTCGCGTCGAAGCGCAGGAACGTCGCGCCGGAGTAGCTGGCCACCCGGCCCGTCGGCGGCACCGGCCCGAACGGGCCCACCTGGGTGCCGGCCGCCCGCCAGTGCACGGCGACCCGGTCCCCGGCGGCGACCAGGTCGACGATCTTGTAACGGAGGTCGGGGAAGGCTGCCCGCCGGTCCCGGTGCCAGGCCAGGGTCGCCTCCGGGCCGGTGCCGCCCAGACCCGGGCAGTCGGGGGCGATCAGCTCGTACGCCGACTCCTCGCGCCCGGCGTTCCACACGTCGGAGATGAATCGCCGCGCCGCCGCCTCCGTGTCGATCACAGGAGGCAGCGTAGCGCCGGGGGCGCCCGACCCAGCCGCCGCTCGCGACGGACGCCCCGCAGCCGCCCGGCCCAGCCGCCAGAATGGGACGAGGCGACAGGATCGGAGGGGCGGCGTGGGTACGAGCAGCGAAGGCAGCGGGACCGAGACCGACGAGGAGGTGCTGCTGCGCACCGGCGGCAAGTACGTGGAGCCGGGTGGTGAGTTCACCCGCGACCAGCGGTACATCGCGACCCGGATCACCGTCGACGGACGAGACGGCTACCCGGTCGAGCCCGGCCGGTACCGGCTCGCGGTCAGCCGAGCCTGCCCCTGGGCGAGCCGCCTGGTCATCGTCCGCCGGCTGTTGGGCCTGGAGGACGCCATCTCGATGGCGATGGCCGGGCCGACGCACGACAAGCGGAGCTGGACGTTCGACCTCGACCCGGGTGGGCGGGACCCGGTGCTCGGCATCGAGCGGCTGGCCGAGGCCTACTTCAAGCGGTTCCCCGGCTACGAGCGGGGCATCACCGTGCCGGCGATGGTGGACGTGCCGACCGGGCAGGTGGTGACCAACGACTACGCGCAGATGAGTCTCGACCTCTCCACCGAGTGGACGGCCTACCACCGCGCGGGCGCGCCGGAGCTCTACCCGGAGCGGCTGCGTGGCGAAATCGACGAGGTCAACAACGTGGTGTTCAGGGACGTCAACAACGGCGTCTACCGGTGCGGGTTCGCCGGCAGCCAGGAGGCGTACGAGAAGGCGTACCGGCGGCTCTTCGACCGGCTGGACTGGTTGAGCGAGCGGCTGTCCGGCCAGCGCTACCTGGTCGGCGACACCATCACCGAGGCCGACGTGCGGCTGTTCACCACGCTTGTGCGGTTCGACCCGGTCTACCACGGCCACTTCAAGTGCAACCGGCAGAAGCTCACGGAGATGCCGGTGCTGTGGGCGTACGCCCGGGACCTGTTCCAGACCCCCGGCTTCGGCGACACCGTCGACTTCGACCAGATCAAGCAGCACTACTACGAGGTGCACCGGGACATCAACCCGACGGGCATCGTGCCGCTCGGGCCGGACCTGGCCAACTGGCTCACGCCACACGGCCGGGAGGCGCTCGGCGGTCGTCCGTTCGGTGACGGCACCCCGCCTCCGCCGCCCGCGGAGCCGGTCGACCCCGCGCACACCCCGCAGCGCTGAGCAGGCTCGGCGGTGAAGCCCCCTCCCTCGCGGAGGGGGCTTCAATCTGCCGGTACGCCGACGTGCGGGGGGTGCCTCACAGGGCGACGCGGACCGCGGCGGTGAGGACCAGCTGCGCCAGGGACGCCGGAACGAGGACCAGCCAGCAGAGGCGCTGGAGCTGGTCCTCCCGCAGCCGCGGGTACGACACCCGGAGCCAGATGATCACGAAGGCGACGGCGAACACCTTGAGCAACGTCCAGAGCCAGCCGAGTTGGTCGTCGGCGGGCCCGTGCCAGCCGCCGAGGAAGAGCACCGTGGTGAGCGCCGCGATCACCACGATGCCGACGTACTCGGCCAGCAGGAAGAACGCGAAGCGCAGCCCGGTGTACTCGGTCATGTAGCCGAAGACCAGTTCGGAGTCGGCGACCGGCATGTCGAACGGCGGGCGGCGGATCTCGGCGAGCCCGGCCACGAAGAAGACGATCATCGCGGGTGCCTGCCAGAGCAGCCACCAGGGCCGCCACGCCTCGACGATGCCGGAGAGGCTGAGCGTGCCCGCCGCCATCGCCACCGACGCCGCGGCCAGCACCAACGGCAGCTCGTAGCCGAGCAGCTGCGCGGCGCCGCGCAACCCGCCGAGCAGGCTGTACTTGTTGGCCGAGGCCCAGGCCGACATCAGCACGGCCAGCACCCCGACACCCACCACCGCGAGCACGAAGAACAGCCCGACGTCCAGCGGCTGCCCGACCAGGTCGTTCGGGCCGAGCGGGATCACCAGGAGCACGAGCAGGTACGGCACCAGCGCGATCACCGGCGCCAGGCGGAAGACGGAACGGTCCGCGTCGCGCGGGGTGACGTCCTCCTTCTGCACGAACTTGAGCCCGTCGGCGACGAGCTGCGCCCAGCCGTGGAACGCGCCCGCGTACATCGGGCCGAGCCGGCCCTGCATGTGCGCCATCACCTTGTGCTCGGCCTGGCCGACCAGCAGCGGCAGGACGAGGAAGGCGACCAGGACCGCTGCGACCCGGATCAGCAGCTCCAACCAGATCGGCATCAGGACGCGTCCCCGTCGTCGCCGTCACGGCCGGCCTCACCGGGCGGCGGCGTCGCCGGGCGGTCCGCTGCCGGACCACCGGCCGTCGGGCCCGGCCGCTCGGCGGCGGTCGCCCTACCCGGGCCGCCGGACGCCGAGTCCTCGGCAGGCTCCGGGCCGTCGCCGGTCGTTCCGGTCACGTCAGGCGTCGTGGCCGAGCTGCGGCGGGCCGCCGGGCCGCCGTCGGTCGGGACCGGTCGGCCGGTACGCCCGGCACGGGCCCCCGGCGCCGGTCGCGCGGGCCGGTCACCGGCCGGGCGAGCCGGCGTGCCGCCACGCCGCCCCTCCCCCGCACCGCCGGCGCCGGCCGGGGTGGGGGTGCTGCCCCACTCCCCGGGCGCGGGCACGCCTGGCGGGCGGATCGGTCGCCGGCCGCCGCCCGCCTCGGACTCGCCCGGCTCCTTGGCGCCCGGCCACGGTTTGGCCACCCGCGAGGCCAGCACGAACTCCTTGCGCAGCGGATGCCCCTCGAACTCGGGCGGGAGCAACAGCGGGCGCAGCCCGGTGTGACCGGCGAAGCCGATGCCGAACATCTCGTGCGTCTCCCGCTCGTGCCAGTCGGCCCCGGGGTAGAGGTCGACCACCGAGGCGACCGTGGACGCCTCGCGCGGTACCCGGGTACGCAGCAGCAGGCCGTGCCGATGCCGGGTCGACCAGAGGTGCGCCACCACGTCGAACCCCTCGGCGAGCTCGTCCACGGCCGAGAGCCAGTCGAAGAAGTCGCAGCTCAGCTCCGCGTCGTCGCGGGCCGTACGGACCGCGTCGCGCCAGCTGGCCAACGGCACGTCCACCGTGGCTCGGGCGTGCCGGGCGCCACCGGAGACCGAGGGGGTGGTCTCGGCCGGCGCGAGCAGCGTGGCCATCCGGCTGCCGACCTCTTCCGGAGTCATGCGCTGATCCTAGGGCCTGTTTCATGAGGCCCGCCCGAGCGAGCGCGGCCCAGGCGGCGGTCCGGCCCGGGCACGGTCTCGTGGAACAGGAGCTACCGCCGGCCCGCTCCGGCCCACCCGAGCGGGCCGCCCCGATTCTCGCGTCGGTCACCGGCGGACACGTCCGCCGGTGCGGGTCGCCCGGAGATGATCTGCCGCTTTGCCCGTCGGGACGGCCGCGGAGGGGCGAAGATGACAGACGTGCGCGCTGTGACTGTGGCCCCCGGGACCGCCAACTCCCTGGAGTTGATCGAGGACTATCCGGAACCGGCCCCCGAGGAGGGCTCGATCCTGGTCGAGTCCCTGGCCGTCGGCGTCTGCGGCACGGATCACGAGATCATCGCCGGGGAGTACGGCGAGGCGCCGCCGGGCGAACGGCGCCTGGTGATCGGGCACGAGTCGCTGGGCCGGGTGCTGGAGGACCCGACCGGCACCCTTCAGCCGGGGGACCTGGTGGCCGGCATCGTCCGGCATCCGGACCCGGTGCCCTGCCCGAACTGCGCGGCCGACGAGTGGGACATGTGCCGCAACGGCCGTTACACGGAGCACGGCATCAAGGCGCTGCCCGGATTCGCCCGGGACCGCTGGCGGATCCAGCCCCCGTACGCCGTCCCGTTGGACCGGGCGCTCGGCCAGGTCGGCATGCTGCTCGAACCGACGAGCATCGTCGCGAAGGCGTGGGACCACATCGAACGGATCGGGCAGCGGTCCGTCTGGCAGCCGAAGATCGTGCTGGTCACCGGCGCCGGCCCGATCGGCCTGCTCGCCGCTCTGCTCGCCGCCCAGCGCGGGTTCTCCGTGCACGTGCTCGACCTCGCCACCAGCGGCCCGAAGCCGGAGCTGGTTCACGCGCTGGGCGCTACCTACCATTCGGTGCCGGTCCACGAGCTGGACTTCGAGCCGGACGTCGTGCTGGAGTGCACCGGGGCGCCGACTGTGGTGCTCGAGGTGATGTGCAAGGCCGCACCGAACGGCATCGTCTGCCTGACCGGGGTGTCCAGCGGCGGTCGGACGATCGACTTCGACGCCGGCGCGCTCAACCGGTCGCTGGTGCTGGAGAACAACGTGGTCTTCGGCTCCGTGAACGCCAACCGGCGGCACTGGGAACTGGCCGCGGCGTCGCTCCGCCGGGCCGACCCGCTGTGGCTCAGTTCCCTGATCAGCCGCCGGGTGCCGGTGTCGGGGTACGCCGACGCGTACACGAGCGGGCCGGACGACATCAAGGTCGTGCTGGAGTTCGCGGTCTGACCCGCGGCCCGCGCCCCGACCGGCCGGCTCGGGAACCCGGCAGCCGGCTCACATGCCCGGGCAGCCGGCTCAGAGGCCGGGCAGCCGGCCGTTGCGGAACACGTCCACGAAGAGCTGGTGGTCCTCCCGGGCCCGCAGCCCGTACGCGTGGGCGAACTCCACCAGGTGGCCCACGAAACTCGACTCGTCCTGGTCCACCGCCGCGATGATCGCCTCCTCCGTGGAGTAGTCGACCAGATCATGGCTGGACTCGTCGTCGGCGACCGAGTGCATCCGGGCCACCGCTCGGCCCAGGTCGGACAGCACCCCGGCCAGCTCATCCGGTTCGTTGACGTCCGCCCAGTCCAGGTCGGCGGCGTACGGCGAGACCTCGGCGACCAGCTGCCCGACCCCGCCCAGCTCGGTGAAGCCCAGCCACGGATCGGCGTGCGCCTGCAACGCCCGCTGCGACTCGGCCGTCCGGTGCCCCTGGTGCTGGAAGTAGCCACGGATCGACTCGTCGGGGATGTGCCGCACCACCGCGGGCACCTGCGCCTGCTTCATGTAGATGACGACGTCGTTCTCCAGCGCCTGGGTGTGCCCCTCCAGCAGCAGGTTGTACGACGGCAACCCGGCCGAGCCGATGCCCACGCCCTTGCGCAGCACCACGTCCTTGATCCGGGTCTCGACCGGACGCAGCCGGGCCGAGGAGACGGGCAGCGTGCCGAGGTACGCCTCGAAGGCCGCGCTGACCGCCTGCCGGGTGTCGTCGTCGACCTCGTACACGCCGTCGCCGAGGGAGAACCGCCGCTCATAGTTGTCGATGGTGGTCTGCGTGGCGAGCAGGTCGACGCGGGTGTAGAGGCGGGCCTGCTGAAGCACCTGACGCAGCACACCGTCGGCGTTGTCGAGGGTGATCGAGCCGATGGCGTCGTCGCCGCCCGCGACGATCGCCCGCAGCTCGGTGAGGTACGCGCGGGCGAAGCCGGTGACCAGTTCGGTGATCGCCCGGTCGGAGAGCGCCTTGGCGTAGCCGAGCAGCGCCACGCTGGCCGCGAAGCGCTTCAGATCCCAGGTGAACGGCCCCACGTACGCCTCGTCGAAGTCGTTGACGTTGAACACCAGCTGCCCCGAGGCGTTCATGTAGGTGCCGAAGTTCTCGGCGTGCAGGTCGCCGTGGATCCACACCCGGCTGGTGCGTTCGTCGAGGAACCGGTCGTCGGCGAAGTCGCCGCGCTGGTCGGCGTAGAAGAGCGCGGCGCTGCCCCGGTAGAAGGCGAACGGAGAGGCGGCCATCTTGCGGAACTTGCGGCGGAAGGCGGCCGGGTCGAGCGCCATCGACGCCCCGAACTCCGCGATCAACACGTCGACGATGTGCGCGGCGCGACGCTGCCCTGAGCTGCTCATGTGCGCAGGCTATTCCCCCTGCGCCAACGGCCGGTCCGGCCGCGCTCGGCCAGGTCGCGGAGCCGCGGCGAGACGGCGGGGCGCCGGTCAGTTCGCGGGTGGGCGTACCGGCGGGGCGGTGAGCGACGCCACCGAGCGTGGGACGGCGCCGTCGCTCGGCGCGGCGTCGACCGGGGCGGCGAGCAGGTCCGGGCGGGACACCCCGCCGGGGCCGGACTGCTCGGCAGCGATCTTCTCCTGGAGGCGCAGGATGCCGTGCAGCAGCGCCTCCGGCCGGGGCGGGCAGCCGGGCACGTAGACGTCGACCGGAATGAGCTGGTCGACCCCCTTGGTCACCGAGTACGAGTCCCAGTACGGGCCGCCGCAGTTGGAGCAGGCGCCGAACGAGATGACGTACTTCGGCTCGGGCATCTGGTCGTAGAGCCGCTTGATCGCCGGGGCCATCTTGTCGGTCACCGTCCCGGAGACCACCATGAGGTCGGCCTGCCGGGGGCCGTGCGCGAACGGGATCACCCCGAGTCGCATGAAGTCGTGCCGGCTCATGCTCGTCGCGATGAACTCGATCGCGCAGCAGGCCAGGCCGAAGTTGAAGACCCAGAGCGAATAGCGGCGGCCCCAGTTCAGCACGAACCGGATCGGCTCGCCGAGCACTGCCGGCAGCTGCACGAACGCCCCCTTCCCGAACCTTCGGCCCAGTCAACCACAGCCGCCGGCCACCCTTGACGGCCGGCGGCAGGCCACCCGGTGCTCGCACGGGTCAGCGGATCGCCACTGGTCACCGGCTGGGCCGCTGGAGCAGGCCGACGAACTCCACCAGCAGCCGCTCCCGCAGCGCCGGGGACGCGGCGTCGAGCAGCGTGTTCACCATCGCCATCCGGTCGGGCAGCGCGCCGGCCGGGCCGCCCAGGCCCAGGCCGGCGGCGAGCCCAGCGACCAGTTCGGCGGTGAGCGCGTCCGGGGTGAGCGTCCCGGCGAGCGCGCGCAGTTCCTCGGGCAGCACGACCGGGCCGGCTGCCCGGGCGGCGTTCGCCGCCTCGGCCAGCGCCGGGCCGAACTCGCCCACCCGGGGGGCCACCGCCGCGGTCACGGTGAGGTGCACGCTCGCCGGCAGGCCGGCGTACGCGAGCTGCGGCTGGGTGTGCCAGCCCCGGACGGTCAGCTCGTCGACCAGCACGAACAGGTCGAGCTCCGGATCGGTGGTGGTGAAACAGACGACAGTGGACTCCGGCTCGGCCATCAGCCGCAGCCCGGGTAGGCCGCGTACGGCGTCGGCCAGCCCGGCCACGGCCTCCCGGGTGGCCGCCGCCAGCCGCAGGTAGCCGTCGTCGCCCAGGTGCCGCAGGGTGGCGTACGCCGCGGCGATCGGGCCGCCCGAACGCGTCGAGGCGATCGTCGGATTGATCATCGTGTAGCCGGGCCAGTCGGCGTACGCGAAGTACTGCGGCGCGCGCAGGGCCAGATCACGGTGCAGCAGCACGGAGACGCCCTTCGGCGCGTACGCGTACTTGTGCAGGTCGACCGAGATCGAGGTGACGCCGGGCACCCCGAAGTCGAACGGCGGCACGGGTGCGCCGAGCCGGCGCAGGTACGGCAGAGTCCAGCCGCCGAAGCAGGCGTCCACGTGGCAGCGCACCCCCGCCGCCGCGGCCGCTGCGGCGATCTCGGTGACCGGGTCGATCACCCCGTGCGCGTACGACGGGGCGGAGCAGGCCACGAGCACGGTGTCCGGCCCGAGGGCGGCGGCGGTCTCGGCCGGGTCGGGGCGCAGCGTCTCCGGGTCGACCGGCACCACGTCGAGCGCCACCCGCAGGTAGTGGGCCGCCTTGGCGAAGGCCGCGTGCCCGCTCGCCGGCACCACGAGCCGGGGCGTGGTGATCTCCGGGTGGGCGTCCCGGGCGGCCTTCACCGCCAGGATCAGCGACTCGGTGCCGCCGCTGGTGACGCTGCCGACCACGTCCGGCGCGGTGCTGCCGGGTCCGCCGCCGAGCAGCCCGGCCGCCGCACCGACCAGGGCGTTCTCCATGGCCAGCAGGGACGGGAACGCGGTCGGGTCCAACCCGTTGGCGTGCGCGCTGGCCGCGTGTGCCGTGGCGGCCAGCTCGTCCAGGCCGGGCACGGCCGGGTCGTAGACGTACGCGAAGAGCTGCCCACCGTGCGTCGGGCGATCCTGCGCACGCAGCAGGCGGATCTCGTCGAGCACCCGCTCGGCGGGGAGTCCCTGCTCCGGCAGCGCGCTTGCGTCGGTCCGCTCGTCGGTCATGAGGTGGTGACGCCCCTTCCGGGTGGCTCGTGGGTTGTCGTTCCCGCCACGACCGGCTGATCGGCGGCGGCGTCCGGCGCGGCGGGTAGGTCGTAGTGGCGCAGGAGGATCAGCGGTGCGGCCACCAGCAGAGCGGGGATCACGGTGAAGCCGAGCAGGATGCCGAGGCGGGCGGTGCCGGACTGCGCCGCGGCCGTTCCGGTGTCGGAGGAGACGTAGCCGGCAAGTTGCAGCACCAGCCCGTAGATGCCCGGTCCGAGCGCCAGCCCGAGGGTCTCCCCCGCCGTCCAGACCCCGGTGAAGACGCCGGCCTGCCGCCGGCCGGTGCGTGCCTCGTCCCAGCTGATGCAGTCGGGCAGCATCGCGAGCGCGAAGACCTGCTGGCCCGCGTACCCGGCGCCGACCAGGGCGACCACCGGGTAGACCGCGGCCGCCGGCACCAGTGGCGCAGCCGCCAGCGCCGCCACGCCCACCACGAGCAGCAGTGACGCCGCGACCAGGGCACGGAGTTTGCCGACCCCGGCGCCGATCCGGGTCCAGAGCGGCATCACCAGCAGCGCCGGCCCGACGAAGCAGGCGAACAGCAGGGTCGCCCCGGTCTTCGGGTCCCGCAGGATCTGGTCGGCGAAGTAGTTGACCCCGGCCAGGATGGTGGCCACCCCGGCGGACTGGACCACGAAGCAGACCAGCAGTGCGCGGAACGCGCGGTTGCGGCCGGCGACCGCCAACTGGGCGCGGAGCGTGGGCTCGCTTCCGCGTACCCGGCCGGTCGGCGCCGCCCGGGTGCCGGCGTACGCGCTGACCGCGCCGACCGCGATCAGCGCCGCGACGAAGAGGCCCATCCACCGGTGCCCGGCGAGCCCTTCGCCGCCCGCGGTCACCACGATCGGGGCGACCGCCCCGGAGACCAGGATGGCCAGGGCCAGCACGGCGATCCGCCAGGTCATCAGCCGGGTGCGCTCGGCGTAGTCCTCGGTCAGCTCGGCCGGCATCGCCACGTACGGCACCTGGAAGAAGGCGAACGCGGTGGCCGTGGCGAGGAAGGCCACCGCCACGTACGCCCCGGCCGCGCGGCCCGGCCCGAACGGCGCGGCGAAGATGCCGGCGAAGAGCAGGGCGAGCGCGAGACCGGCGAAGAGCAGGTACGGGCGGCGGGGACCCAAGCGCGACCCGGTGCGGTCGGAGATGCGACCGGCCACCGGGTTCACCAGCACATCCCACGCCTTCGGCACGAGCACCAGCAGCGCGGCCAGCCCGGCGGCCACTCCGAGTGTGTCGGTGAGGTACGGCAGCAGCAGCAGACCGGGCACGGTGCCGAAGGCACCGGTGGCGAGCGAGCCGAGCGCGTAGCCGAGGTGCACCCGGCGCGGCAGGCCGCCCGGGACGGAGGCCGGACCAGCCGGCGGCGCGTCCATGGCGCCGAATGCTACTCACATTATGGCGTCGGTCACATCCGCTCTCCGGTCGCTACGGGCCCTCGCCGGCGCCGGCCGACCCCGGCGACCAGCTGGCCGCCGTTATGTCCACCCCGACGCCGCGCAGCGGCGTCCCCTCCGCGCGCAACCGGGCCCGGGCCTCCCGCTCGTGCCCCGGCGGCAGTCGCCCCGCCGAGTTGACCACCCGATGCCAGGGCACCGCGCCGCCGTGACGAGCCATGATGTTGCCCACCAGCCGGGCCGAGGAGCGGCCGGACCGCTCCGCGAGCGCATCGGCGACCGCCCCGTACGACATCACCCGGCCCGGTGGGATCCGCTCGACCAGATCCAGCACCGCTTCGACGTACTCGTCAGGTGTCACAGCGCGCCACACTATGGGAACGCGGCGGGGCGGGGCCGCCCTGACCACGCAGAATGGTCGTTGTGCGTGAAGCGGTAACGGCGGCCCGACGGGTCGTCGTCAAGATCGGGTCTTCCTCGTTGACCACCGCGACCGGCGGCCTGGCCGGTGAGCGGGTCGACGCGCTGGTCGACGCCCTCGGGGCGCTCGCGGCCGACGGCCGGGAGGTCGTGCTGGTCTCGTCCGGCGCGATCGCGGCCGGCCTGGCCCCGCTGGGGCTGTCCCGCCGCCCGCGCGACCTGGCCACCCAGCAGGCCGCGGCCAGCGTCGGGCAGGGTCTCCTGATCGGCCGGTACGCGGCCGGCTTCGCCCGACACCACCGGACGGTGGGGCAGGTGCTGCTCACCGTCGACGACGTCACCCGCCGGGCGCACTACCGCAACGCGTACCGGACCCTGCGCAAGCTGCTCGACCTGCGGGCGGTGCCGATCGTCAACGAGAACGACACGGTGGCCACCGAGGAGATCCGGTTCGGCGACAACGATCGGCTGGCCGCCCTGGTCGCCGCGCTCGTCCAGGCCGACCTGCTGGTGCTCCTCTCCGACGTCGACGCGCTCTGGACCGGCGACCCCCGCAAACCCGAATCCGCCCGGATCGCCGAGGTGCGCGGCGAGGAGGACCTGACGGGTGTCACGATCGGCGGCGCGGGCCGGGCCGGAGTCGGCACCGGCGGCATGGTGACGAAGGTCGAGGCCGCCCGGATCGCCACCGGATTCGGCATCCCGGTGGTGCTCACCGCCGCCCCGCTGGCCGCCCCGGCGCTGGCAGGCGAGGAGGTCGGCACCTTCTTCCATCCGCGGAGCCGGCGTCCGGCGGCACGGTTGTTCTGGCTCGCGCACGCGACCTCTCCCCGAGGCCGGCTGCACCTGGACGAGGGTGCGGTCGCCGCGGTGGTCGGGCGGCGCAAGTCGCTGCTGCCGGCCGGCATCACGGCGGTCGACGGGGCGTTCACCGCGGGAGACCCGGTGGACCTGGTGGACGCCCAGCAGACACCGGTCGCCCGGGGACTGGTCAACTACGACGCGGTGGAACTGCCCGGGCTGCTGGGCCGCTCCACTCCGGAACTCGCCGCGGCGCTCGGCCCGGCGTACGAACGCGAGGTCGTACACCGCGACGACCTGGTTCTGCTGTGAACTCGGCAGCGGGCGGATCATCGACCCAGGGCGACAGTGACTCAGGACGGCACGGAGCGAAGCGGAGTGATGGGATGAGCGTGACCGAGCAGGCTCGTCGGGCGCGGGTGGCGGCGGAGGCGCTGGCCGTCGCGACGCGTACGACAAAGGACGCCACGCTGCACGCGATGGCCGACGCGCTGGTGGCACGTACGCCCGAGATCCTCGCCGCGAACGAGGCGGACCTGGCGGCGGGGCGGGAGGCCGGGCTGAGCGCGGCCGTGTTGGACCGGCTCGCCCTCGACGAGGATCGGGTGGCCGGTATCGCCGACGCGCTGCGGCAGATGGCCGCGCTGCCCGACCCGGTGGGCGAGGTGGTACGCGGCTCGACCCTGCCCAACGGCTTGGAGCTGCGGCAGGTCCGGGTGCCGTTCGGGGTGGTCGGGATCATCTACGAGGCCCGCCCGAACGTGACAGTCGACGCCGCCGGGATCTGCCTGAAGTCGGGCAACGCGGCGCTGCTGCGGGGCTCCTCCTCCGCGGCCAACTCCAACGCGGCACTGGTCGCGGTGCTGCGCGACGCGGTCGCCGGAGCAGGATTGCCGGCCGACGCGGTGCAGTTGCTCGACGCCACCTCCCGCGACTCGGTGAAGGAGCTGATGCGTGCCCGCGGACTGGTCGACGTGCTGATCCCGCGCGGTGGCGCGTCGCTGATCCGCACCGTGGTCGAGGAGTCGACGGTCCCGGTGATCGAGACCGGGGTCGGCAACTGCCACGTGTACGTCGATGCCGCCGCGGACGTGTCGAAGGCCGTAGCGATCACCTTGAACGCGAAGACGCAGCGGCTCTCCACCTGCAACACGGCCGAGTCGCTACTCGTGCACGCGGCGGTCGCGGACACCTTCCTGCCCCCGATGCTGGCCGCGTTCGCCGAGGCGGGGGTGACCGTGCACGGCGACGAGCGGGTCGCCGCGCACTCGACCGCCGTGGTGGCGGCGACCGAGGAGGACTTCGCCACCGAGTACCTCTCCGCGGACATCTCGGTGGCCGTAGTCGACACCCTCGACGCCGCGGTCGCGCACATCAGGCGCTACGGCACCGGGCACACCGAGGCGATCGTCACCGACTCGACCACGGCGGCCCGCGAGTTCGTGGCTCGGGTGGACGCGGCTGCGGTGATGGTGAACGCCTCCACCCGGTTCACCGACGGCGGCGAGTTCGGCTTCGGCGCGGAGATCGGCATCTCCACGCAGAAGCTGCACGCTCGCGGCCCGATGGGGCTGCCGGAGCTGACCAGCACCAAGTACGTCGTGACCGGCGACGGCCACCTGCGCGGCTGACCGTCGGGCCGGCGAGAAGAACGACGGCTCGGCGGCCGCCGAGCCGTCACTGCGCGGCGGCGGCCGCCTCCGTCGTCGCGGTCGCCGCAGCGGTGGCCGGTGTGATGCAGGCGCGGACGGCCCGCAGCGTCGTGTGCACGTCGAACTGGTGGCCGTCGTCGCTGTCCCAGCCACCGTCGCTGCGTTGGGTCTCGGCGAGCCGGCGCCGGGCGGACACGAGAAGCCACTGCTCCTCGCCGATCTCGACGCGGCGGAGTGTCGCGGCGAGCCAGGCGGTGTCCGCCGGGGACAGCTGCGGGATCCGCTCGGCCAGCACCGTCTGGATCCGCGCCGACTCGTCGTACATGCCCTGGCGATGCAGCACCGCGGCGCTCAGCCAGCCGGCGGGCAGGAACGACGGCCAGCTGCCGTCGGGGCCGAGCCGATCGGCGACGGCCTGCGCGGCCGCCTGCACCACCCCGGCGTACGCCCCGCCGACCCGATGATCGAGCGGGCCGGCGGACCGGGCGTCGAGCCCGGCGACGGTCAGCCAGAAGCCCGCGTTGGCGGTGAGGTAGAGCCGGGCCTCCGGGTCACCTGGGCGGGCCCACTCCGGAGCGACGTCGGCCAGCGCCGGGTCCTCCTCCCAACCACCGTCGGCCAGCTGCCGGGTGGCGAGCCAGTCCAGCGCGTGCCGGGCCGCCGGTCGACCGAGCGCGCCCAGATCGTCCAGCTCGGCGAGGCGGAAGCAGGTGGCGTCGACCGAGCCGATCGGGCCGTCGAGGGTGGCCGGCCAGCCGCCGTCCGGCGCCTGCCCGAACTCGGCCCGCTCGATCAGCTCGACCGGCACCGGCGCTCGGGTGCGCAGCCGGGAGAGCCGGGCGCGTTCCACCGCGTCCCCGTGCGCCACCACGAACCCGATGGCGGCATCCAAATCGACCACAGCGGACACGCTACCTGCGTAAACGCGATCCCGCCTCAGAGAATCGGCCGAGGTCGGAGCGGTCACCGGCCGCCCCGACCTCGCCGGTCGGTCAGTACTCGGGCAGCGACGGATCGATCTGCTTGATCCAGGAGAGCACGCCGCCCTGGACGTGCACCGCGTCCCGGAATCCGGCGGCCTTGAGCGCGGCGAGCGCCTCGGCCGAGCGGACGCCGGACTTGCAGTGCAGCACGATCTGCCGGTCCTGCGGGAGGCGCGAGAGCGCCTCGCCGGAGATGATCTCGCCCTTGGGGATCAGCGTCGCGCCGGGGATGCGGACGATCTCGTACTCGGCCGGCTCCCGGACGTCGACCAGGAAGACGTCCTTGCCGGCGTCCTGCCACTCCTTGAGCTCCAGCGCGGTGATGGTCGAGTCGACCACCGCCTCCTGGGCCTCCTCCGACACGGCGCCGCAGAAGTCCTCGTAGTCCTCCAGCAGGTCGGTGACGGTCGGGTTCTCCCCGCAGAGCACACAGTTCGGATCCTTGCGGACCTTGATCTTGCGGTACGACATCTCCAGGGCGTCGTAGACCATCAGACCGCCGACCAGCGGCTCACCGATGCCGGCGAGCAGTTTGATCGCCTCGTTGACCTGGATCGAACCGATCGACGCGCAGAGCACACCCAGCACGCCGCCCTCCGCGCAGGAGGGCACCATGCCGGGCGGCGGGGGCTCTGGGTAGAGGCAGCGGTAGCAGGGGCCGTGTTCGGCCCAGAAGACCGACGCCTGGCCGTCGAAGCGGTAGATCGAGCCCCAGACGTACGGCTTGCCGAGCAGCACCGCCGCGTCGTTGACCATGTAGCGGGTGGCGAAGTTGTCGGTGCCGTCGACGATCAGGTCGTACTGGGAGAAGATCTCCCGGACGTTCTCCCGGTCGAGCGCGGTGTTGTGGATCTCCACCTTGACCAGCGGGTTGATCTCACGGATGCTCGCCGCGGCCGACTCGGCCTTGGACCGGCCGACGTCGGAGACGCCGTGGATGATCTGGCGCTGGAGGTTGGATTCGTCGACGGTGTCGAAGTCGATGATGCCCAGCGTGCCGACGCCGGCGGCGGCGAGGTACATGAGGGCCGGTGAGCCCAGCCCGCCCGCGCCCACGCAGAGCACTCGGGCATTCTTCAACCGCTTCTGCCCCTCGACGCCGACGTCGGGGATGATCAGGTGGCGCGAGTAGCGGCGGATCTCGTCAACGGTCAGCTCGGCGGCGGGCTCGACGAGCGGGGGCAACGACACGATGGACTCCCCGGGATCGGCGGTGCGAACCCGGCCATTGTCACTCGGCAACGGACGTGTCGGCCATGAGGGGGGACACGCCGCCCGTCATTCGGGAGGGGAATAACGCAGTGGATCATCGTGCCCCGCCGGCGATGGGTGGTTTGCCGGGCTCCGCCACCCGGGCGTCGGCTACGGAACGATCTCGCCCTCGTACCGGAGACCGCCGAGGTACGGCCAGGCGTTGGCGAGGCAGCCCTCCAGCCCGTACGTCTGCTGCTGCATGACCGGAGCCGGGCTGCCCGGCTCGGGGCAGGACTCGTGCAGCTCGCCGAACTCGTGCCCGACCTCGTGGTTGATCACGTACGTGCGGTAGACGGACAGCGGGGCACCGTAGTCGGGCACCGCCTCCATCCATCGGGCCAGGTTGATGATGACCTGCCCGGGCAGGCGGCAGGAGGTGTACGCCTCGGTGCTCAACCCACCCTCGGCGCACATCTGTTCCGAGGTGACCGGGGTGGCGAGGTAGACGGTGAAGTCGGCCTCCACCGCCTCCGCCACCCGCTGCACCCGCAGTTCGCCCGAGGCGATCCAACTGCGCGGGTCGGCGAGTGTCTCGTCCACGCTCGCCGCGAACGCGTCGGCGTCCTGGCCGCTGCCCTCTTCCACCGCGACGTGGTAGCGGCGCACCGGGCCACCCTCGCCCCGCACCGGCGTGCCACCGGTGGCGGTGACGAACCGACCTGCGCCGTACGAGGGCACGACGTGCGGAACCTCGCGTGGCGCCTCGTGTGCCCCGACCCCGCCCTTCTGCGGCAGCGGTTCCGCCACAGGCGAGGGCGCCGGCGGCGTACCGGCGCGGGTCACGGCGACGGCGGCGGCGGCCGCGAGGAGCAGCACCACCCCGAGCAGGATGCTGCGGCGGCGCCGCCGGTACATCCGCAGGAGCGCCGCGCGCCGCGGGCTCTCCGGCCGTCGAGACGGAGCAGGCGGGTAGTAGGAGGACGCGGTCATGCCTTCAGGGTGCCAGATCAATCCCCCATTACATGACGTTCAAGGCTAATGCCACCTCGGATCGGTTATCGGGTCAAGTCGGCAAAATACACGAAGCGCACGATTCAGGAAGAAGAGACGCAACTCGCCCCCGATGTGAGGCGTCAGAGCGGCGGCCCGGCGTACCGGCGGCCGCCGCGATACGGCCACGGGTTGGCGAGGCACCCCTTGAGGGCGAGAGTCTGCTGCATCATCACCGGCGCCGCCCTGCCCTTGCCGGGACAGCGCTCATGGCGATTGCCCAGTTGGTGCCCCACCTCATGGTTGATCACATACAGCCGGTAGACCGACAACGGCACCTTCGCCGCCACGAAATGCGCAACGGAGAGCCGCCACCGGTCGAGGTTGATGACGACCTTCCCCGGCGCCCGGCACGAGGTGTACGGACGACCGCCGACCCGGATGTCCACCCCGCCCCGCGCGCACATCCGCGCAGCCGTACGGGCCGTCGCCAGGTACACGGTGAAGTCGGCATCCGCCTTGCCGGCCACCTGCCGCAGCCGCAGCCGGCCGCTGTCCACCCAACTGCCCGGGCCGGTGAGCGCGACCTGCACCGCCCGAGCGAACTCGCCCGGGTCCTCCCCGCTCCCCGACTCGACCGCGACCCGGTAGCGCTGCACCCGGCCGGCCTCACCAAGGATCGGCCCGGTGCGATCGACGTGGCCGAACCGGCCGGTGCCGGCCGAGGGCACGGGCCCCGGCAGCCGGAACACCGCAGACGCCGAGGTGGACGGCGACGGAGTCGCCGGAGACGAACCGAGCAACGGCAGCGGCGCTGCGGCAAGAGGCAGCGTCGCCACGTCGGCCGGTGCCGGCCGGGAATCGCCACCCTGATGCCGCACGATCACGGTGACCGCCGCCCCGATCGCGAGCAGCACCACCGACAGCTGGGCGATCATCTGGAACCGGCGGCCGCGGAGCTGCTTCGCGACCCCGCGCCGGCCGCGGGCGCCGTTCGCGCCACTCGGCGGACCAGATACCGCTTCGCCGTCCGCCGGGCCCGGCGCGGACCCCGGCGAATCGGCCGGGCATCGACCGGCCGAGACCATCGGGTCACCGGCAGAGCGGGGCGCGGAGCTGGGCATCCGGCTCAGCGTGCCAGATCGTGACGCTCTGCACCCTCCCCCGTTTCGGTGAGTAGTCCCAGCACCGCCCGGGCGACCAGCCGGGGTGCCTCGATCTGCGCCACATGCCCCACCCGGCCCAACATCAGCAGCCGGCTGTCCGGGATGACCTGGGCCGCCTGCGGGGCGACGCGGACGTCCACCAGCCGGTCACGCCCGCCCCCGACGACCAGGGTGGGCGCCCGCACCGACCGGGCCAGCCGCCAGAGCGAACCCGGCCCGGGCAGGTACGACCGCAGAAAGCTGGAGACGAGCCCGCGGAACGTCCGGACGTACGCGGCCGCGTAGTGCTCGGCCTGATAGCGCAGCCGGATCTCCTCCAGCGCCTCCCGCCGGCGTTGCTCGCAGATCCGGCTGAGGTCGGCCACACAATCCTCCAGCAACCGCTCGACCATCGCCTCCGGCGCCAGCTCGGTCAGCCGCCGCGCCGCCATCCGCTCCGCCTGGGGCAGGGCGAGCAGCGGCAACAGCCGACCCTGCAACGAGCGCCGGAAGTTGAGGAAGGGCAGCGCCGGCGAGATCAGGGTCAGCGTGCGTACCAGGTCGGGACGGAGCGCGGCGACCTGCACGGCGATCGCCCCACCGAGCGAGTTCCCGAAGAGATGCACGGCCCCCCGGTCGGAATGCTCGATGTACCGGATCAGCCGCTCGGCGAACGCCGGCACCGTGTAACGGTGGCCGGGCTCGCTGCGTCCGAAGCCGGGCAGGTCGATCGCCTGGCCGGCCATCCGGACGGCGAGCAGGCCGGCCAGGTCGGTCCAGTTCTGCGAAGAGCCGCCCAGGCCGTGCACGTACAGGGCCGGCTGAGCACCCGGGACGGCGGCCGGAGTGTCCCGGACGTAGCTGACCATGCCGTCGAGCCGGACCTCCCGGCCCGGCCACGGTGGCGGAACCCCGTGCTCCGGGAGCAGGTGCTCCGGGCAGAGGGTGGCGCGCTTCACCGCCTCAGTCTGCCTCCGTCAACCACACGGCGGCAGCGCGTCGCCGGGAAAGGACGGCTCGGCGGGCGGTCAGCTGAGCAGGGCCTCCAGCCGACGGTTCACCGCGGCCAGGGTGGCCCGTACCACCGCCTGTCGCGGATCACCCGCGACGAGCGCCGACCCGGCCAGTTGCTCGACCCAGCCATCACAGACCAGCAGCACCACCACGGTGGCCACCTCGCAGTTCCCGAACGGCACGACCGCGACATGCTCGACGAAGCAGCGCCCGCCCTCGGAGTGGACCGGGCGACGCAGCAACTCGTCCACCGCCGACGCGGCCGCCACCGCGCAGAGCCGCAGGACGTAGCCGTCGACGGCGGGGCCGGTGGCGTAGCCGGAGGCCGTCTCGCCGGCGGCGATGAGGCGTACCTCCACATTGGCGTCGAGGCCGAACGTGCTCACCTGGACGTGATCGATCACCACGCGGGGGCCGGGACGTCCGCCGGTGTCCAGGGGTCGCGACGGCGCGCTCTCCGTGGTCGTCAACTGCGCGCCGGAGTACGAGGCGCCGAGGTTCACCGGACTCCCGATGGCCGCGCCGGGCACCGCCTCGTCCACCGTCGCCCGACCGCGCGGTGGAGCGGACGGGCGGCGCCGGCGCAGCGGCTCCGGTTCGGTGCGCGGAGCGCGGCCGGCCGCCTCGCCGGGCGCCCGTCCGTCGGCTTCGGCGGGCCGGCCCTCGCGGACCTCCCGACCGGCATCGGCAGACCGGGCGGCCTCCGGGGCGCGTGCCGCACCGGCGGGACGAGCAGGCTCCGGGGCGCGTCCGGCGTTTCGGCGGCGAACCGGCGCCGGGGGCGCGGCCGGCAGACCGGGCAGGTTCTGCGGGGCGGCGGCGAGCCCCATCCGCTCCTGCAGCAGACGGGCGACCTGCCGGCTCACGTCGGCCGGGTCGGCGCCGTCGGCCAGGTCGAGGCGGAGGCTGTGCGCACCCGCCGGAGTACGCCGCAGCGACGCGTCACGGACGCCCGCGACCTCCCGTACCGCGCCGAGGATCGCATTGACGTCGAACCCTTCGGGCCGCTCCTGCGGCGGCGCGGGCTCGTCGTCACGACGCAGGTGGGTGGCGATGCGAGCGAGTTGCGGCGTTTCGGCGGGTGGCTCCACGGCTGGCGGCTCCGGCACGACGGGCACGTCCGGTTCGGCTGGGACGCGCTGCGGCAGCACCGCCGACGCCGGGTCCGGCTGCCGGCCGACGGACTGGTCTTCCGTCGGTGCCGGCTCGGGCGCGGATCGACGGGCCGCGTATCCAGGCGCGCTCGCCGCGGCGGCGGGGTGGTCGTGGCGATCGGCTCCGCTCGTGGCGGAGGCGGGCGCGGGACCCGTCCGGGTCTCTGCATCACGGGTCACGCCCGGCGTCGGGTCAGGGTCGTGGCGGCCGGTAGTCGTTGCTGGGGTGGCCGCCTCCGACGCCGTCCGGTTCGCCGCATCCGCACTGGCCGGACGGCGACGGAAGGCCTCGGCGGCGCGGCGCGGCGTCGGCTCCGGGCGGTCGGCCTGGTTCGGTTCGCGTACGACCGGCGGCGCGGTCGTCGGGCGGCTGGCCGCCCAGGACGGCCGCTCGGCCGGGGACACCCCCGATCCGCCTGCCCAGGCGGGCCGTCCGCGGACGCCGGCCGGGGTGCCGGCGGGGCCCACCGGCGGCACGCTCGTCGGCTCGGCCCCGGCCTCCCAGGACTGGCGCTCGGACGCCACCGCGGGACCGGGCGACTCGGACCCGGGCAACGACCGCTCGACAGCCCAGGCCGGGCGCTCGGGTCCCACCGCGAGACCGGACGACTCGGACCCGGGCAACGACCGCTCGGCAGCCCAGGCGGGCCGGTCCACCGGCGGCGGGCCCGGCTCCGACGGCGCCTCGGCCGGCGCGAACGGGGTACGCCCCCCGGCCCAGGCCGGCGGATTCACCGGGCTCGGCTCGGGCTCGGCACGGGTCGTCTCGTACGGGCCGCTTGGCTCGGCGCGGACCGGCTCGTACGGCTGGTGTGGCTCGCCCGCCCAGGCCGGCCTGCTCTCCTCGCGGGCCCGGCGCCCGGCCGGCTCTTCGGCCTCGTGGGCCCGACGTCCGGCGAGGTCTTCGGCCTCGCGGACCCGACGTCCGGCGAGGTCTTCGGCCTCGCGCGCCCGGCGCCCGGTCGGCTCGTCGGCGTCCCGCTCCTGGCGCGGAGCCGGCTCGTGGGCCTCGCGATCCTGTCCGGCCGGCGGATCGGTTTCGTGCGGGTGGCGACCGGCCGGTTCGCCGGTCTCGGCCGGCCGGCGGGCCGACGGCGCCTCCCCGGCCCGGTGGCCGGAGACGTCGTCGCTCTCCCGCCCCTGCCGGGTCTGCTCCTCGCCGGATCTCGACCACGCCGGAGCCCAGGCCGAACCCCAGCTCGGCCGGTTCCAACTCGGACCGGACCAGTCGGGCTCGCCGGCCGGCGACTCGGTGGGCGGCCACGACTGTGCCGGGCCCTGCTCACCGGCCGACGGATACGCCTCGGGCCAGCCGTGCTGCTCGGCCGGGGGCTGGCCCTCGACCGCGGACGGGGCGGCGGTGGGCGCCTGGAAACCCGGTGGCACCTCGAACCCCGACGGCGCCGTGCCGACCGGCGGGATCTGGACGGCGGGCGGTGCCGACGTCGGCAACCCCGGCTCGGTCCAGCGTGGCCGGGTGCCCGGCGGCTCCTCGGACACGTGCCGGGCGGGGCCTGGCTCCGGCTCGTTCGGGCCGTACGTCTGCTCCGCCGCTGGGGCGGGTCGCTGGGCGGGCACCACCAGGCGTTCGCTGCCAGGATCGCGTCGTTCGTCGGTTCCGGTGCCGGGTGGGGCGCTGACCTGAGCGGGCCGGCCCACTGATGCTTCGTCGGCCGCGTAGGTCACCCCGTTGGCGTGGTGCCCGTTCACTCGGCTCGGGGGCTCGGCGTCACCGGACAGACCGGCCACCGGTGCCGGCAGATCACCGTGCCGGGGCGAGGAGCTGGCCCAGCGGGAGGACGGGTCGGGCGCCCAGCGCGCCGCCGGTTCGCCGGACGGGCCGGGATCACCGGCGGGGTACCAAGCGGCCGCCGGGGGCGCCCATCCGCCGGCGGAGCGGGAAGGATCGTCCTGCTGGCCCGTCCCGTCACCGTGTTCTCCCGGGGTGGCGGCACCGGGTTGCCCTGCTTCACTCACCGCGCGCTCCTTGGTCGCCCCCGCTGAGGCTACCGTGTGGTGACAGTGGCGATAAGTTACAGCGGCGGGCCAATTCCGCGACGGGCGATCGAGCCCGACCGGTTCGGGTAATGCTGCCGGCTCGTACGAAGAAACTCGGAGGTTCCCATGACCGCTGTGGGGAACGGTGCGCAGACCGCTGGCCGGCCCACCCGGCTGCCGCGCTCCGCGCGTCGTAAGCAGCTGCTCGCCGCCGCCCAGGAGGTGTTCGTCGCCCAGGGCTACCACGCAGCCGCGATGGACGACATCGCCGAGCGGGCAGGAGTCTCCAAGCCGGTGCTCTACCAGCACTTCCCCGGCAAGATGGAGCTGTACCTGGCGCTGCTCGACACGCACTGCGACGCGATCGTCGCCAAGGTGCAGGAGGCGATGCGGGGCACCGACGACAACAAGGAACGGGTAGGCGCCTCCGTACGCGCGTACTTCGACTTCGTCGACCACGAGAGCGAGGCGTTCCGGCTGGTCTTCGAGTCGGACCTGCGTAACGACCCGGCCGTGCGGCAGCGCGTCGAGCGGGTCGAGCAGGGCTGCATCGCGGCGATCACCGACACGATCATCTCCGACACCGGGGTGAGCCGTGCGCATGCCGAACTGCTCGCGTCCGGCCTGGTCGGCGCTGCCGAGACCGCGGCGCAGTTCTGGCTGGCCGGCGGGCGGCAGGTGCCGAAGGCGGAGGCCGAGGCGTTGGTGGCCGCCCTCTCCTGGCGGGGCATCGCCAGCTTCCCGCTCAAGGACGAGTCGGCCTGAGCGGTTCCGGAGCGTGCGGACCCATCCGGCGTTACCCGGCAAGGTGAGTCAGCCTGACCGTCACGGCCGAGATCGGATAGCCTTCCCACGGCGGCTCTTTCGCCCCAGTTGAGGAGGCACGTGTGGAGGTCAAGATCGGCGTGCAGTACGCGCCGCGCGAGCTGGTTCTGGAGAGCGCGCAGGCGCCGGCCGAGATCGAGCAGATCGTGACCGACGCCATCGCCAAGAACTCCGGCACGCTGTCCCTGACCGACGAGAAGGGCCGGCGCGTGATCGTGCCGGTCGACAAGGTCGCCTACGTCGAAATCGCCGAGGCGTCCCCCCGAGCGGTCGGGTTCACCGTCCGATAGGCGCACATGGCGTCCGTGGCAGCTCGCCCGTCGCGGACACCGGAACCGTGAGCCCCGGGCCGTCCTGGCCCGGGGCTCAGTTGTTCAGACCGGCGGCGGTCATCCGCTCGGTGTGCGCGGCGGTCAGTTGCCGGAAGAGCGTTTCGACATCCGCCCACTCCCCCTGTGCGATCAGCGTGGTGAGCGCCCCTCGATCGGCGGCGGCGACCCGACTGGCCTGGGAGAGCGCCTCGCCCACCAACCGCCGGGCCCACATCGAGAGCCGGTGCGCCACCCGCGGGTCGGCGTCGATCGCGATCCGGATCTCCGCGGCGGCGAACTCGGCGTACCGGGAGTCGTGCAGCACGTCGAGCACGAGTTGCCGGTCCGCCCCGTCCAACGCGGCGGCGATCCGCCGGATGAAGTCGTCGGTGATCGCGTCGCCGACGTCGCCTTGGTCACCGCCTCCGCCCAGTCCCGCGGCTCGGTCGAATCGTGGTACGCCTGCAACGCCGCCACGTACGGCGCCATCGCCTCCTGCGGTGCCACGCCCAGCGCCGTGATCCGTGCGGCGAGACGGCGGCAGTTGGCGATCTCCGCGGCGGCCATCTCGCCCAACGCAGCCCGGCGACGCAGGTCGGGAGCGAGCCGGGCGTCGCCGGCCATCCGCTCGAAGGCGAGCAGCTCGCCGAGGGCGACCAGGCCGAGCAGGTCGGCGACGGTCGAGCCGGGGGTGCTCGGGGCGGACACGAGCGCAGGTTACCGCTCGGGGCACCGGTGCGCGGCCCCGTGACGGCACGACGGAGACTCCCTCGACGGCAACGACTCGCCCGGAATGTGGACGCACGGCGGATCACGGCGTGTGAGCTACAACACAGATCACCCACCCGGTGGATCACCCCCGACTCGGAATCAGGACGTCACCCTGCCGGTTCAGGTAGTATGGAACAGTTGCCGCGGGCGCCGATCTGATCTGAATCAGGCCCCCGGTGCGCGTGCGGCCCGGTCCGGCTCGGCGAAATGCCCCCGACCGTGTGGCCCGCGCCAGACCGAACGCGCCCTGCGGAGATGACGGGGCGCACCCACGAGAGGGCACCCCCACATCCAGATGAGCGAATTGACGCAGGACAACATCGGGGGCCAGATCCCGGCCCCCACCACACCGGCACGACCGGAAGCACCGACCTTCGCCGAGCTGGGCGCGCGTCAGGAGACCGTCGACGCGCTGGCCGGAGCCGGCATCACCCACGCCTTCGCCATTCAGCAGTACGCGCTGCCGATCGCGATTCGTGGCACCGATCTGATCGGCCAGGCCCCCACCGGCACCGGCAAGACCCTCGGCTTCGGCGTCCCGCTGCTCGAGCGGGTCTTCGCACCCGGCGAGGGCGGCGACGGCACGCCGCAGGCGCTGGTCGTCGTCCCCACCCGCGAACTGGGTCTCCAGGTCGCCAAGGACCTCGCCACCGCGGGCAGCACCCGGGGCGTCCGGGTCCTGCCGATCTACGGCGGCGTGGCGTACGAGCCGCAGGTCGAGGCGCTGCGCAAGGGCGTCGAGATCCTCGTCGGCACGCCGGGCCGCCTGCTCGACCTGGCCAAGCAGAAGCAGCTGCGACTGGACCGGGTACGCGCGCTGGTGCTCGACGAGGCCGACCGGATGCTCGACCTCGGCTTCCTCGACGACGTCGAGAAGATCCTGGCGATGCTCCCCGACGACCGGCAGACCATGCTCTTCTCGGCCACCATGCCGGATCCGATCGTCACGCTCTCCCGGCGCTTCCTGCGCCACCCGGTGACCATCCACGCCGGTCACACCGCCGAGACCGGGCCGTCGCCGCAGACCGAGCAACTGGTCTACCGCACCCACTCGCTCAACAAGGTCGAGATCGTGGCGCGGATCCTCCAGGCGGAGGGGCGCGGGCTGACGATAATCTTCACGCGCACCAAGCGCGCCGCCGATCGGGTCGCCGAGGACCTCGACTTCCGCGGCTTCGCGGTGGCCGCCGTGCACGGTGACCTCGGGCAGGGCGCGCGCGAGCGGGCACTGCGGGCGTTCCGGGCCGGCAAGATCGACACTCTGGTCGCCACCGACGTGGCCGCCCGGGGCATCGACGTCAGCGGTGTCACCCATGTCATCAACTACGACTGCCCCGAGGACCAGGACACGTACACCCACCGGATCGGTCGTACCGGCCGGGCCGGGGCCAGCGGTGTCGCGGTGACCTTCGTCGACTGGGACGACATGCCGCGCTGGCGGATCATCGACAAGACGCTCGGGCTCGACATGCCGGAGCCGCCGGAGACGTACCACACGTCACCGCACCTCTACACCGACCTGCACATCTCGTCGGAGGTGAGCGGCACGCTGCCGACCGCCGAGCGGACCCGGGCCGGGCTCTCGGCCGAGGTCGAGGAGGACCTCGGCGGTGGCCGCCGACGCGGTGAGGGCCGTGGCCAACGGGCCGGGGGCCGCCGCCGAGGGCGCGACGGGTCGGCAGCCACGCCGGACGCCGCACCGACCGAGGACGCCGCCGAGGAGGGCACCCGTACTCCGCGCCGCCGGCGTCGCCGCCGGGCCGGCGAGGTCGTCGCGGGCGAGGCGAGCACCGGGGCCGCTGCGGGCGGCAACGCCGAGCCGACGGCGGCGAGCGCTGACGGCGACGGCGGATCGACACCGAAGCCGCGGCGCCGTCGCCGCCGCAGTGGCGGTGGCAGCGCTCCCGCCGAGGCAGCCGCCACGACCGCCGACTGAGCCACACGAAACGCGCCGAGGTCCCCCGCCCACACCCGGGTCGGGGGACCTCCCGTCTCCACGCCCCACACCCCACGCCCCACACCCCACACCCCACGCCCCACACCAAGATCGTGCTGTTTCCTGGATCGAGTGGTATCCGGGCACGCTTTAGGCCACTGGATCCAGGATCGAGCGCGATCTTGCAGCAGGGGGCCGCCGACGTGGGCTCGCCGCCCGCGTCAGAAACGGGGACGGGGACGCAGACAGGGACGCAGGCAGGGACGGGGACGCAGACAGGGACGCAGGCAGGGACGGGGACGCAGACAGTGACGCAGACAGGGACAGGCACGCGCGGACACGCACGCGGATCGGGGCGAGGGGCAGGGACGGGGAACGATCTTGCGGTGCGGGCGGCCAGCGAGGGCGCGGTCGTGCGGCCGGGGTGAGTGGAAGGGGTCGCTGGTGGCCGAGAGAGGATGGGGAGATGCCTGAACCGTTGGACGTCGCGCTGCGTGAAGTCCGGGAGCTGCTGCTCGATCCCGCGCTGACCAGGGCGGTCGCCGCCGGGCGTCGCCGGGGCCAGCGACCCGCGGTGGTACGGGCGGAGCTGCGCCCGGTGACCCTCAAGGCGGGCCCGCGGTTGCAGATCGCCACCTCCGACGGGGCGCGCCCGTACACCCGGAACGTCGCGCCCGGCACGGAGGCCGCCGAGGCGGTCGACGCGCTGCTCGCCGAGCCGTTCGGCAACTGGCATGTGGAGACGGCCGGCACGACGGTCCAGCTGCGCGTGACAAAGTCCGGCGAGGCGCAGGTGCACCGGGCCGCGGCGAGCCGACCGGCCGTGACCCCGGACGGGCACGACCGCGAGAAGGAGTACCTGCTCGACCCGGGCGACCCGATCTTCGCCGAGATCGGCGGCACCGCCGCGAAGCGTCGCCAGGTCGACGCCTTCCTCCGCGCGCTCGCGGCGACCCTGCCGGAGGAGCTGACCGGTCCGCTACGCGTGGTGGACCTCGGCTGCGGCAACGCGTACCTGACGTTCGCCGCGTACCGGTACCTGTCGGGGCGCGGGCTCGACGTGGAGCTGGTCGGGGTCGACGTCCGGGAGGACCAGCGGCGCCGGAACACCGAGCTGGCCGAGCGCCTGGGCTGGGGCGACCGAGTCCGCTTCGTGGCCGGCACGATCGCCGACGCGGTGGTCGAGCCGGCGCCGGACCTGGTACTCGCCCTGCACGCCTGCGACACCGCCACCGACGAGGCGCTGGCCCGGGCGGTGCGCTGGGACGCCCGCTGGGTGCTCGCCGCCCCGTGCTGCCACCACGACGTCGCCGCGCAGTTGCGGGCTCGACCGGCTCCGGCCCCGTACGAGCTGTTGACGCGGCAGGGCATCCTGCGTGAACGGTTCGCGGACGTGCTCACCGACGCGCTGCGAGCCGGTCTGCTCCGGCTGCACGGCTACCGTGCCGAGGTGGTTGAGTTCGTCGATTCCCGGCACACCCCGCGGAACCTGCTCATCCGCGCCCGCCGTACCGGGTCCGTACCGACCGACGAGCAGCGCCGGGACTACCGGGAACTCGTCGATCAGTGGCAGGTCGCCCCGCGGCTGGAGACCCTTCTGTCCACTGCGGACGGTCCGGGGGCGGCGCTCACGCCCGCTCAGCCCGGCCCCCGCTAGCCGGCACCGACGGGAACGGCGGTCGGTCTCGGGTCATCGGACGACAACGATCACTACCTCTGTCCGCTTTCGTCCGGATGCGCCGCACAAAAGGTCCCGTCGACGGGACCTTTTGTGCGGTCAGTCAATTGTTTCGGGCTCCTCCGGTACTACTCTCGGGTGCGAGATCCGGTGTTCCGCCTCAAGAGGGAAGACCCGCAGGGATGCGTTCCGCAGAGGTTTCACCGCAGATGGCCTTCGCCCGCTTCGTGCGACGGGCCATCGATGACGCTCGCGACGAACGGGGCTGGACGGTCACCGAGTTGGCCGCCCACACCGGCGTCGGCCGCTCCACCGTCTTCCGCTGGCTCGCCGGCGACTGGCAGGACTACCCCGAACTGGCCAAGGTCCGTGGCTTCTGCGCCGCGTTGGACCTTCCGGTCGCCGCCGCGTTCCGCGCCCTCGGCTTGCCCGACGCCAACCCGACCCCGCGTCGCCGCGGCGACGAAGGTCCGGTCGAGGCGGACGTCCGCGTGATCCTCGACCGGCTCGCCGACCCGGCCGTGCCGCTGGAGGAGAAGCACCACATCCGGGACCTGCTGCGCTACCTGGCGCGCCGCCCGATCCGCCGGGCCGGCTGAGCAATCAGGGCGACGGCGGGCCGGCTCAGGACGCCGGTCCCGAGACGCCGCTGCGACATGGCGCCGAGCCGCGTCCCGCGGTCCGCACGGGCACCCGTCACGGCACCACGACGGTGAACTCCGCGGTATGCACCGCACCCGCCACCTGGAAGTCGAGGTAGAGCCGGTACCGGCCCGGGCCGGGCGTGGTCAGCCAGAACCGTACCGTCCCGTCGACCAGCTGCGGTTCGGGATGCACGTGCAGGTAGCCGAGGTCCCCCTCGCGCAGCGCCACCAGGTGGCCGTACGCCCCGAGGTAGCGCTCCAACGTGGCGGTGGCGCCGTCGGCGGCGACCCGGAACGTCAGCGGCACGGTAGCGCCCACCTGCGGCGTGCCCTGGTAGTCGACGTTGAACCCGCCGACCGTCGTCGAGGTGGCGGCGGCCGGCAGCGGGCGCGGTTCGTAGCCGCCGGCCACGGCCAGGTCGACTCCGAGCGTCACCGCCGTCTGCGCGCCGTCGTCGGCCACGGCGGTGAAGTCGGCGTACGCCCGCCAGGTGCCCGGCTGAGGCAGGGTGAGCGGCACGGACCAGGTGCCGTCCGCCGCCATGGTCGGGTGCAGGTGTTGGAAACCGCTGAGGTCACGGCGCACCACGATGAGGTGCATCGGCTTGTCGTGCACGATCGCGAACCGGGTGACGGGTTTGCGCTGCGCGTCGCGGATCTGGAACCGGAACTGCCCCTCCCGTGCGGGAGTGAACCCGGTGACGAGCGGGGCGAACGTGTACCCGCCCGCGCTGATCGCCAGGCCACCGGCCTCGCCCTCCGCGCCCTGACCGGTCCCGGAGACACTGCCGTGGTCGTGCGGGGCGGTGCCCGGCGGGTGCGTGTGGTCGGCGGTCTCCAGGCCCACCGCGGTGGGGGCACTGCCGGCGGCCGAGTTGAGCCGGCCCAGACCGAAGCCGAGCAGGACGGCGAGCACCAGCCCGCCGACCGACAGCGCGAGCCGGAGAGTGCCGCGGTCGGGCACCGCGGAGACCTGGTCAGGCAACGCCGGAGCCCAACTCGTAGCCGGCCTCGTCGACGGCCGCCCGGACCATCTCGTCGGGCAGGGGATCGGCGCTGCTGACGGTGGCGGTGCCGGCGGCCAGATCGACCCGTACCTCACGGACCCCGGGCAGCGCCGCGAGTTCGTCGGTGACCGCCCGGACGCAGTGCTCGCAGGTCATGCCGGTGACGGCATACGTACGCGTGACAGCCTGCTGATCCATGGCGCCCACGGTACCGCTGCCCAGAAGCAGGACCGGCCGGTGTTCCGATGGCGTGGCAACCGTCCCAACTTCGCACCCGCGGGAACTTTCTCCGATGCCATCGGCCGCCGACGATCAGCCGGCGACCGCCAGGGCGAGCGGCAGCACGTCGGGGGCACCCGCTCGACGCAGCGCGCGTGCCAGCAGCGTCATGGTCCAGCCCGAGTCGACCAGGTCGTCGACGAGGAGCACCGGCCCATCCAGGCCGGCCAGCGCGGCGGCCAGGTCGTCGGGCACGGTGAAGGCCTCGTGCAGCGCGCGTACCCGCTGGGCGCTGTTGCCCCGGGCCGCGCCGGGTGGTGCGGCCGGCGGTGGCAGCTGGCCGAGCAGCGGCAGCCGGCCCACCGTGGCGATCCGCTCGGCGAGCGAGGCGACCAGCCCGGCCCGGCTGCGTGAACCCGCCGCGACCACGGCGACCGGCCGGCGCGGCCATGGGTCGTCGCCGCGCGCCCACGCCTTCAACACCTCGACCACGGCGGCGGCCACGTCGTCCGGCACCGGGACGTCAGCCGCTTCCGGGCCGACCAGCTCGCGCAGCCGACCGCCCCAGCCGAGGTCGGAGAGGCGGCCCACGGCCCGGCCCGGCAACGCCTGCTCCGCGGGAGCGATCCGCCCCTTGAGCGCTACGCCGACCGCCTCCAGCCCGGTGGGCCAGAGCTTCTTCGGCGGGACCTCCACCCCGGGCCGACCGAGGAACGTCTCCGCGGCGCTCAGCGCGGC
This sequence comes from Micromonospora sp. NPDC005367, assembly GCF_040606825.1. Lineage (NCBI taxonomy): Bacteria > Bacillati > Actinomycetota > Actinomycetes > Micromonosporales > Micromonosporaceae > Micromonospora > Micromonospora sp. NPDC005367. The sequence goes on along the minus strand of NZ_JBEXFP010000032.1, from coordinate 27,637 downwards.
CGGCGAAACCTCGGTGCCGAACAGCGGCTCGGCGCACCGGTCGCACCGGCCGCAGTCGGTCGCCCCGGCGTCGTCGAGGCACTCCCGCAGGTAACGCATCCGGCAGCCGGGGGTGGTCGCGTACTCCCGCATGGCCTGCTGCTCGGCGGTGCGGGCGGCGGCGACGCGTCGCAACCGGGCATCGTCGTAGACCCACGGCTCGCCGGTGGCGAGCCAACCGCCGCGAACCCGGCGGACCGCGCCGTCCACGTCGAGCACCTTGAGCATCAGCTCCAGCCGTGCCCGGCGCAGGTCGACCAGCGGCTCCAGAGCCTGGGTGGAGAGCGGCCGGTCGGTGTGCATTGCGGCCAGCACCGCCCGCACCTGCTCCTCGGGAGGGAAGGCGAGCGAGGCGAAGTAGCGCCAGATGGCCGCGTCCTCGGCGCCGGGCAGCAGCAGCACCTCGGCGTGCTCCACGGCGCGGCCGGCCCGGCCGACCTGCTGGTAGTAGGCGATCGGCGAGGGCGGCGCGCCGAGGTGCACCACGAAGCCGAGGTCGGGCTTGTCGAAGCCCATGCCCAGCGCGCTCGTCGCGATCAACGCCTTGATCTTGTTGTCCAGCAGGTCCTGCTCGGCGGCCCGGCGGTCCGCGTCGTCGGACTGCCCGGTGTACGAGGCGACCGGATAGCCCCGGGAGCGGAGGAACTCTGCGGCCTCCCCCGCCGCCGCCACCGTCAGCGTGTAGACGATGCCCGAGCCGGGCAGCCGGTCGAGGTGGTCGGCGAGCCAGGCCAGCCGGTGCGCCGGGCTGGGCAGGTCGAGGACGCCCAGGCGCAGCGACTCCCGGTCCAGGGAACCGCGAAGTACGAGGACGTCGGCCCGCTGCCCCGCCGACCCGCTCCCCGACTCGACGGTCAGCTCGGTGCCGAGCTGCTCGGCGACGTCCGCCGTCACCCGGGCGTTGGCGGTCGCGGTGGTCGCCAGCACCGGCGTGCCCGCCGGCAGGTTGCCGAGGAAGGTGCGCAACCGGCGGTAGTCCGGCCGGAAGTCGTGCCCCCAGTCCGAGACACAGTGCGCCTCGTCCACCACCAGCAGTCCCGTGGTGGCGGCCAGCTTCGGCAGCACACCGTCCCGGAAGTCCGGATTGTTCAGCCGCTCGGGGCTGATCAGCAGCACGTCCACCGCGCCCGCGTGGATCTCGGCGGTGATCTCGTCCCACTCGTCGAGGTTGGCGGAGTTGATGGTGCGGGCGCGGATTCCGGCCCGCGCCGCGGACTCCACCTGGTTACGCATGAGCGCCAGCAGGGGCGACACGATCACGGTCGGACCGACGGTCTCGCCCGAGCCGCCGCCCCCGGCCGGCGCGCCGCTCGCGGTGGCGCCCGCGGCCGCCCGGTCACGCTCGCGCAGCAGCGCGGTGGCGACGAAGTAGACCGCCGACTTGCCCCAACCGGTGCGCTGGACGCAGAGCACCCGGCGCCGGTCGACCACCAGCGCCTCGATTGCCCGCCACTGGTCCTCGCGGAGCCGGGCGTGCTCGCCGGCCAACCGCCGCAGCACCGCCTCGGCCCGCTCCCGTACCGCCGCCCGATCCTGGCTCATCCGGCATTTCTACCAGCCACCGCGGACAACACCCCATCTCGCGCCGGCCCCCAGGGCCCAGGATGCGACGTCGCCGGGCGATGTCGGGGTCGGGGTCAGGGTTCAGCGGGCCGGCGCGGGAGGCAGGAAGAGCAGCAGGTGGCGGGCGTGCTCTCGGCGGATCCGCCGTTCGTTGGGCACGGAGGCGGCCGCTCCCCCGGTCGGCCCGGACGGCAACCTCGCCTCGTTCGCCGTCAAGGTGCCGGCCGCTGACGGGCGCAAGGCGTACGAGTACCTCGTGCAGTACCGCGACTACGGCACCGCGCCGAAGGTCACGGCGCCGACGGGCAGCGTTGTGCAGGACGCGCCGGCGGCCGCGTACGAGCTGGTGAACGGCTGACCGATCACCACGGCGGGGAGGTGACGCGGCCACACGGGGGGCCGGGTCGCCTCCCCGCCGTCGTGTGCGCGGTCAGCGGCCGAGCACCGACCCGCCGTTGACGCCGAGCACCTGGCCGGTGATGTAGCCGGCCTCGGGGCTTGCGAGGTAGCGGATCGCCTCGGCGATCTCGGCCGGCTCGCCGGCCCGCCCGACCAGCGTGGCGGCGACCCGCCGGGCGTGGCCTTCCGGCGTCATCCGGTCGCCGAAGAACTCGGTGTCCGCGACGTAGCCGGGGCTGACCACGTTGGCCGTGATCTGCTCCGAGCCGAACTGCGCCGCGAGGTCGTACGCCCAGCCGTGCAGCGCCGCCTTCGCCGCCGAGTACGGCCCGGCCCCGCCGCGCTGGGCGGCGATCGAGCTGACCAGGATGACGCGGCCACCCGGTCGGCGCAACGCGGGGAGCAGCGCCTCGGTGAGCAGCACGGCGGTGGGCACGTTCGCGTCGAAGTTGGACCGCCAGAACGCGGCGGCACCGGCGAGCGTCTCGGCCTGCGGGGCCAGGTATCCGCCGGCGTTGTTGACGAGCACGTCGACCGTACGACCGTCGAGGGCCTTCACGACCCGCTCGACCTGGTCGGGGTCGGTGAGGTCGGCGGTCACCGACCGGACCGCTCCGGCCCTTTCGCACTCGGCGTCCACCCGCGCGGCCGTGGCGTCGAGCACCTCCGCCCGCCGTCCGACGATCACCACGTCGTACCCGTCCAGGGCGAACGCCCGGGCGGTCGCCGCCCCGATCCCGGTGCCGCCCCCGCGGACCACGGCCACCCGCTTGTCCACCGCGCGCTCCCTCGCCGCCAACCCCTTGTCGATCATGAAGTTATCGTCACCCCGCCCGGCGTGTCGTGACAATAACTTCATGATCGACGGGGTGAAGAGGGCAGGCGGAGGGATCGACGGAGCAGGGTCAGGCGGGACGCCAGCCCGGCCAGGCCACCGGGGAAGAAGTAGACGGCCAGGATGAAGATCGTGCCGAGCACGAAGAGCGGCTGGGAGAGCGGACGGCTCAGCACCGCGGGCAACGAGTCCACCGCATCGGAGGTGCCGAACGCGGTGAGCCGGTGATCCAGGTACATGTAGAGCACGCCGCCGAGTACCGGCCCCCAGCGGGTGCCCGGCCCACCGAGCACCACCATGACCAGCAGCGACAGGGTCAGCTCGGAGGACGTGATGTGCGGCGACGCGCCGCCGACGATCAGGCAGTAGACCACGCCCCCGGCCGCCGCGAGCCCGCCGGCCAGCGTGAACGCCACCAGCTTGTAGCGGTACGGGTCGAGGCCGAGCACGCCGATGCGCCGCTCGTCGTCGCGCAACCCGGCCAGCACCCGGCCGGTCGGTGAACCGCTCACCCGGTGCACCACGAGCACGACCAGGGCCAGGTATGCCAGCGCCAACCAGTAGAGGTTCACCGTGTTGGTCACCCCGACCAGCGCGTCGGGCAGCCCGGACACGTCCAGCGGCAGGCCCTCCTCGCCGCCGGTGAGCCCGCCGAAGTCCCGGGCCACCAGGATCGCCCCGACCTGCGCGAAGGCCAGCGTCACCATGGCGAACGCGATGCCGACCGTACGCAGCGCCACCGCACCGAGCAACGCGGCGAGGACGGTCCCGCCGGTGACCGTGAGCAGCGCGGCCTGCCAGAGCGGCAGCCCGGCCTTGGTGACCAGGACATCGGTGCCGTACACCCCGGCCGCGAAGTAGAGCGCGTGCCCGAAGGAGAGCATCCCGGTCCGGCCGAAGAGCAGGTCGTACCCGGCGGCCAGCCCGCCGAAGATCAAGCAGATGGCGAGCAGTTGCAGGGTGCCGGGCGAGTTCAGCGGCCCCTCGAAGATGCCGGGCAGTTGCAGCGTCGAGTACGGCAGGATCGCCGCGACCAGCAGCGCGACCAGCGGCAGGTACGGCCGTACCCGGTGCCACCGGCCCGGTCGCGGTTCCAGTTCGGCGGGCACCGCCGCGGGGGGCGCGGGAACCTCAGGGCTCTTCACCTCGGTCATGCCGTTGCCACCTTTCCGGCGATGCCCTGCGGGCGCAGCAGCAGCACTGCGGCGAGCAGGCCGACCACGCAGATGTCGCCGAGGCCGGATGTGCCGTAGTAGTTGACGAACTGTTGCAGCAGGCCGACCGCGACCGCCGCGTACGCGGAGCCGAGCACCGAACCCATACCGCCGATGACCACCACGATGAACGCGAAGATCAGCAGTGAGCTGCCCTGCCCGGGCGAGACGGTGCCGAAGTAGACCCCGCCGAGCGCCCCGGCCAGGGCTGCGGCCGCCCCGCCGATGGCGAAGACCAGGGTGAACGCCTTGCGCACGTCGATGCCGAGCGCGGTGACCATCTCCCGGTTCTCCACGCCGGCGCGGATCACGAGGCCGTAGCGGGTCCACTGGAGAAAGGCGAGCAGCGCGCCGAGCACTAGCACCGCGGCGATGATCAGCAGCAGGCCGCCGTTGGGCACCTGCGCGCCGAGGATCCCGGTCACCCCGCGCGTCCACTCGGGACGCGGGAACGGGCGGGCGTCGGCACCCCAGGTGGCCTGGAGCAGCGCCACGCCGGCCAGCGAGAGGCCGACGGTGACGAGCACCTGCTCGATGGTGCGCGAGTAGAGCGGGCGGATCAGCACCAGCTCGACGAGCACCGCCACCAGCGTGCCGGCGGCCACCCCGAAGGCGAGGGCGAGCAGGAAGCCGAACCCGTCCGGCCCGGCGCCGGGCAGGTTCCCCGCCGCCCACCAGGTCGCGTACGCCCCGACGCCGAGGAAGAGCCCGTGCGCGAAGTTGAGCACGTCGGCGAGTCCGAAGACCAGGGAGAGCCCCGAGGCCACCAGGAAGTACAGCGCCGCCAGGCCAAGCCCGGTCAGCGTCAGCAGGATCACGGTGCCCATCAGTGCGCGTCCTTCCCCGGCACGGCGGAAGGCTCCGGCCCGCGATGCGACTCGCCGGTGCCCACCCCCAGCAGCGACTTGGTCAGCGCCGTCTCGAGCAGCAGGTCGTGCGCGTCGCCGGTCCAGGCGACCTGGCCGGCGGCGAGCACCACGGCGTCCTTCGCGAGCCGCCGCACCACCGCGAGGTTCTGCTCGACGAGCAGCACGGGCACCGACTCGGCGACCCGTTGCAGCACCTCGGTCACCTCGGTGACCACTTTCGGCGCCAGCCCCTTGGTCGGCTCGTCGATCAGCAGCAGGCGGTTGCCGTTGAGCAGCACCCGACCAATCGCGAGCATCTGCTGCTGCCCGCCGGAGAGCGAACCGGCCCGCTGCCGCGCGCGCCGCTGCAGCTCGGGGAAGAGCGCGAAGACCTTGTCGTACGCCGGGGTGCTGCCCCGCCGTTCCGCCAGCCGCAGATTCTCCGCCACGGTCAGGCCGGCGAACACGCAACGGTCCTCCGGTACGTAGCCGAGCCCGCCACGGACCAGCCGGTAGGTGGGGCGGGCGAGCAGGCTCTGCGCTCCCATGCGGATCGTGCCGCGCACCTCACCGTTGCGCGGCGTCAGCCCGACCACCGCGCGCAGCGTGGTGGTCTTGCCGACGCCGTTGCGGCCGAGCAGCACGGTCACGCCGGTCGGCGCGACCGTGAAGGACACCCCCTGGAGGATGTGCAACCCGGCGATCCGGACCGACAGGCCGTCCACCGTGAGCACCGGCGCCGTCACGGCAGTCATAGCGACTCCCCCAGGTACGCCTCCTGGACGGTGGCGTTGGCCATCACCGTCTCCGGGGTGTCGCAGGCGAGGAGAGCACCGTGGTGCATCACGGCGATCCGGTCCGCCAGCTCCAGGATCACGTCCATGTGGTGCTCCACCATGAGCACCGACCGGCCGCTGTCCCCGGTCAGCGAGCGGATCACCGCGACCAGTTCCGGAACGTCCTCGGCGCTCACCCCGGCCATCGGCTCGTCGAGCAGCATCACCCGGGGTTCACCGGCGAGCAGCAGCGCGATCTCCAGCTTGCGCTTCTCCCCGTGCGCCAGGGTGCCGGCGAGCGCCGTACCCCGGTGGGCCAGGCCGACCCGGTCGAGCGCCGCGTCGGCGGCGGCGGCCACCTCCCGGTCGGCCGCCGCCCGCCGCCACAGCTTCATCGAGCCCCCGCGGTGCGCCTGCACGGCGAGCCGGACGTTCTCCCGCACGCTGAGCGAGCCGAACACCGACGACGCCTGGAAGGTACGCCCGAGCCCGAGCCGGGCACGGCGGTGCGGCGGAAGATCGGTGATGTCCCTGCCGTCCACCAGGACCCGACCGTCCGTGGCCCGGCGCAGGCCGGTGATCAGGTTGAACAGCGAGGTCTTGCCGGCGCCGTTCGGCCCGATGACGCCGAGGAACTCCCCGGGCGCCAGGTCGAGGTAGACGCCGTCGACGATGGCGACCTCGCCGATCCGCCAGGTCAGAGCGCGGGTGGCGAGCATCGGGTCAGCCCTTCATCGCCACGGCCGGCGGCGCGGTGTCGTCACCGGTGAGGCTCTTCTGGGCGGACGCCGTGAACTCGGTGCCGCTGCCGGTCAGCTTCGCCTGGTACATCGGCTGAAGCAGGGCGTGGTCGGCGGCGCGGATCGTCATCTTGCCCTTGATCCCGTCGAAGCTCCAGTCCTCCAGGGCCGCCACCATCTTGTCGACGTCGTCCCCACCTTCCTGTACGGCCCGGACCACCATCTGGGCGGCGGCGAAACCGTCCGGGTGGAACAGGTCGACGGTGCCGACCTCGGCCTTCAGTGCCTTGGCGGCCTCGGTGTCGCTGGCACCGTCGAAGTAGTGCGACAGGAAGGAGATCTTGCTGCCGGCCGCGCCGAAGGTCGGCCAGGAGGCGCGGATGTCCAGGCCGGTGACGACCGTGGTGGACGACAGGACGCCCTGCTGGTCGAGGGTCTGCCACATCGCGGGGGCGGTGGTGCCGGCCCAGGCGACAAAGAGCAGGTCCGGCTTGGCGGCCTTGATCTGGCTGGCGAACGGGGTGAACTCGGTGGCGCTGGCCGGGGCGCGGACGCTGCTGACGGTCGCACCGGCACCGCCGATGACGGTCTTCACGGCCGCCTCGTTGGCGTCACCGAACGCGCCGTCCTGGGCGAACACCACGACCTTCTTGCCGGTCGGGTCGCCGATGAACGACCTCGCGGTCACCACGTCCTGGTACGACTGCCGTCCGGAGCGGAAGGTGTACTTGTTCGCGCCGGTCACCGCGTCGGTGGCCGCCGGCCCGGAGATGAAGAGAACCTTGTTCTGCGCCGCGATCGGGGCGACCTGGAGCGCCACGCCGGAGGCGGTGGAGCCAGCGATGATCTTGGTGCCCTTGCCGATCAGGTCCTTCGCCGCGGAGACCGCCTTCGCCGGGTCACCGGCGTCGTCGACCTCGGTGACCTCGATGGCCCGGTCGCCGACCATGTCGGTGCCCTTGGTGGCGTAGTCGAGACCGGCCTTGAAACCCTCGATGTACTGCTTGCCGTAGCTGGCCAGTGCACCCGACTGGGAGTACACCAGGCCGACCTTGACCGGAGCGGCGCTGTCGCCGCCACCGGAGGCGGTGTCCTGCGGGCTGCCACAGGCCGTGGCGGCCAGGGCCGCGGCCATCATGGTGGCGGCGGAGAGGAACACCCGCCGCGTCGTCCGGACCGTCATTGCGACTCCACGTGAGGACTCGGAGGGAGGGAACTCATTGTCGGCTCACGCTAGAAGTGACGTCACCCACGAGCTATGTGGTCGATACACACAAGTAACCGGAGCGGGGTGGCCGGGCCTTACAACGGGCCGGGCACACCCACCCTGGCGTCGCCTCACGGTGGCGGCGGAAGCCGGATCCGCCGTACCGCATGTGTCGGCCCCGGCCATCGACCACCGCGCCCGTCACGATGGCCGGCTCGGCCGGCCCAGCGCGACCGACACGATCGACCGGTGACCGGTCATCGGCTGGCCGCCGGATCACTGGTTCGGCCTCCCCGACCCGTGGGGAAAAGGAAGATTGTCTGGTGCGCCGGCTTCTCCGTCACCCCGTGCGGCTGGTGCCGTTCGGATTCCTGGCGACGATCCTGCTCGGCACCGGCCTGCTGATGCTGCCCTGGGCCACCGGCCAACACCGGACCACTCCGTTCGTCACCGCACTGTTCACCGCCACCTCCGCGGTCTCCGTGACCGGCATGGCGGTGGTCGACACCCCGGATTACTGGAACCCGTTCGGCCTGGTCATGATCACCGTGCTCACCCAGATCGGCGGAATCGGCATCGTCACCGGCGCGACCGTGGTCATCCTTCTCGTAGCCCGGCAACTCGGGCTGCGGAACCGGCTGCTCGTGCAGGCCGAGACCCAGGAGTTCGGCTTCGGAGACGTACGGCGGCTGCTGCGGCGCATCGCCGCCACCGCGCTGATCTGCGAGTTGGTGATCACCGCCATCCTCACCCTCCGCTTCCACTTCACCTACGACTACCCGCTCGGGCGAGCGCTCTGGCACGGCGTCTTCCACGCCGTCCAGGGCTTCAACAACGGCGGGTTCGCGCTCTACTCGGACAACCTGACGGGCTTCGCCAAGGACGGATGGATCACCCTGCCGCTGGCCCTCGGCGCGATCATCGGCGGCCTCGGCTTCCCGGCGCTGTTCGAAGCGGCACGGGAGTGGCGTCAACCCTCCCGCTGGGCCATCGCCACCAAACTCACCGTCTGGGGCAGCGCCGCGCTGCTCCTGGTCGGCTTCCTCGGGCTACTCATGGCCGAGTGGGCCAATCCGCGCACCATCGGCAGCTTCGCCTGGCCCGACAAGCTGCTCGCCGCGTTCGCCCAGGACTCGTTCATCCGTACCGGCGGGTTCAACGTCTTCGCCACCGACGCCCTCGACGAGGAGAGCTACCCGTTGATGATCGCGCTGATGTTCATCGGCGGCGGCAGCGCCAGCACCGCCGGCGGCATCAAGGTGGCGACCTTCTTCCTGCTCGCCTTCATCATCCGGGCCGAACTACGAGGTGAGCCGGATGTGACCGTCGGCCGACGCCGGGTCGCGAACGCCAGCCAACGGCAGGCGGTCACGCTGGCCCTGATCAGCGTCACCCTGGTGGCCATCGGCACGGTGACGTTGATCCTGATGACGGAGGACACCCGGGCCCTCCAGACGCTGTTCGAGGTGACCTCCGCGTTCACCACCACCGGGCTCTCCGTCGGGCTCGCCCCCACGCTCCCCGAGAGCGGCCAACTCGCTCTCGTCGTCCTGATGTACATCGGCCGGGTCGGACCGCTCACTCTCGGATCCGCGATCGCACTGAACACCCGGCGAAGGCTCTACCGCTATCCAGAGGAGCAACCAATTGTCGGATAGGGAGAGCGAAGCGGGCGGCGTCGCGGTGGTCGGGTTGGGACGCTTCGGCGGTCAGCTGGCCGGGTCGCTGATCCGCCTCGGCCACGAGGTCCTGGCCATCGACCGCAACGCCGACCTCGTCCAACGCTGGTCGGACCAGCTCGACCGGGTGGTGCAGGCCGACGCCACCGACGAGGACGCGCTGCGCCAGGTCGGCATCAGCGACTTCCGGCGCGTCGTGGTGGCGATCGGCGCGTCGGTCGAGGCGAGCGTGCTCACCGTGCTGGCCATGGTGGAACTCGGCGTGTCGCAGGTCTGGGCCCGGGCCACCTCCGACAAGCACGCGAAGATCCTCGCCGCGGTCGGCGCGCACCACGTGATCTTTCCCGAGGCGGAGACCGGCGAGCGCGTGGCGCACCTGATCGTCACCCGGATGCTCGACTTCATCGAGTTCGGCGACGACTTCGCCATCGCCAAGGTACGCGTGCCGGAGTCCCTGGCCGGAAAGTCCCTGTCGCAGGTGCGGCCGATCGAGCAGTACGGCATACGCATACTCGGCGCCAAACTCCCCGGTGAGCCGTTCGAGTACGCATCGGACTCCACCGTGCTCAGACCGGAGAGTGTCCTGGTGGTCGAGGGCGGCCTGGACCAACTCCAAAACTTCGCCGAACTCACCTGACCTCGTCCCCAGGGCGAGGCGTCTCGGGACGGGGGGTGGGGTCACTTCTTGGAGGGTTTCGGCTTCTTGGGTTTGTCGGGCTTCGGTTTGGGGGCGGGGCCGCCGTGCGGGCCGGGAGCGGCGGCACGCGAATTGGTGGTGGCCTTCCTGGTGGTGGTCTTCGAGGTGCTGGCCTTGACCGGGGACTTCGTGACCGCCGGGGAGTTCGGCGCAGCCGGGGTGGGTGCCCGACCGGCCACCCCGGACACCTGTACCCCGCAGCTCTCGCCGCCGATGCTGAACGAGACCGGCAGCGGGTTCGCGCCGGTGTAGCGGCCGGTGAGGCTCACCTTCTCCGCGGCACCCGGCGCCAGGGCGGGCCGCGCCGCCGGCGGGCGGACCACCACCACCCGCCCCTGCTGGGTCGCGGACGCCGGAGTCACCCGGGTCACGGTCTGCTCGCCGGGGAAGGCGAAGCTCATCGCCCAGTCACGCAACTCCCGATCACCCGTGTTGGTGAGGGTCAGCTCGGCGACGAAATCCTTGCCGGAGTCACTGCGCAGCACGTACGCCACCTGGCAGGCGGGCGCCCGCTCCATCCCCATCCGGGCCTCGGTCGGCGGTTCGACACCGCCGTTCGCCGGGCTCCGCCCGGTCACCCCCCAGAGCGCCGCGGTTACCGCCACCACGCCGGCCGCCGCCACCCCGACCTCGACGCGCCGTCGCCGCATCACGGCCCGCCGGTGCCGGGTGGACGGCGGCAGCGCGCCCGTCTCGGCGGACCAGGGCAGGATCGTCGTGCCGGCGTCCGCGAGGGTGGCCGGGCCCACCGGGCCGGCGGCCGGCGAAACGGGCACCGCCGTCAGCAAGCCGGCCGCGTCGGCCAGCGTGCGGGCCAGCTCCGCGGTGGAAGGCCGTTCCTCGGGGCGTTTCGCCAGGCAGCGGCGCACCAGGTCGGCCACCTCGTCGGGCAGCTCCGGCACCGTGGGCATCGGCTCCGGGTCGTTGTACAGGTGCGCCCGCAGCATCTCGGTGGTGGTGCTGGCCTGCCAAGGCAGCCGACCGGTGAGCATCCGGTAGAGCAGCAGACCCACCGCGTACACGTCGGTGGCGGGCGAGACCTGGCCGTTGTCGAGGCGCTCCGGCGCGAGGTACGCGGGGGTGCCGAGCAGAGCGCCGTCCGTGCCCTTCTCGCTCTCCCCGACCAGGGCGGAGATGCCGAAGTCGACGACCTTCACCCCGGTGGCGGTCAGCATCACGTTGCCCGGGGTGACATCCCGGTGCACCACCCCGCGGACGTGCGCGGTGGCCAGCGCCGAGGCGACCTCGGCGGCGATCGTCACCGCGTCCCGCCAGGGCAGTCGCCGCTCCCGACCGAGCCGGCTGCTCAGCGAATGGCCGTCGATCAGCTCCATCACCACGTACGGCGCGGTCACACCTTCGTGCTCGGCCTCTCCGTAGTCGTAGACGTTGGTGATGTTGGGATGGCACAGCCGGGCGGCGGCCTGCGCCTCGATCCGGATCCGATGCCGGAACGCACGGTCGCTGGCCAGCCGGGACGCCAGCACCTTGACCGCGACCTGACGCCCGAGCACCTCGTCGTAGCCGCGCCAGACCACGGACATGCCACCCGCGCCGAGCTGTTCGATGAGCCGGTACCGCCCACCGAGCGGCCGCACACCGAACCGGTCCCCTCCACCCATGGTGGGGGTTGTTGCCCGGACCCGCCCCGGCTACACCTCAGCTGTCGAAATCGGTCAGGAACTCACCTGATCAGGCGGTGGCGAGCAGCTGGTCCACCGGTGCGTAGTCGTCGGTGAGCACCAACGCGTCACCGACGAACTCGTCGAGCTCGACATCGGCGACCAGGCTCGCCCGGGTGTCCACCTCGATCAGCCGTTCGCCGATCGCCTCCAGCGCGAGCGGCGCGTCGGAGGCGACGAGGACGAAGTTCGAGCCCTGCTCGCCGCTGATCGCCTCCGGCGGGGCGATCAGCGCGACGTGCTGGAACTCGGCGGCGACAGTGGCCAGTTCACTGCGGATGAACCGCAACGGCGGATAGTCGATGACGTTCTGCACGTAGACGCCGCTCGGGCGCAGCACCCGGCGCACCTCGGCGATCATCTCCCGGGTGGCCAGGTGCCAGGGCACCACCAGGTGCCCGAACGCGTCGCCCACCACCAGGTCGCGGCTTTCCGGCGACTCGGCGGCGACCAGCAGCCGCGCGTCGCCGGCCACCGCCCGCAGGTCCGGCCCCTGGTGTACGCCGAGTTCCCGCTCGCCCAGCTCGATCAGCCCGCCGTCGATCTCGAAGACCAGGTTGTCGGTGCCGGGACGGGTGGCAGTCAGATACCGGGGCACGGTGAAGCCACCCCCGCCCAGGTGCAACGCGTCCAGCCGCTGCCCGGTGGGCGCGACCACGTCGGCGACCGCACCGAACCACTTCGTGTACGCGTACTCCAGGTGGCGGGGGTCGGCGAGGTCCACGTACGAGTGCTGCGCCGAGTTGAGCAGCAGCGTCCGTCCGCTCGCCCGGGACGGGTCGACCTCCACCTTCGCGCAGTGGTACGCCGTCTCGATGTCGCACGGGTTCGGCGCGACGGTGCTCAACCCGGCACCGACCAGGCCGAGCACGGCCAGTACCGCCTTGGCCCGCCCCGGGGCGGGCAGTTCCGCGGCCCCCTGCCGGTGCAGGTACCAGCCGAGACCCAGGCCGACGACGCCGAGCGACACCGCCAGTGCCACCAGGATCACCGTGCTCGACAGGGCCGCGACCAGCACGAACCCGGTGAGCAGGGTGGCCGTGATGCCGCCCAGCGTCCCGATGCTGGACAGCCGGCCGACCACCTGACCGGTACGACGCAGATCGGCGAGTTGAAGCTTGACGACCAGCGGGGTGACGGCGGACAGCAGCAGCGCCGGCACGAAGACGGCCAGGGCCACGAGGAGCAGGATGGCGCTGGCCGCGCCGCCGCGCAGCACCTCGCCGGCGTACCGCACGACCGGCAGCGTGACGGCGGTGGCGATGCCGGCGAGCACGAGAGCGGGGGCCAGCAGCGGACGCGGGTCACGCCGGTCGGCGAGCCGGCCGCCGGTCCACGCGCCGTACGCGATCGCGGCGAGCGCGACACCGATCACCGAGCTGGTCACCTGGAGGGTGACCCCGACGTACGGGCCCACCAGGCGCAGCGCGACCGTCTCCAGCACCAGGACGGCTCCGCTGGAGAAGAAGACGAGGAAGGCGGCGAGCCCGTTGGGCAGGGCCCGCCCGGTGACCGGCACGGGTGGCGCGGGTGGGTCCGCGACGTTGGACGGTGAGAGATTCATCGTCGCGATGGTACGCAGCCCACCCGTCGGCGCGGGTCAGTACATCGAGAGATGAACATGATTTGTGTGGCTGGCCGCCGGGCTGCCGCTGCCGCTGTAGGAGCGCCAGCCGGTGCCCGGGTGCCAGATCTGCCGGTACCAGATCACGTAGAGCACGCCGAGCCGATCGGCGTTGCGCACGTGCCAGGCGGCCAGGCTGTCGCCGTACGCCTTGTCACCGCCGGTGGCGTTCTGGTCCTTGAAGCCGCCCGCCGCCGCCGAGAAGTCGCAGGCCCGACCCTTGGGGTGCTCGCCGTCGCCGCCGCTGCGGTGGCAGGAGACGTAGCGCTGGTAGCCGGCCGCCTTGGTCTGCTGGAGGGCGTTGAGGGTGCGCGGGGTGATGCAGCCGGAGGTGGTCGGGTCATTCACCGAGCAGGACTCCGACGGCCAGGAGCCGTCCGAGTTGCGTGGTGCGGGTTTCGCCGAGGTCGAGCTGGCGCCGCCGAACCCACCGCTGCCGCCGGAGCTGACCGCGGCCAGCGCCGCCTCGGCCTCCTTCTTCTTCTGCGCGATCACGGCGAGCTGCTTCGTCTGCTGCCGCACCTCGGCGTCGATGGCGAGCTTGGCCCGCCGCGCCTGCTCGCGGGTCTCCGTCAGCTCGCGCAGTCGCTTGCCGTCCCGCTGCGCCATCAGGTCGAGGTTGGCCGCCCGCTCCAGGAACGCGTCGGGGGAGGCGCTGCCCAGCAGCATCGACGCGGGGGTGAGCCGACCCATCCGGTAGGAACGCGCGGCGACCTCGCCGACCTGCGCGCTCAGGTCGTCGACCCGGACCTGGAGCCCGGCCAGCTGGCCGGTCAACTGCTTCTGCCGGCGCTTGGAGTTGTCCAGCTTCTGCTTCGCCTCGATGTGCGCCCGCGCGGTGGCCGTCAACGCGTCGCGCAGCTTCTTGGTGCCACCCTCGTTCGGCTCCGCGTACGCGGGCACCACGCCGCCGCCGAGTATCAGCGTGACGGCTGCGAGCAATGCGATCAGCGGGCCGCGGGCGCGACGCCGGCGGGGCATGGTCCTGGGCACGACAGCGTCCTTCCGTCGACCGCCGGCCCCCCGGGTGCAACCTGCGCGGCGGCGGTCCCGCCGGCCCCGGTCGGCGGCCTGCTGGCGGTGACCGCCGGTCACGATACCGGACCGAGCGGCGCCGGCCGGTCCCGTGAAGGCGAGGGGCGTGCCGCGTCGACGTTCGGTGTCGGGACGGTCGCCGAGCGCGTGGATCAGCCGTCGAGCAGGGCCGCGCGGACGTCGTTCCAGATCTGCTCGCTCGCGGCGACCAGCAGGCCGTGGCCCTCCTCGGCCGGGTGGTAGTCGGCGCCGTCGAACCGGCGGGCGACACCACCCGCGCACTCCACCAGCAGGGCCCCGGGAGCATGGTCCCAGGGCAGGGTGCGCCAGAAGAGCGCGAACTGCTGCCGCCCGACGAGGATGTCCAGGTACTCCCGGCCCGCACAGTGCTGCCCGGGGAGCAGCTCGCCCAGACGGTCGCCGCCGGCGTTCACCCGTTCGCGGGTGGCCGTCGGAAGGAACCGGGTCATCGCCATGCCGCGCAGGTGGCCGAACTCCGGTGTCGACTCGTCGGTACGGACCGGGTGCCCGTCGACGTACGTCCCCTCACCGGCGCGGGAGGTGGCGAGCATGTCGGCGAGCGGGTCGAGCACCCAGGCGGCGGCCGGCCGGCCCTCGCTCAACAGTGACACCATCAGCGCGAACGGCCGACGGCCGGCGGCGAAGTTGCCGGTGCCGTCGATCGGGTCGACGATCCAGACGTCGCCGCCGTCACGCAGGTGCCGCAGCAGCCCCCGGTCCTCGGCGACGGCCTCCTCACCCACCACCACCGAGCCGGGGCGCAGCTCGCGCAGCGCCGCCGAGATCATCTCCTCGGCCCGGCGGTCGGCCACGGTGACGATGTCACCGGGCGCCTTCTCCGCGACGTCGGAGTCGTCGAGTTTCCGGAACAGGGGTACGACGACCTGGTCGGCTGTCTCCCGGAGCAGCCCACTCACGTCGTCGATCAGGGTGTCAGCCACGCGGCGGCAGCTTCACCACGCTGACGAAGAACTCGTCGATCTGGCGGACCACGGCGATGAACCGATCGAAGTCCACCGGCTTGGTCACGTACGCGTTGGCGTGCAGTTGGTAGCTGCGCAGGATGTCCTCGTCGGTTTGGGAGGTGGTGAGCACCACCACCGGGATCCGCCGGAGCTGCTCGTCCTTCTTGATCTCCGCGAGCACCTCACGGCCGTCCCGGCGCGGCAGGTTGAGGTCGAGCAGGATCAGGTCCGGGGTCACCGCGTCCGCGTACTGGCCCTCACGGCGCAGGTAGGCCAGTGCCTCGGCCCCGTCGGAGACGACGGTCAGCCGGTTACGCAGCTTGTGCTCCTCGAACGCCTCCTGGGTCATCAACACGTCGCCCGGGTCGTCCTCGACCAGCAGAACCTCGATCGGGCTCCTGCCGTCCGCCGGTACGGTCATCCCACCGTCTCCCTCATGCCGCCCGTCCTGCCGCCTGCCGGCGCCTGCTCCGTACGCTCCGACCCGGCGGACTGCTCCGGCGCGCTGTTCGAACCATCGCCGGCCGTCGTAGCCGTCTCCGCGTCCGCGACGGTAGCCGACGTCTCGTCCGGAGCCTCCACCGTCTCGGGAAGATCCTCCGGCAGCGCGGGGAGCGTGAACCGGATCGCGGCACCCTCGGCGACGTCGGTGTCCACCCAGACCCGGCCACCGTGGTACTCGACGATCTTCTTGACGATCGCCAGCCCGATCCCGGTGCCCGGGTAGGCGTCCTTCGGGTGCAGTCGCTGGAAGATGACGAAGATCTTGTCGGCGAACTCGGGCTCGATACCGATGCCGTTGTCGCGGCAGCTGATCTCCCACTCCTCGCCGACCAGCCGGGCGGAGATGTGCACCTTCGCGGGCACGTCCGGCCGACGGAACTTGATCGAGTTGCTGACGAGGTTGGCGAGCAGGTTGGTGAGCAGCGGCTCCTCGCCCCGGATCACCGGCAGCTCCGACCAGGTCAG
Source organism: Micromonospora sp. NPDC005367 (assembly GCF_040606825.1). Lineage (NCBI taxonomy): Bacteria > Bacillati > Actinomycetota > Actinomycetes > Micromonosporales > Micromonosporaceae > Micromonospora > Micromonospora sp. NPDC005367. The sequence continues at coordinate 11,344 of NZ_JBEXFP010000032.1, read as the reverse complement.
CTCGGCGTCGGCGTACTGCCGGGCCGCCTCGGTCTGGCCGGCCACGTCCCCCATCACCTTGTCGAGGTCGACCTCGGTGAAGCCGGTGGTCAGCCGGCCGATCCGGGAGAACGCCAGCAGATCGTTGATCAGACGCTGCATCCGCTGCGCGCCGTCGACCGCGAACGCGATGTACTGGTCGGCCCGCTCGTCCAGCTGGCCGGCGTAGCGGCGCTGGAGCAGCTGGCAGAAGCTGGCGACCTTACGCAGCGGCTCCTGGAGGTCGTGCGACGCGACGTACGCGAACTGCTCCAGGTCACGGTTGGACCGGGTCAGCTCCTCGGCCTGCTTCTGGAGCTGCGTGTTGACCCACTCGATCCGCTCCCGGGCCTCCCGCACCTCGGCCAGGTCCGCCGCGATCCTGCGGCGCATCGCGTCCACGTCTTCCGCGAGCTGCACGAACTCGGGCGGGCCGGAACCGGAGATGACGTGGGCGAAGTCGCCCTCGGCGACCTCCCGGACCTGTTGGGCGAGGCCGGTGAGCGGGCGCACCACCGTCCGGTCCAGCGAGAGCAGCAGCAACGCTCCGGCGACCACCACCACCAGGGCGGCGAGGATCAGCAGGACGGCCAGGAGGTTGCCGGTACGGCGTACCTCGCGCGCGTTGCTCTCCCGGGCGTGGAGGATCTCGGCCTGAAGGTCGTCCACGGCGACCCGGAGGCCGTCGAACTGCTGCCGGGCCGATTCGGTGACGAGGGCCTGACCGGCCGCGGTGCCGCGCTGCTCAGTCGTTCTGATCACCGGCTCCGCGACCGACTGCCGCCACTGGTCGGCCCGGGTCTCGACCTGGCGCAGCTCTCCCTCGATCTGCGGGTAGCCGGCCAGGAGCCGCCGCATCGACGAGACGAGGTCCTGTTCCTGCCGCACCCCGGCGTCGTACGGGCCGAGGTCGGCGCGGTCGCCGCTGACGGCGAAGCCACGGACCGCGGTCTCCTGGTCGAGCAGGGCGTTGAGCAGTTCCTGCGACTGCGCCCGCAGCGGGCTGGTCTTGTTCAGCAGCGCGTCGATCTGGTTGCGGCTCCGCTCGGCCAGGGACGCCTCCGTCACCGCCAGCCCGATCAGCAACACCCCGACGACCACGAGCAGCGCGACCACCCGCTGGCGCAGGCTCCAGCCACGCACACCGGCGGTCACCGGCCACCTCCCCGGGAGACCAGCAGCATGGCGACGTCGTCGGCGAGCGGACCACCGTTGATCTGCTCGGCCCGCCCGACGAGCCAGGCCGGCAGCTCGGGCAGGGGTACCTCCCGGCTGGCCGGTTCCTCCAGCAGCTCGTTGAGCCCGGGCACGTCGAGCCGATCGTCGCTGTCGCCCACGCGCCCCTCGATCAGGCCGTCGGTGTACATCAACAGGGACCAGTCCTCGGTGTCGAACTCCAGGTCGTAGGCGACCGGCGGACGGGGCCGGACGCCGAGCAACAGGCCGCCGGGGGCGGGCACCGGTGCCACCTCACCGCCGGCGAGCAGCAGTGGCGGCGGGTGACCGGCCAACCGTACGACGGCCCGGTTCTGGTTCAGGTCGAGTCGGGCCGTCGCGACGGTCGCGAAGATCTCCTGAAGCCGGCGCTCGCTCATCAGCACCTGCTCCAGCGCGGGCAGCACCTCGTCGTCGGGCACCCCGGCGAGCACCAGGGCACGCCAGGCGACCCGGAGCTCGACGCCGAGCGCGGCCTCGTCGACCCCGTGCCCGCAGACGTCACCGACGATCAGGTCCACCCGGTCGGGGCGGGTCTGCACCACGTCGTAGAAGTCGCCGCCGATCAGCGCGGCGTGTCGTCCGGGCCGGTAGAACGTGTGCACCGCGACCTGGTCGGTCGTCATCAGCGGCTGCGGCAGCAGGCCCCGTTCGAGGCGGGCCGACTCGGCCTGGCGCAGCTCGACCTCGCGCAACCGGCGGGCGTTCTCGTCGGCGCGTTTACGTTCGACCGCGTAGCGCAGCGCCCGGGTCAGCAGGACGCCGTCGACCTGCCCCTTGACCAGGTAGTCCTGGGCGCCCTCGGCCACCGCCACGATGCCGAGGTGCTCGTCGCTGCGCCCGGTCAGCACGCAGACCGCCGCACCGCTGGACATCTCCAGCACCTGGCGCAGCCCGTCGAGGCCCTGGGCGTCGGGCAGGCCCAGGTCGAGCAGGACGCAGTCCACGCCCGTCACCCGTCGGCGTGCCTCGCTGAGGCTCGTCGCGACCAGCAGGTCGATCATCGAGTTGGTCTCGGCCAGCAGTTCCCCGACGAGGAAGGCGTCGCCCTCGTCGTCCTCGACCAGCAGCACCCGCAGCCGCTCACCGGGCGGCAGGTGAGCGTGCCGTCCCAGGCCGCCGTGCGGGTACGGCACCACGGAGGAACCGGCCAGACCGGTCCCCCGGTTCGGCCGGGTCACCGCCGCGAGACGCGGGAGTTCGCTGGTGATGTCGGGCTCCTTCCGAGTGCCCTGCTGATCCTGTATTAGACAACGGTCGCACACAACACGACGGACTCGGTGGGGCCGGGCATGGGCCGAATCACTACCCGATAAGCGGGCAAAGCAGGCAGAGGGCGTTCCGCCGACCGGACGGTCGACCTCCGCTCGGAACCGGCCGGGCAGTGGCCGGACGGCGTCGAAGTCTCGCCGACGGGCGGGCGTCCAGTCCCGCCCGACGCGGGGCAGGATGATTCCACCCCTGGCCCCGTCCCCGAGGAGTTTCCCGTGGGCGCACCTCCCACCCCGGCCCCGGACCGCGCACCCGCCCACCCGATCCCGGGCGTACCCGGCGCCGACCGGTCACTCGCGAGGCCCCGGCGTCGACTGGTCGCCGCCGTGGCGGCCGTCGCCGCACTGGTCGCCGTCGGCGCAGTCAGCCTCATCGACCTGCGGCCCCCGGCGCCGCGACCGGCCGACGCGGCGCCGGGCGAGTTCAGTGCCGACCGGGCCTTCCGGAACGTCGAGGTCATCGCCGCGCGCCCGCACCCGGCCGGCAGCGCCGCGAACGACGAGGTCCGCTCGCACGTCGAGCAGGTGCTGCGCGGGCTCGGCCTGGAGACGGAGGTGCAGGACGCCGTCGCACCGAAGGCCGGGCAACTGAGCGGGGCGGCCGGAGGTGCCACGCTGGCCCGGGTCCGCAACGTGGTCGCCCGGCTGCCCGGCACCGATCCGACCGGCCGGGTCTTCCTGGTCGCCCACTACGACTCGGTGCAGTCCGGACCGGGTGGCAACGACGACGCCGCCGGCACCTCCGCCATCCTGGAGGTGGCCCGAGCTCTGGCCGCCGGACCGCGACCCCGCAACGACATCGTCTTCGTGCTCACCGACGCCGAGGAGGCGTGTCTCTGCGGAGCGTCTGGGTTCGCCGCCGGCCACCCCCTCGCCGCCGACGGCGGGGTGGTGCTCAACCTGGAGGCGCGCGGCTCGGCCGGACCGGTGATCATGTTCGAGACGTCGCCACGGAACGCGAAGCTGGTGGACGTCTTCGCCCGGGCCGCGCCGCACCCCGTCGGCACCTCGTTCGCCGTGGAGATCTACCGGGCGCTGCCCAACGACACCGACTTCACCGCGTTCATGGGACACGGCTTCGTCGGCCTCAACTCCGCGTACATCGACGGCGGGGCCATCTACCACACCCCGCTGGACACCGCCGCGGCGTTGGACCGGGCCAGCCTCCAGCAGCACGGCGACAACGCGCTCGGGATGGCCCGTGAATTCGGCCGCATCGACCTCACCGACCTGACCGCCGGCGGGGACAACACCTACTTCCCGGTGCCCGGCGGGCTGGTCCGCTACCCGGGCCAGCTGACCCTGCCGCTCGCGCTGCTCGCGCTGGCCGCGGTGGTCGCGCTGGGTTGGTCGGCCCGTCGGCGCGGTCGTGCCGACGGTCGCCGGTTGGCGGCCGGTCTCGGCCTGTCGCTGGTGCCGATCGTGGCCGCCCCGCTCGCCGCGCAGGCGTTCTGGGCGCTGATCACCACGATCCGGCCGGGCTACGCCGAGCTGCTCGACCCGTACCGGCCGACCTCGTACCGGCTCGCCGTGCTGGCGCTCGCCGCCGCGGTCGTCTTCGCCTGGTACGCGCTGTCCCGGCGTCGGATCGGCCCGGCCGCGCTGGCCGTCGGCGGGCTGGCCTGGCTGGCCCTGCTCGGGGTGGTGCTCGCGGTGCTGGTGCCGGGCGGGGCGTACCTCGCCTCCCTGCCGGCGCTGGTCGGCGCGCTCGCCGGCCTGGTCGCGCTCGGCACCCGGATCGACGGGCCGTGGCCGGTGGTAGCCGTCACCGCGGGCGGCGCGGTGGCCGTGGTCATCCTGCTGCCCACTGTGGTGCTGCTCTTCCCGGCGCTCGGCATGGCGATGGGCGGGGTCGCCGCCCTGGTCACCGTGCTGCTCGGGTTGGCCGTACTGCCGGTGGTGGATCTGCTGCACCCGCAGGCCGGCGGGCAGCGCGGCCTGGTGGCGTTACGGGCCCGGCGGCTCGGCGCGCTGCCCGCGCTGGCCGCCGCGGTCGCGGCGGTGGTCTGCGCCGGGGTGGGGGTCCGCGTCGACCGCTTCGACGCCACGCATCCCGCACCCACCCATCTGATGTACGCCCTGGACGCCGGCGCCGGCTCGGCCCGGTGGCTCACCGACGAGACCGATCCGCAGCCGTGGACCAGCCGGTACGTCGACGGTCCGGCCTCGGTCGCGGACTTCCCGGCACTCGGCGATCATGCCTTCCGCGGCGGCCCGGCGGAGCCGGTGGACCTGCCCGCTCCGAAGGTCGAGATCCTGGCCGACAGCAGCGCGGGAGGCGAACGCACCCTGCGGGTGCGGGTCACCCCGCAGCGTCCGGTCCGCCTGGCCTCGCTGCACGTCGACGCGCGCACGATCGTCGAGTACGCGGTGGTGAACGGGCGGCGTGTCCCCGGAGGCCGGGCGACCGACGGCCGGCCGTGGGGCTTCGGGGTCGTCTTCCACGCGCCGCCGCCCGAGGGCATCGAGATCACTCTGGTGATGGGGGCCCACGACGACCTGCGGCTGCGGGCGATGGATGCCAGCGACGGCCTGGCCGAGCTGCCCGGCTTCCGGCCTCGCCCGCCGGACGTCGGGATCGTCGGCTCGCACAGCTCGGAGATGCTCGCCGTGGCCCGTACCTATCCGGTCTGACGCCGATGCGCCGGCCCAGGCCGTCTCCGGCGGATCGGGTGACGGCGCTGCGCGGCGCAGTCATCGCCCGCTCCTGCTGCCAGGCGCGCCGGGGTGCGGCCGTAGGGTTCTCGCTGTGCCGATTCAGCGAATGCCCGCTGCGGAGGTTCCCGTCTCCGTCGAACTGGTGCGCCGCCTGCTCGACGAGCAGCACCCCGACCTGGCGGACCTGCCGGTCGAGGTCCTGGCCAACGGCTGGGACAACCTCGTGTGCCGGCTCGGTGCGGAGTTCCTCGTCCGGTTGCCGCGGCGCGCCATGGCCGCCGAACTCGTCGCGCACGAGCAGCGGTGGTTGTCGGAGTTGGCCGACCGCCTGCCGTTGCCGGTGCCGGCGCCGGTGCGTGTCGGGCGGCCGACCGCGCAGTACCCGTGGTCGTGGAGTGTCGTGCCCTTTCTCCCGGGCCAGATCGCCGCGCGGTCGGCGCCGGACGACCTCTGGTCGGCCGCGGCGGCGCTCGGCGGTTTCCTGGCCGCGCTGCACGCCCCGGCTCCTGCGGGGGCGCCTGTCAACCGGTTCCGCGGCATTCCACTGGCCGGGCGCGCCGAGGGAGTCCTGACCGGGCTGACGCACGTCGATCCGGCCGACCGCGACGCCGCACTGCGGATCTGGGAGGCGGCCCGCGCTGCGCCTGCCTGGGACGGTCCGCCACTGTGGTTGCACGGGGACCTGCACCCGGCCAACATCCTGGTCGACCGCGGGAAGATCAGCGCCGTGATCGACTTCGGTGACATCACCTGCGGCGATCCCGCCACCGACCTCTCCGTGGCTTGGATGCTGTTCACGGCGGAGCAGCGTGCTGTCCTTCAACAGGCGTACGGCCGCGCGGACGACGCGACCTGGGAGCGGTCCCGCGGGTGGGCGCTTGTCCTGTCCCTGGTCTTCCTGACGCACTCGGCGGACAACCCGCTGATGCGCGACATCGGCGAACGCACCTTGCGTACGGTGCTGGAGTAGCGGCATGGCACCGACGGTGTGGTCCGGGACGCCGCGAGCGCCCGGCTGATCGAGGACGCCGGCGCAGCCGCCATCGCAACCACCAGCGCCGGGGTGGCCTGGAGCGTGGGCGCGGGTGACGGCGAGACGATGGGCCGTGACCGCGCGCTCGACGTGATCACCCGTGTGTCGTCCGCGGTCGGTGTGCCGGTCGCCGCCGACATCGAAGGTGGGTACGCGGATGACGCCGACGGGGTCGCCTCACTGGGTTTCGCGGAGATCGATGAGCTGATGGCAGCGCCGGCCCGTCGATGACCGCGTAGCCGGCGCCGCGCGCCTTCCGGTTCAGGTGTATCGCGGTGCGTCCCGCTGGCGTTCGTAGTCGGTGACCGTCGGGACGACCGGGAGCACGAGCAGCAGGACCAGGTACGCCACGGCGAGTAGTCCGCCCGTGACCAGGGTCAGCAGCAGCACGACGGTTCGTACCCAGTCGACGCGGAACTGGCCGTACGCCGCGATGCCGAGGCAGATGCCGCCGAACCATTTGCCCTCGTTGATCCGACACCAGAACCGGCCACGTGACCCCTCCACGGTGGAGGGCGGCGCGGAGTGTGCTGGGCTCACCGGCCCGAGCTCAGCCAGGATCGCCGCCATCTGGGGACCGGTCACCGGTTCGGCGCCCGAGCTCGTGAGAGCGCTCAACCGGTCGCCGATCGCGGACTCGAGGTCTCGGGCGATCTCGTCGGCGTCCGGGTCGGAGCGCAGCGCGCTTCTCGCGTCATCGAGGTACTGCCGCAGGGCCTCGCGTGCTTCGCGGGTGACCGGGAAGGCCGCGACGTGTCCGGTGAGGCGGATGGAGATCGGCTCGTTCACGGGTCATCGTCCAATCGTGTTGATGACGCGGGACAGCTCGTTCCAGTGGTCCCGGAACGCTGCGAGCTGGGCTCGGCCGGTGTCGGTGAGCGAGAAGTACTTGCGGGGCGGTCCTGACGGCGACTCACGCCACTCGTGGTGCACGAACCCGTCTCGCCGGAGTTTGCTCAGCAACGGGTACAGCGTGCCCTCCTGGGCGGGGAAGCCTGCCTGCTGCAATGCAGCGAGGATCTCCGCCGCGTACCGCTGCTGGGACTCGACGGCGGCTAGTACGAGTGGTTCGAGCAGGCCGCGCCGCAACGCGACGAGCTTCGGATCGACCTGCATGCCGCTACCTTGTCATAGCAAGGTACCTATCGCAATACGGAAACCCCGCACGACACACGGCTCACCGCCACAACTGTCGATTGCCGTCGGCCCGACAACTTGGAGTGACGATCCAGACGCAGGGTCGGACAAATCGATGCCTTCGGTCATAGACTCATCGCCCGACGGGGAGGTCAGGTTGGCTGACGGAGACGCGCCACCGCCCTTTGCGGCCGAGCTCAGGAAGCTTCAGGACGAAGCGCAGTCTCTGGCCGCGCAGTGGGCCGCCACATCCGATCCAGGGGCCAGGTATCGCGGGGCAGACCCGGACGACCTGGTGAGTGTTGTGGTGGATGGCCAGGGCTTGTTGATTGAGATTCAACTTCGGCCGGGCTGGCAAAGGTCCAGCGATGCCCTTGGGCTGGGCAGAGCTGTGGTCGACGCGCTCCGGACGGCGGATGGCGCACGTCGGACGGCTGGGCGGCAGCCGCTGGGCCCGGGGCAGCCGCGGCATCGACCACGGCGCCGGCTCCGGCGATCGCTGAGGCGATACCGATGATCGGCAGAGCATCGGCGGCGGCACCACTCCCGGAGGGAGATGCTCTACGTCAGCTCATGGGCCTACTGGAGGTGGTCGAACACGAACTCGACGGCCTGTCGGAGAGCCTGGAGCGCCGGCTTCGCGACGAGGTGGAAGCGTCCGCCCCGAGAGGTTCCGCCGTCGTACGCGGCAGTGCCGGTCTGATAACGGAAGTCCGCTTCGAACCCAGGTGGGCCGAGCACGCGGGTACGCAGGAGATCGCGCACTGGGTCCTCCAGCTCACGAGGGAGGTTCACCAGCGAATGTGGTCGGACGGCGGTCAAGACCTACCTGACGGCCTCAACGAACTGAGGTCCCTCATGGCGGGCCCCGCCCGATTGCTGGCGAGGCTCGGGCTCGCCGCCGAATTCGGTGAAGGACAGGGCTCATGACTCATCCGCCGAGCCCCGAGACCGTCCGGGTAGCGATCTCGGAACTGCGCACCGACGGCATCAAGTGGCGCGACGCCGCAGACCAACTGCGCGCGGCAGCGGAAGTTGCACGCACCCTTCACCTCGGCTCGCTCGAGTTCTCTGCTCCTGCCGACTGGGCGGGCCTGACCCAGGTGTATCAGGAGCTTCACGCCCGAATGACCGAACTGTTGAGCGATGGCGTCACGGCACTGGACGCCATGGGGAACGCTCTGACTGCAGCAGCGGACGGGTACGAAGAGGAAGACATCCAGAGCATGCACCGCATCCGCGGAGTCTGGTGAACGCGATGACCGACTTGGGATTCAGCCGAGAAGAGTTCGAGCAGACTCTGCAACGAATCGAGCGGCTGCTCGGCAAGGTCGAGCAGTTGAGCAACTCGATCGTGCAGCGCTGCAACCGGGCCGCGCAACTGCTACCTGCCTTCGCGATGGGCGGCTTGCAGGAGTCGCTGGACAAATTCACGGCTATCGTAAAGGCTTTCTTCGCAGTTATGCGGGAGCAGATGCTTTCGCCTGGATGGCCGCCGGCACTGTATGGAACCGGTGACGACTGGACCAATCGGGTCGGCGCGGTGGCCAGTTCCCTGTCAGGGATGGCAGGAAGTGACCAGACAACTGTCAACGAGAAATGGGAAGGGGCCGGAGCCACCGCTTACGCGGAAGCCCTGTCGGCACAGGGAAAGGCGCTCAGCGCGATCAAGGCGGCAACAGACGAGATCGACGACGCGCTGTTCAAGCTCTGTGCCGCCCTGGTGGCCTTCTGGGTCATGATCGCCGTTGCGATCGCCACGTACGTAGTGGAGCTGACCGCGGCGGCCGCCGCCACCAGTACAGGCGTCGGGGCGCCCGCGGGTGCGGCCGTGCTTGTGCGGGCGCGCCAGCCTGCACGCACGAACGCCTCAGCCAAGACCTGCACTCCTGGGGCATGGGGGAGGCGGCCGTAGACGTTGTTGTCGAGATCCGCTAAATGGTCAGCAAGGCGCGGCCCTGGGGTACCGCCAGAAGTGATCTCCACGTTCCTTCCGACCTTCCCTCGTGTCGCGGTCCGAGCCCTGACGTCGCGGGCCGCGAGCGATCCCCCCGTCGGCGGTTCCGCTGTGCCACTCAAAGCATCGACACCGGCACCAACTGCACCGCCTCGACGCCATCAAGGCGTCCAATCTCGGGTAGCCCAGTCCGACCCTTCCCGTCCACGGCAAGCTGGAGCCGCAGCGAGGCGCGCGTCATCTGGGAGTCGAGCTGCGCGGCAAGATCACCCTTGCCCTGACACTGCTTGCGCAGACGCTCGTAGGCGGCGTCCCGGTTCTCGAACTCGATCGACTCGGCGCGGGGTAGCGCCCGGACGGCCTTTTCTACCGCGGCTCGCTGCTCTGCCGTAGCCGTCGGTTCCAGCCGGACGATCGCCCCGATTTGCGACGGCAGGGGGTCAACATCGGCGATCTTGAGGACAGCCCACTCGACACCGTCGACCGTGCCTATCACCAAACCGACTGCCTCGGCGACCGACGCGTCGGTGACCGTCGCGCGAAGGGACTCCGGCAGGTCCTCCGGGTCGAGATCCGCCAGCAGGTCCGGCGAGTCGTTCCGCATCTTCTCATAGGCCTGATCGCGGGTCTCAAGGGCGACGCCCTCTACGCTCGGCATCGCGCGTAGTCGCTGCTCGACCACGCTCTTTTGCGCTGCCGTCACATCGTGGTCGAGCAGGACGGTCAAGGTTGTGTGTCCGGCATCCTTCGGCTCTGAGGTGCAAGCGGGCAAGCCGATTAGAAGTAGTAGGGCCATTGCCGGTGCGACGCGACGCATGGGTCAGATCGTAGGTGGGCGCAAGGCAACAAGTGGTCCCTGGGCTTGGTCCTATGCCCAACGCGACGGTGACACGCGACGCTAGGGTCACGTGACCTGGATGACGATGAATGGTCGTAGCGATCGACGGCCGAGAGATCTCTCGCTCCCGTGTGCCTACCGCTACAGCTGTCCATCTGCCGCTCCGCCCCGAGGGGCACCCGGCGTCGACCGAGTCCGCTATCGTGCCCTCGTCCCGCTACCAGCCGGCGGCCCACGGGGGAACCACTATGAAACAGAGCACCGCCCTGCTCGCGCTGGGTCTGACCGGCGGTTTACTCCTTGCTGCCGGTTGCACCCGGACGACGGAGCCTATGCGCGCCGAGAAGCCGGTCCAGGCGGCCACCGTAGTGCCGTCTCCGGCGCCCGACGTCCGCGGCGAGCTGGTCGTGGCGTTGCAGCGGTCGCAGGGGGTTGCCCACCGGTACGCGGTGCGCGGCAGCCTGCCCGAAGGGCAAAGCGTTAAGGGAACCGGCGCCTTCGATCCGAAGAAGCGCCGTTTTCAGGCCACCATCTCGGTCACGGGCGGCAAGTACCCACAGGCCGGGAGCCGGATCGTGATCGGCACCGACAGTTACGTACGGCCGGCCGACGAGAAGGACTGGGTGCACGTCGATCTAAAGCGAGTGAAGAGCGACGATCCCTTCCTGCGCTTCGATTGGGTCGACCCGACCGGCCTGAAGGCGTTCACCTCGTCGATCGTCTCGGCGGAGCGCACCGGCACGCACACCTACACCGGCCGTTTCGACCCCGACGGCAAAGACACCAAGTCGTTCCTCCCCGTGGGCGCACCGAGCATCGTCTCGATCGGCACACCCCTGTCGCCCTTTACGATCACCACTGACGACCAGGGCTGGGTCACCTCGGTCAGGGCGGAGCTGAGTCCCAGCGGGGGCCCGAAACTGACGATGACCACCACCATGAAGGATCACGCGAAGCCGTTGAAGATCACCGCGCCAGCAGATGCTGATGAGGCCGCTGACTTCTACTACCGCAAGTGACAGCTCGGCCGTAGCGGACCAGTTCGCCATGCCGAATCCCTCGATCAGGGCATGAAAGACGCCCTGGCTGAGCCGGATCGCACCGTCGCCGGCGGAATGGCTGTCGACAGCAGCGCTGACAGACATCCCATGAGCTTTGGAGTCAAGCAGCGGTCTTCTGGTCGTGCTGTTCGCGGTGTGGCCAGGCGGTGGTCTCGT
>NZ_JBEXFP010000031.1:0-71819 GCF_040606825.1 Micromonospora sp. NPDC005367 | reverse complement strand
CCACCCGGGAGGCGCCGGCGAGGGCGCGTACGACCGAACCGGCGGCCCGGCGCAGGGTCTCCGGGTTCGGCGCGGCGCCGGACGGCTCGGGGCCGAGGCCGACCGCGGCGACCACCGGAGCCGTGATCGTGCCCAGCGTCGCCAGCTTGATCACCTCGCCCGGGCCGCCGGTCGCGCCGAGCAGCGCCAGCGTCTCGGTGAGCTTCCCGTCGAAGGCGGCGGCGATGCTCTCCGCGCCGCTGGCGAGCAGCAGGGTGCCGGCGAGGCCGTTGGTGGCGGCCTGCTCTCCGGTCTGACTGTGCACGCCGATCACGATGGCGTCGACGGCGAGCTCTGCAGGGTCGGTGTCGACCAGGCTGAGGGTGGTACGGGGCGATGTCACTGAGCTACTCCGGGCGGGCCGGGCCGGCCGCGGCGACGCGTACCGGCGGTGAAGGTCTCCGGCGGCGAACCTACCCGCCGGACGTGTGGGTTGTCCCGCCGAGGCGAATCGGTGGGTCCCGCCGATGCTAACCAGCGCGTCCGGCCCCGGTAAGTTGCCACCCATGACCGACGTGACCACCGACGCCGCCGAAACCCGGCTGCGTCGTTCCCCGTTGCACGAGCGGCACACCGCTGCCGGTGCCAAGTTCGCCCCGTTCGGGGGTTGGGAGATGCCCCTGGAGTACGCCGGCGGCGGCGTGCTGCGGGAACACACGGCGGTACGCACGGGAGTGGGCGTCTTCGACGTGTCCCACCTCGGCAAGGCCCGGGTGACGGGGGCGGGCGCGGCGGACTTCGTCAACGCCTGCCTCAGCAACGACCTGGGCCGGATCGGCCCCGGCCGGGCGCAGTACACCCTCTGCTGCGACGACGCCACCGGTGGCGTCGTGGACGACATCATCGCCTACCTGCACGCCGACGATCACGTCTTCCTGATCCCGAACGCCGCGAACACCGCCGAGGTGGTCCGCCGGCTGCGCGCCGCCGCGCCGGCGTCGATCACGGTCACCGACGAGCACGAGGCGTACGCGGTGCTCGCCGTGCAGGGGCCGCGCTCGGCCGAGCTGCTCGACTCGCTGGGTCTGCCCACCGGGCACGACTACATGAGCTTCTCCACCGCCACGTCGGTCGCCGGCGTGCCGGTCGAGCTGACCGTCTGCCGGACCGGCTACACGGGCGAGCTGGGGTACGAGCTGGTCGTGCCGGCCGAGCACGCCACCGCCGTCTGGGACGCCCTCTTCGCCGCCGACGAGTCGTACGACGTGCGTCCCTGCGGGCTCGCCGCCCGCGACACGCTGCGTACCGAGATGGGGTACCCGCTGCACGGTCAGGACCTGTCGCTGGACATCACGCCGGTGCAGGCCCGCTCGGGCTGGGCGGTCGGCTGGGACAAGCCGGCGTTCTGGGGCCGGGACGCCCTGCGCGCGGAGAAGGCGGCCGGTCCCCGTCGTACGCTGCGTGGTCTGGTGGCCGTCGACCGGGCGATCCCGCGTCCCGGCATGACCGTGCACCTCGGTGAGACGACTGTGGGCACGGTCACCAGCGGCACGTTCTCGCCGACCCTTAAGCAGGGCATCGCTCTGGCGCTGCTGGACACGGCGGCGAACCTGGCCGACGGCGACGTGGTCGAGGTGAACATCCGCGGCCGCCGTGCCCAGATGCGGGTGACCCGCCCCCCATTCGTCCAGCCTTCGGTGAAGTAGCCCGTACCCACTGTCGCCCGCGTCAGCCCTGGTAGGGCGGCGCGACACCCCAGCCCCAGCGCGGCACCGGCGCCTGCCGGACCGGGTCCGCGCTGGGCTGCGAGTTCGCGAGGGCCAGCCGGGTCCCCCACTCCAGGTAGCCGACGAAGGCGGCCCGGAACTCCGGATCGTCCGGTAGCTGGACCTCGTCAGCGGCGTCCATCATGAGGTCCAGCCACCGTCGGCGCTGCGCCTCGGTGATGGCCCGGCGTAGGTGATGCCCGAGCATGGCGCGGTAGCCACCGTGCTCGTTCGTGTACGTCGCCGGCCCGCCGAACACCTCGCCGAGCCAGATCGCGACGTTACGGGCATGGTCAGGTGGCATCCCGGCGAACACGGGCGCCAGCAGGTCGTCGGCGCGGACGCGCCGGTAGAACGCCTCGCACAACGTGGTCAGCGCCGTACTGCCGCCGGCCCACTCGTACAGGGTCGGGGGCGCGGCGCCGCCGGCACCGGCGACCTGGGTGACGGTGTAGTGTCGCATCTCCTCGATGTCTCCGACGTACGGCTTGATCTCGGCGAAGAAGGGGCCGAAGTGCGGGCCGGCACGGAACCCGCGCAGGTGGTCCTCGACGGATGTCCAGGAGATGCGCAGGATGTGACACTCCGGCTGCTCCACGCATCGGCTCAGTTCGTAGTCGACGCACTGCGGGGCGGCGGCGAGCGCGGCCGAGGCCCGCTCGTACGCCGACTCGAACTCGTCCCGGCGCTCCGGCGCGACCCGGTACCTGATGTACTCGATGATCATGCCTCAAACCACACCACGGCTCGCGGTTAGTGATCAAGTACGCACTGTTTGGTAAGTACGGGAGGACGCTCGATGAGCAGGCGGTACCACTGCCCGGTGGAGCTGGCCGTTGACGTGATCGGCGGACGGTGGCGGCCCGTCATCCTCGCCCACCTCAAGGAGGGCGTGCACCGCTACGGCGAGCTGCGCCGCCGGATGCCGGACGTGAGCGAGAAGATGCTCGTGCAGCGCCTCCGGGAGCTGGAGGCCGACGGCCTCGTCGCCCGGCACGACCTCGGGACGCGGGTGCCGCACGTGGAGTACCGGCTCACCGAGGAGGGGCGCAGCCTGTCCGGCGTGCTCCAGGCGCTGTACGACTGGGGCGCCGCCCGGGCGGCCCGCACCGGCGTGCGGATCGGGGAACCACCCGGGTCCGGCGCGGCGGAATGATCGTGTCCCGTACGTCCGGCCCGGTCAGCCTTCGGCACGCGGGCGTTCGCCGGCGTCCAGGACGGCCTGGGTCCAGCCACCCTCGATGACGCCGGTGCCGTCCAGCAGCGCCCAGTCGACCACGTCGGAGGCCTCCACCACGACCGGGGAGCCGATCCGTACGGTCGGGTCGGAGGTCGCGTCGCTGGCGCTCACCCCGACGATCCGCTCCGGGGTGTCCCACGAGCTGATGCCGGCCCACACGTACTCGGGGCCGTCCTCGCCCGGCAGGCCGTACTTGACCACCAGCTGCGACTCGTGCGGCAGCTGGCCGGCGACGAACCGGGCACGTACGTCGGCCAGACCCGAGCGGGCGGTGGCGATCGCCTTGCTCATGGCGTCCCCCGGCCGGGCGTAGCGCACGTCCGGCTGGATGCCGGCGAAGAGCGTGGCGCAGGCCGCCGCGTAGTACCGGCCGGCCGGGCCGGAGTGGCCCTCCGGTGGCCTCAGGCTGAGGAACGAGTCCGCGTCCGGGTCGGTCGCCGGGTCGAGTTCGATGCGCAGCAGCACCGGGGCGGTCGCACCGTGCTGTTCCGGATTGCCGTACGCCACCGCGATGTCGTGCCCGGTCACCGTGGCGAGCACCGGGAGCTGCACGAACGCCGGCACCTCCTCGCCGGACAGTCCGTCGGTCCAGTCCCGCAGCAGCCGTCGCGCCGCGCCGGTCATCACCGCGCCCCACGCCCGGGTCAGGTGGTCCGGCACACCCTGCGTCTGCAACTCCAGCAAGCCGAAGCGACGCAGCCCCTTCGTGGTGAACCAGAGCCCCTCGGCGTCGGAGGAGTAGGGCACCAGCACCCAGTCGACCAGCCGGATGCGCCCCTTGTCGTCGGGGAGTGAGTGCAGCGCGGTCGCCGGGTCCAGGAACTGCAACCCGAAGACGTCCACCACGTCACCGCCCACCGAGTCGGCGACCGCCGCCGCCACCGCCCGGGCCGCCCACTCGTGCGCCGGCGGCCAGCCGGGCCGGTACTCGGCCTGCACGACCACGAGGTGGGTGGCCGCGGCGAGCCGGTCCAGTTGCGTCTCGCTGGCGCCGAACGCGGCGAGCAGGTCCGGCGGCAGTTCGGGGAACTCGCCGATCGGGCGGACGTCCACGCTCATCAGCGGACTGTCCAGCATCTGCTTCGCCAGCCCGTGCACCGGCTCGGCGATCCGGCCGGCGAGCGCCGCCACCGCGCTCTTCGTACTGACCTTCGGCAACCCCTCGACGGGTACCAGGTAGGTCGCGCTGAGCGACTCCGGGACCGGTACGGGTAGGAAGTCGTCGGTGATGAGCATTCTCGTCCCCCGGTTGGCGGTGCCGGTGCTGTCGAGCCGAACGCTACCCGGCGTGCCGTGCCGCGTTCAGCCGGACAGCACCAGTCCGAGGTAGACCAGCGTGGTGACGACCTCGACGGTCGCTCCGAGCACGTCGCCAGTGACGCCGCCGAGTCGGCGTACCACGTGGGCCAGCAGCGCCACCGCGACGGCCAGGGCGACCCCGACGGCGAGCGGCCCCTGCCACGGCCGGTCCGGCACCGCGGCGACGGCCACCAGCGCGACGGCGACCACGCCGAGCGCCAGGGCCGGCAGGCCGACCGTGCCGGCGACCAGCGCGCCGAGGCCGTCCGGCCGGGCTGCCGGCACGCCCCGCCGGCAGGCCAGCGTGACGCCGAGCCGGCCGGCCGCTGTCGCGGCGACCACCGCCGCGAGGCACGCCGGCCACGACCGCCCGGCCAGCTCGGCGAGCGTCGCGGCCTGCAGCAGGAGTACGACCACCAGCGCGACCACCCCGAACGGGCCGACGTCCGGCTTCTTCATGATTTCCAGGGCGGCCGGCCCACGCCGGTACGAGCCGAGCGCGTCGACGGTGTCGGCCAGCCCGTCGAGGTGCAGGCCCCGGGTGAGCAGCGCGGCGGCGCCGACCGTCACCCCGGCGGCGACGAGTGGTGGCGCGACCGCGGTCAGGAGCAGCAGCACCCCGGCCAGCAGTGCCCCGAGCAGTGCCCCGACGGCCGGCGCGAGCGACATCGCGGTGCCCGCCACGGCCCGGTCGATCCGGCCGGCGCGCACCGGCAGCGTGGTGAACGTGGTGAGCGCCAGCCGCGCCCCGGCGACGAACCGCCCGTCAGCCGGCACGGCCCGACGGTTCGACCCGTTCCTCGTCCGGCTCGATACTGGTGGGGCCGGGCCCGGCCGGCACCGGCTCGGCGAACTCGGGCGCCGCATGCTCGTCGTCCGGTTCGCCCTCGCCCGCCAGCGACGGGTGCGTGGGCAGCGCGGCGGCCAGCGCCAGCACCGAACGCAGCATCGGCAGCGCGACCAGCGCGTTGGCGCCCTCGCCGAGACCCAGCCGCAGGTCGAGCAGCGCGGTGAGGCCGAGTATGTCCCCCGCCAGCTTCACCGCCGGGTCGCCACCGTGGTCGGCGAGCAGGCACCAGTGCCGGGCCTGCCCGGCCAGGTCCCGGCTGACCAGGCCGGCGGCCAGCCCGACCGGGCCGTCGAGCATCACCGGGATGCGGTGCGCCGTCGCGCCGAGCAGCACGCCGGTGGCGATCGCCACGTCGCCGCCGCCGAGTTCGGCGAGCACGTCCTTGGCGGCCCGGGACGAGTTGCGAGTCCGGTGCATCGCGTCGCGCACCGCCGCGCAGCGCCGCATCCAGGCCGCGTCGTCGATCTCGCCGGTCTCGATGACCACCCGGCCGAGGACGGCCGACGGTTCCGCTCCGGCGGTGGCGGCGAGCACTGCCGCGGCGGTCGCCTCGGTGCCGGCCCCGGTCGCGGCCAGCACCAGCAGCTGCACGCCCGCACCGGCGGCCTCCTCGGCCAGCTGCCAGCCGTAGCGCAGCGCGGACTCGACCTGCTCGCCGGTGAGCGCCGGCCCATCCTCCATCGCGGCGGCGCTCGGGGCGTCCACCACCTGGAGGCTCGCGCCGGCCTCGGCGGCCAGCCGGGCCAGCGCGCCCCGGCCGGTGCGGGCCTGCCCGGCCCGGCGCGCCGACTCGCCGGGCCGGACACCGGCGGCCGCGCCGCCGGCGTGGTCGCCGCTGACCAGCAGCACGCGTACGGACTTCCAGGCGGCCGGAGTCGGGGTGCCCTGGGTGGCGGCGGCGAAGCCGACCAGTTGCTCCAGCACGCCCAGCCCGGCGCCGGGCACGTCGAGGGTGGCGAGCCGTTCGATCGCCTGCGGACCGGCGTTCTCGTCGGGCATCGGCAGTTCCATGCCCGGCTGGATGACCAGATCCGTGTAGCTCATCGGCGGCGCCGTGGCGGGCGTGGCCCAGCCGGCGTCGTTCTCGGCGGGCAACGGCGGCGGGGACGTGGGGTTCACCACGTTCGACAGGTCGACGAGTTCGGGTGTCTGCTCGGCAGCGGCAGCGCCGGCGGGTTTCCTACCGGGGACCCGTACGGCCCCGGTGCCCAGGACCGGCGCGGCGCCGGTGGACGCCGGGCCCTTGAGCCAGGTCGGCTGCCCGGCGATCACCAGCACGACCCCGTCGCAGGCGTCGGCGACGGCCCGGTTCGTGGTGCCCAGCGCGTCGGTGAAGGCCCGGCCGACCGGGGTGGTCGGCACCAGCGACAGCCCGACCTCGGGGCTGACCAGCACCAGCCGCGCAGTGCAGTGACGGATCGCGTCGGCCAGTTCGGTGATCGTCCCGGTGTCGTCCGCGGGTTGGTGCGTCGGATCCAGCAGCACCGCCACCCACCCGCCGAGGTCGTCGACGAGCAGCGTCTCGTGCGGCTCGGCGGAAGCGAGCACGTCGGCGAGCCGACGCGGTTCGTCGGCGGTCTCCTCGGTGGTCCAGCTGCCCGGCCGGCGGGCGCGGTGCGCCGCGAGACGGCCCGCCCACTCGGTGTCCTGCGGGTCCCCCTCGGGTGCGGTGGCCACGTACCGGACCACCGGCGCGTCACCGACCAGGGACTCGGCGAACTCGGACTTGCCGGACCGGATGCCGCCGAGCACCAGGACCGTGTTCCACCCGTCAACCGACATGCCCGTACCTTAAGGCCGTCGGTGGTGTCGTTGCCGCCCGGCCCGGGCGCTCAGTCGCAGTGTTCGAACGGACTCCCGTAGCTGACACCTCCGGTCGACCCGCCCCACCTCACGCACTTCCCGGCGCCGGCAGCCCGTACCGGCCCGGCGTAGTACTGGAACGAGCCGCTGTCGGTCTTGCGCGTCTGCCCCTTCACCTCGAGGTACGCCGACGCCGCCGTCTTCGTGCCGACGGCGGTGTCCTTGAGGGTGACGACGCAGTTGTAGCCGTTGCCCGCGTTGTAGAGCAGGTAGACGCGCCCCCGGCGGCGTCCGCCGCCGTCGGTCAGCGTCGCCGAGTCGATCACCTGGTACCCGGAGCCGCAGGCCTGGACCGCCGTGTACGGGTTGGGCTTCTCGGGCTTGCTGCTGCTCGTGCTCGGCGTCGGGCGGCTGCCGGTGCCGCCGGTCGGCGGGGCGCTCTGCCCGCCGCCGGGGGCTTCGGGAGCGCCGGTCCGACCGGTCGAGTTGGTGCCGGTCGCCCCGGGGCCCGCCGGACGGGTGGCGCTCGGGGTGGTGCCGGGGCTGCGGGCGGGGGCGGTGCCGATGCCGTTCGGCACGGGAGTCCGCTCCGGCGCCTCCGGTGCCGCCGACTCGGCGGCCAGCGCCGGTGGCTGGTCGCTCTTGCCGGGGCCGCCACCGGGACGCAGCGTGATCAGTCCAATCGTCGCGGCCAGCACCACGAACACGGCCGCGCCGGCAGCGATCAGCTTGCCTCGGCGTCCGGTCGATTCGGAACCCAGCGGGTTCTCAAGGGTGTCGGCCGGGGGCGGCTGCGGTACGGGCGTGACGTCGGCCGACCACCCGGCAGGGCCGGGCTGCCCGATGGGCGTCGACATCGGGACCGGGCCGGCGAACCCGCTCGGGAATCCGGCCGGTCCGCTGGGCGGTGCGGCCGGGAACCCGGCCGGCGGGGTCGGGTATCCGCTCGGGCCAGCAGGGGCTTCGTATCCGCTCGGACCCCCGGGAGCCGGGTATCCGCTCGGACTCCCGGAGGTCGGGTAACCGGGTGGGACATCTGCCGGCGGGGCTGGGAACCCGGGCGTGGAGTTGGACGTGGTCGGCCCCGCGGAACCGGCCGGAGGAGCAGCGGCGTACGGGTGCCCGGCGGCCGGGCCGGCGGGTGCCGCGCCGACGATGGTGAGATCCGCCGGCACGGGATACGCGGGGCCGACCGGCGTGGGCTGTGCGGGGCTGACCGGGGCAGGCGGCGCAGGCGTACCGCCGGCAGCGGCCGGTGCGGTCGGCAGCGGCGGCTGGGAGAGGTCGGCCGGTGCGGGTGGCGGGGTAAGGGTCGCGCCGGTCGACGCCCACGGCGGACGGGCGGAGTGCGGGCCGGTGGCCAGGACGGCGCGGCGCGCCTCGGTGGCCGCCCGGGCCATTTCGGCGGCGCTGCCGAACCGGTCGGCCGGGCGTTTCGCCATCGCCCGGGCCACCAGTTCGATGACCGCGGGTGGGGTGCCCGGCGGCAGGGGGGCCGGCTCGTCCTGCTGGTGGCGCAGCGCCACCTCGAGCGGGTTCTCACCGACGAACGGGGGCCGCCCCGCGAGGCAGAGGTACGCCACGGCGCCGAGCGCGTACACGTCGCTGGCGGCGGAGACCGGCTGGCCGGTGCCCTGCTCGGGCGACATGTAGAGCGCGGTGCCGAGCACGATGTTGGCCGCGGTGAGCCCGGTCAGGGCCGGCGAGCGGGCGATGCCGAAGTCCACCAGCACCACGCGACCGTCGGGCCTGACCAGCAGGTTGGCCGGCTTCACGTCGCGATGGACGATCCCGGCGACGTGAGCCCCGTGCAGGGCGTCCGCCGCCTGCGCCACCACCGACATGGTGGACGCGGCGTCCAGCCGGCCGGCCCGGCCGATCCAGTGGCCCAGCGGCTCACCCTCGACGTACTCCATGACCAGGTACTCGACCGGGGTCCCGTCGGCGAGCGTGGCCTGACCGACATCGTGCACCGCGACCACCCCCGGGTGACGCAGAGCGGCCAGCATCTGCGCCTCGGCCCGGAACCGGGTGGCGAATTCCGGGTCGGCGACCAGGGTCGGCAGCAGCACCTTGACGGCGACCTGGCGTTCCAGCAGCAGGTCCGTGCACCGCCAGACCGCACCCATCCCGCCCGTCGCCACCCGTTCGCTCAGCCGGTACCGATCGCTGAGCACCACTCCCTCAGTCAGCACCGGGTCACCGTACCGGCCGGCGCGGACACCGTTATCGACGCCCGTGCGACCGCACGACGGGCGAGCGAGCGGCCGTCGCGCGCCAGGGCGACTACGCTTGCGAGGGTTCGTCCCATGGGGACCACAGCGGCGAGGGGAGACGCGGCATGGCGTGGAGCTGGCGGTACGAGGGCACGGACGGCCAGCCGGTGCAAGGCCCGGTGGAGTCGTTCGGCAGTCAGGCCGACGCCGAGTCCTGGATCGGTCAGGTCTGGCGCGAGCTCGCGTCGTCCGGCGTCACCTCGGTCGCGCTCGTCGACGACGACCGGGTCG
Source organism: Micromonospora sp. NPDC005367 (assembly GCF_040606825.1). Classification (NCBI taxonomy): domain Bacteria; kingdom Bacillati; phylum Actinomycetota; class Actinomycetes; order Micromonosporales; family Micromonosporaceae; genus Micromonospora; species Micromonospora sp. NPDC005367. Next base: position 62,375 of record NZ_JBEXFP010000031.1, on the reverse strand, counting down.
AGTACCGGATGAGCCTGCTGCCCGCAGCCGAGTGATGGCCGATCAGCGCCACGGCGGGGAGTCGCTGATACTCGGCGTGCCGCGGGCGGCGTTCCGGCCGAGTCCCATCTTCGTCGCCCTGGTGGCGCTCTTCGTGACCACCGGGGTGCTCGCCTGGAACGAGGTCGGCAACATCCGGCTGGACGTCTTCGGGTTCGTGGTCTCCGGTTGGCTGGTGTCGCTCTGCCTGCACGAGTACGCGCACGCGATCGTCGCCTTCCGGGCGGGCGACCGGAGCGTCGCGCACCGCGGCTACCTGACGCTGAACCCGCTGAAGTACAGCCACCCGTTGCTGTCCATCGCGTTGCCGGTGCTGGTGGTGCTGCTCGGCGGCATCGGGCTGCCGGGCGGGGCGGTCTGGGTGGACCGGCACGCCATTCCGGGACGGCTGCGGCACACGCTGGTCAGTCTCGCCGGACCGGCCACCAACGTGGTGTTCACGCTGGTGCTCGTGCTGGTGTTGCGGGTCGGCACCGGCGCCGGCGGCTCGGTCGAGTTCTGGGCCGGGGTGGCGCTGTTGACGTTCCTCCAGCTCACGGCGAGCGCGCTCAACCTGCTGCCGGTGCCCGGGCTGGACGGCGGCAACATGATCCAGCCCTGGCTGAACCGGCAGTGGCGCCGGATGTACGACCTCTTCGCGCCGTACGGATTCATCCTGCTGTTCGCACTGCTGTGGAACCCGCGGATCAGCGGCTGGTTCTTCGACGTGGTCTTCACCGTCGGCGAGGTACTCGGCCTGCCGTCCTGGCTCTACGCCGCCGGGCTCGACCTGATCCGCTTCTGGCAGGGCTGACGGGCCGGTCCGGCCGGGCTGACGCGCCGGCCGGACCGGACGGCGTCACGGGCGCTGCGCCGGGCTCACGGTCTTGGCCGGGTCACGCTCGGTGATCGGGTCGACGATCTCGTCGATCTTCTTGAGCAGTTCGGCGTCGAGCTTCACGCCGGCCGCCTTGACGTTGTCGTACACCTGCTCGGGGCGGGACGCGCCGATGATGGCCGACGAGACGTTCGGGTTCTGCAACACCCACGCGATGGCGAGCTGGGCCATGGTGAGCCCGGCCTGCTCGGCCAGCGGCCGGAGCTGCTGCACCCGGGTCAGCACCGCGTCGTTGAGGAACCGGGCGATGGTGTTCGCACCCGACTTCTCGTCGGTGGCCCGGGAGCCGGCCGGCGGCGGCTGACCCGGCAGGTACTTACCGGTGAGCACGCCCTGCGCCATCGGCGACCAGACGATCTGGCCGACGCCCAGCTCCTCGCTGGTGGGTACGACCTCGCCCTCGATGACCCGCCACAGCATCGAGTACTGCGGCTGGTTGGAGATCAGCGAGATCTTCAGCTCACGGGCGAGCTCGTGGGCCTCGCGGATCTGGGACGCCTTCCACTCGGAGACGCCGATGTAGTGCGCCTTGCCGGAGTGCACGACGTCGGCGAAGGCCTCCATCGTCTCCTCCAGCGGCGTGCTGTAGTCGTACCGGTGGGCCTGGTAGAGGTCCACGTAGTCGGTCTGCAGCCGGCGCAGCGAGCCGTTGATCGACTCCATGATGTGCTTGCGGGACAGGCCCCGGTCGTTGCGGCCCGGCCCGGTCGGCCAGTAGACCTTGGTGAAGACTTCGATGCCCTCGCGCCGCTCACCCTTCAGGGCGCGGCCGAGCACCTCCTCGGCCTTCGTGCCGGCGTACACGTCGGCGGTGTCGAAGGTGGTGATGCCGGCGTCGAGCGCGGCCCGCACGCAGGCGAGGGCGGCGTCCTCCTCGACCTGCGAGCCGTGGGTGATCCAGTTGCCGTACGAGATCTCGCTGACCAGAAGGCCCGAGCGGCCCAGGTGACGGAATTCCATGACCCGACCCTAACCCTGATCTTCGGTTGCCTTCGCCCCGCCGTCCTCCGGTGTGTGTCGTCCCTCGTCCGCGCGGGTCCGTCCCGCCGCCGTGCCTCCACAGCGCGGAATGGTCAACTCGACCTCCATAAAGTCGGGGCGTCCACGCGTCGGGACACCCCGACATCAAGGAACGCGAGTCGATCAACCGCGCTGAGTCGCGGCGAACTGCTCGGGCGGTCGCCGAGCCGTCGCCGGCCGCCCCTAGAGCACCGGGTTGGTGTCGGCGAGCAGACGCTCGATCTCGTCGAGCACGTCCTCCGGTGTGCGGTGAACCGGGTCTATCAGCGGATTCCCGCGCCGATCGAGCGCGCCCCACCGTCCGGTGCCCGTACCCACCAGGAAGGCGACCGGATGCACGACCAGCGCCGGGTGCACCGGCTGCACGATCATGTTGCCGGTGTGGTCCACCACACCGTGCCGGCCGGCCAGCTCGATCACGGCCAGCCCCTCGTCGGTGAAGCCGTCGATGACCCGACCGTCGGCCATGGCCGTGCGGAAACCGTGGTACCTCGTCGGCACGACGATCTGGCCGGACCGGTCGACCGCGCCCCAACCGTCCCGGCGGACCGCGGCCACGCCCCGGCGGAACGGCCGTACGTCGGCGAAGCCGGGCGGGACGACCACGTCGCCGGTCGGGTCGATGGCCAGCCAGCCTTCGGCGGCGTTCCGGACCACCCAGGCCAGCCCGTCGGAGAACGGACGGGCCGCGAGGTACGAGGGCTGGATCACCGTGGTACCGGTGAGTGCGATCAGCGACCAGCGGTCGGTGTCCGGTCGGCGCACCCAGGCCAGCCCCTCGCGGAACTGCTGGGTCTCGGCGTACCGGGCCGGGATGACCAGATCGCCCTCCGGGTCGGTGTAGCCCCACAGCGCGCCGTCGCGCGCGGGCACCGGGGGTTGGATCCGCTCCAGGACCTCGTCGCGGCTACGCGGGTACGGCCCGAATCCCTCCGCGGCCCGCTCGGCGATCGCGTCGAGCGCCACCCGGACCCGGGCCAGCAGCTCGGCATCCCCGGCGCCGCGCAGGTCGAGCGCCCACTCGAAGTGCTGGCAGGCCTCCATGAACCGGCCCTGGTCGACGCAGGATCGTCCGGCGTGTTCGTGCAGCGCGGCGCGCAGCCGGTCCGGCAACTCGGGCGAGGTGGCTCGGGCGAACAGCTGGTCCGCCTCCACGAACTCGCCGCGCCAGCGGAGCACCTGCCCCAGCCGGGCCTGCGCGAGCGCGATCCGGCGCAGCTCGCCGGTCGCCTCCGCGTACGTGAGGGCGAGCCGCGCGTCGGCGAGGGCGTCGCCGAGCTCTCCGAGGACGCGGGAGACCACGGCACGGAGGCTGAGCAGCCGGGCGCGGGCCCGGTTGTCGACGGCCGTACCCAGCTTCTCGGTGAGCCGCCGTCGGATGATCCGCAGCTCCTCGGGGTCGTCCACGACCTCCCGGAGCGTCACCGGGTCGATCTGCCAGCGGTAGCTCGCCAACACCTGCTCGGGGTCGCCCTGCTCGGCGGCCGTCGGCGCGGCGGGCGGCGCGGACACGGACGACGCCGGTGGCGCGGAGACCGGTTCGGCGGGCTGCCCGGGCTCCGGGCCGGTCGGGGGCGCGGCGTCGGTGGCGGTGGGTGGCGCGGAGGCCGCCGCGGTCGAAGTAACGGTGGGTGGCGCGGAGATCGGTCCGGCCGGAAGTGCGGTGCATGGCGTCGAGGACGGCTCCGCCGGTGGCGCGGCGGGCGGGGTGTTCGACCGACCGGATTCCGGCTCGGACGTGACAGTGGCGGTCGAGTGCGGCGGGACGGATCCGGGTGGCGCGGAAACCGGACGCGCCGGAGCGGCGGACACCGGCGTAGTGGCGGAGCCGGGCTGCGGCATGGGGCTGGGCGCGACCGGCGGCGCGGAAACCGGTGCCGCGACGGGCTGCGCCGGCGGTGTCATCACCCGATCGGGCGCGGGCCCGTCCGGACCCGGCATTGTCGCGTCGACCGCCACCGGGTCGGACGAATCGGCGGGCGGGACGGCCGGAGCGGTCGGAGGCGTCTCGTCCAGCCCGCCGGACGCGGCCTCCGCCGTGTCCGCGCCGGCTGGTGTGCCCGCGGATGGAGCCGGTGTTGAGGAGTCCGGCTCTGCCGGTGATGCGAAGGTCGGGCGCGGGGTGGTTGTCGTGGCGGGAAGGCCCTCGGCGGTCCCCGTCCCGGTCGGCTCCGGCACGGCGGGCACCTGCACGGCCGGTTTCGGCACGGCCGGCACCTGCACGGCCGGACCGGGTACGGGCGGAGCCGCGACGGCCTGCGCTGGTCCTGGCGGCGTGGGGACCGGACCCGCCGGGACGGGCTGCCCCAAGGCCGGCGGCGCTGGGACCGGCTGCTCCGAGCCCGGCGGCGCTGGGGCCGGCGGCGCTGAGACCGGCGGCGCCGGGTCGGGGACCGCTGCCGCGAGGTCAGCGGGGAACGACGAGGTCGAGCTGTGCTCGTCCGGTGCGGACGCGGCGACGGTGCCGGACTCGTCGGATACCGGCGACCGGGTTGGCTCGCGTTCGGTACCCGGCGACGCGCCCGCCGGTGTGTCCGGCACTGACGCGACGTCGTCCGCCGGGTACGCCGACCGGTCGAGGCCGGCAGGTGGAGCGGATACCGGTGCGGGATGCGGGTCCGGCCGGGCCGGGGCGGCCGGCGCCGCCGCGTCGATCGGTTCGGCGGCCAGGACACGCGGCTCGTCGATCATCTCCGGGGCGGGCGGGTTCACCGAAGCGTCGATCATCCCGACGGCCGGTGGGTTCACCGGCTCGTCGGGCACGCTGGTCGGCGGGTTCACCGGAGCGTCGACGGACGCGGTTGCCGGAGGCTTCGGGTCGGACGTCGACGTCTCGACACGACCGACCGCCGACGGGGCCACGGACTCGTCGGCCGATGGCTCGGGTGTGGCGGGCAGCTCCGCTGCGGCCGGCGGGCGCGGTGCGGATGTCGGCGGATCCACCGGCCGCGTCACCGTCGGTGGCGTCTGGGCCTCGGCCGGTGCGGCCGGCGGCTGCGGAGTGGGTGGGTTGTGGACCGGCTTCGGAGTCGAGGAGGCGTACTCGCCGCTGGTCGGCCGGTCCGGCTGAACCGTCGTCCGGTCCTCGGTGTGACCGGATGTCGGGGTCGGCTGCGTGGTGGCCTGTTCCGACCGACCGGTGGCCGGCGTCGACCCGGGTTCGTTGGGCGTCGGGCGGGCCGGGCGGAACCAGGCGTCCGAACCCCCGGTGGGCTCGGGCTCCGGCCGGTAGGCGGGCGCACCCGACGGGGGCGGTGGGACGTACACCCGTGGCGCGCCGGGTGCCGGCGGGGCGGCCGGCGCCGCTGGGTCCGCGGCCCTCCCGGCGGCGCGTTCGTTCTCGGCCGGTCGGTGCTCGTCCGGCGCGACGGGGTACGTGTGAACGCGTTCGACGCCCGGACGGCCCCGGTCCGGCGGTTGTTCGCCGGGCGTGCCCCGATCCGGAGTGGACGGCGGCTCCGGGGTGGGGCGGAACTCGGGTCGCACACCGCTCCCCGGCGGACCGGAGACCGGCCTGCGGTGCGCGGTCGAACCGGACGCCGGCATCCCTGAGGCGTGGCTCGGAGGCGCGGGGGAGACCGGTCGCGCCGATGCGGGGGAGACGGGTGCGGGGGAGACCGGTCGCGCTGGTGCGGGGGACACGGGTGTCCCCGGGACGTGGCCTGCCGATGCGGGGGAGACGGGTGCGGGCGAGACCGGTCGCGCCGGTGCGGGGGACACGGGTGTCCCCGGGACGTGGCCCGCCGATGCGGGAGAGACGGGCGCGGGGGAGACCGGGCGAGCCGGCGCGGGTGAGATCGGTCGGTCGGGCACGCCGGGCCGTGCGGGAGCCGGGTGCGCCGGTGGGGCCGGGGGCGCCGGCGGGTACGGCCCGCTGGCCGGCGCGGGTCCCGTGGGTCGGCCGCCCGTCGGGGCGGGCGAGACGGGCGGGCCGGACATCGGCACGTCCCGGGTGGCGGCGGCCGGAGGGTAGGGCCGGCCGGTCGGGCGCTGCGTGTCGTCGAACCGGGGCGGCATCTCCTGCCGTCCGGCGCCGCGAGGCGGTACCTCGGGCTCGACCGGCCGCCGTGGCTCCGGTCGCGGTTCGCCGCGCTGTCCCGGGTCCCGACCGGGGCGCGCAGGTCCCGGCGGCCAGGACGCGGCTCGTGCCTCGTGCTCCGGTCGCGGCCACCCTTCGCGGTGCGCCTCCGGCCGGACCTCCTCGCGCGCACGCCGGTCGGCGTACGGATCGGTGTAGCCGGCCGCCTCGCGGGGCCGCCCGCGCCGGTCCGGCTCGGGGCGCGGATTCCCGCCACGGTCGTACGCACGGTCGTCCTCGTGATGCGGGCGACCGTGCCGCTCCGGCTCGGGGCGGCGGAGGTGTTCGTCGTCGTTGCGGGGTCGCGCGGCGGGGTGCTGCGGCCCGTCCTCGTAGCGTGGCCCGTCCGGGTAGCGTGGCCGGTCGTCGCGGCGCGGGCCGCGTGCGTCGTCGGGGTGCCGGGTGTGGTCCGGGTGGCGTGGCCGGTCCATGTGGCCGGGCGGCTCGTGCCGGAGGTCGTCCGGACGGCGGTCCCGCTCCGGGGCGTGACCCCACGGGTAGCGTGTACGGCCGCCGGCCGGCGGGCGTCCCTCGTGGCCGGTGGACGGCCGCCCGCCGTCGTATCGGCGGGATGGCCCCTCGTCCGGCTCGGGCATCCAACCCGGGTGGGGTGAGCGGGGCGCGGGGGACACCGGAGGGGCGGGCGGATACCCCGAGTTGCGTTCGGCCCGGGGCGGGCGGACATCCGGCGCCGGTCCTCGCTCCCAGGTGTTCTCCCGAGTGCCGCGATCCTCGCCGCGCGAGCGGCGGTCCGCCCAATCGGTCCGGCCGTCCGGGTCGCTGCGGCGCGTCGGTGGTCGATCGTCGGGCCAGGCCGGTTCGGCGCGCGGCGCGCGGTACGGCTCGTCGTCGTACCGGCGTGTGTCGGCGCGGTCCGGCCGGCGGTCCCAGCCGTGCGGCTCCTCGTCGGGAGTCGGCTCGTCTTCCCAGGACCGGCCCACGTACGTGCCGTCCGGCCGGGTCGGGGCGAGCGGCGGCACGTCGGCGCGGCCGACCACGGCGGCCCGGCCGCGGGGTGGCGGGGTGTACCGCGCGCCGATGTCGCCGGGGTAACGCTGACCGGGGAACTGCGCGTGCCACTCGTGGGTGGGTTCGACCATCCAGGACGGTTCGGCCGGGTCCTGCCACCGGTCCGCGTACCGGCTGCTCATCCGGCGTGCCTGTCGCCTCGCCCGGGGTGCGTGCCGGTGCCCGTGCGACGCCGTCCGGCCAGGGCCGCGACACGGTGACCGCCGGACGCCGGGCCGCCGAGGACCGCGCTCCGGTGGCCGGCTCGCGTCCGCTCGCTCACGGCGTTGTCACCTCGTTGCCAATTGTCGCGCTGGGCACCCGACCCGCCGGCGGAGTTCGCCGTTCCGGCAGGGTGTGGCTGCGGATGGAGGGTAGCGGCGTGGGCTCGCCCATCGCCACTGTGGCACCGTTCACCACCTCAAACGTTATCCTACTGTTCCGGACATTTTGGGCGATAGCCGCATCCGGCCTCCGACGATACTCCACCTACCGGTGAGTGGGTCTGAGCGGGATCGTCCACCACTGTGGATATCGCTGGTTCCGCGTCTTCTGCGGACACCCGCACGCCGGCGGCGGCCGGAGCGCGAGTTCCGGGCCGACCCGGCGGGCGGGGCCGGCCGGGCGTCGCGTCAGGGGTGCTCCAGCATCAGCACCGCGAAGGTGCCCTGCGCCAGCGACTCGTACTGGTGCGGGGTGTCCGCCGGGAACGCCGCGTAGTCACCGGGGCCCAACTCGACCAGCTCCGACTCGGGGCCGACCCGCAGCCGCCCGGCCGCCACCACGACGTGCTCCACGCTGCGCGGGGTGTGCGCCTCCGCTCTGCCCACCGCACCGGGCTCCAGTCGGACGAGGTAGAGGTCGCGGCGTACCTCGGCCGAGCCGGCGCTGAGCAGGGCCCCGGCGAAGTCCGCGTGCTCGGAGCGGATCCGGGGACCCTGGCCGGACGGAATCACACGTACCTCGTGCTGCTGCGTCTCGACCAGCCGGGCGAGCGGTACGCCGAGCGCGTCCGCGAGCGCCCAGAGCGTACTCACGTCCGGGTTGCCGTCCGCCGTCTCGAGGTGGGCGAGGGTGGACTCGGAGAGCTCGGCCCGGCGGGCCAGATCGGCCAGCGACAGGCCGGCCCGCTCCCGTTCCCGGCGCAGCGCGGCGGCGATGTCGGCCAGCGGGGGAGCGGGCATGGGTCACTCCGTTGATCTCGATAGCGCATTACACATGGTGAACCATGCGTACGCTACCGCGAACGGAGGGTGATCGGACGCCGCTCGGTCCCGCGCCACCGCACCCGGCGACGACGCGCTGGGTCAGACCCGATCGCCGATGTTGACCTGCGGCTGCGGCGTCCGCATCCGGCGGAACGTGATCGACCGCATGATCGCGTACAGGTAGAGCGAGCCCATGCGCTGGCCGGTGTCGGGGTAGCGCTCGCGGACCAGCTTGCCGATCTTGCGCGAGATGAGGATCGAGTCGACCACCAGGCCGAGTGCCAGCACACCCCAGAGCAGGTTGGAGATCAGCCGAACCAACGGCGGCATCGCGGCGTTCGATCCGAGCAGCACGATCAACGCGCCGCCGAAGAACCAGGTGCCGATGTTGCGCCGGGAGTCGACCACGTTGCGGGCCAGCAGCCGCTCAGGGCCCCGGTCGCGGGGACCGCCCTCGCGGCGGAACTCCGCAGCCGACTCGGCGCGCAGCTCCCGGCGACGCTCCCGGGCCTCCTCCTTGGTGAGGGGCTTGGTGGGGGCGCCGCCCGGGCGCCGGCCCACACTCGGCCGCTTCGGCGTCTCGCGCCCCTTGGCGGGCGTGTAGCCGCGCGGGCGGGCGGACTCGGACTCCTCGTCGGGGGTCACCGAGGTGACGGCCTCGTCGGCGAGGTCGGTGGGCTTGCGGCGAAACAGCGACGGCACGGGGAAAGGGTAGCCAAACGACGGCGCCCGGTGCACATCGCGGTGCACCGGGCGCGAACTTGAGGTTCCAGACGTTACGGACGCTCGGCGTGAGCGCCCAGGTCGGCGAGCTTCGCCTCGAAGTCCTCGTAGCCGCGGTTGATCAGGTCGACGCCGTACACCCGGGAGGTGCCCTCGGCGGCCAGCGCCGCGATCAGGTGGCTGAACCCGGCCCGCAGGTCCGGGATGACCAGGTCGGCCGCGTGCAGCTTGCTCGGACCGGCGATGACCGCCGAATGCTTGAAGTTGCGCCGACCGAAGCGGCACGGGGTGCCGCCGAGGCAGTCGCGGTAGACCTGGATGTTGGCGCCCATCGAGTTCAGCGCCTCGGTGTAGCCCAGCCGCTGCTCGTAGACCGTCTCGTGGACGATCGACAGCCCGCGGGCCTGGGTGAGCGCCACCACCAGCGGCTGCTGCCAGTCGGTCATGAAGCCGGGGTGCACGTCGGTCTCCAGCGCGACCGACTTCAGCTCCCCGCCCGGGTGCCAGAACCGGATGCCGCCCTCCTGGCCCGGCCGGCCGTTGCGCGGCGGCCGCAGGTCGGTCACCTCGTACTCGCCGCCGACGGACCGGAAGATGTTGAGGAAGGTCATCATGTCGGCCTGCTGGGCGCCCAGCACCTCGACGTGACCTCGGGTGGCCAGCGCCGCGGCCGCCCAGCTCGCGGCCTCGATCCGGTCCGGGATCGGCCGGTGGGTGTAGCCGTGCAGCTTCGGTACACCCTGGATCTCGATCACCCGGTCGGTGTGCACCTTGATGATCGCGCCCATCTTCTGCAGGACGCAGATCAGGTCGAGGATCTCCGGCTCCACCGCCGCGTTGCGCAGCTCGGTGACGCCCTCGGCCATCACCGCGGTGAGCAGCACCTGCTCGGTCGCGCCCACGCTCGGGTACGGCAGCGAGAACTTGGTGCCACGCAGGCCGTTCGGCGCGGAGAGGTGCAGGCCCTCCGGCCGCTTGTCGACCGTGGCGCCGAACTCGCGCAGCGCCTGGAGGTGGAAGTCGATCGGGCGCGGCCCGATGTGGCAACCACCGAGGTCCGGAATGAAGGCGTGCCCGAGCCGGTGCAGCAGCGGCCCGCAGAACAGAATCGGGATACGGCTCGAGCCGGCGTGCACGTTGATCTGGTCGGTGCTGGCGCTCTCGACGTTGGCGGGGTCGAAGACGAGCTCGCCCTCGTCCTTGCCGTCGGTCACCTTGACCCCGTGCAACCCGAGCAGGCCCCGGACCACCTCGACGTCGCGGATCTTCGGCACGTCGAACAGCCGGCTCGGGGTGTCACCGAGCAGCGCGGCGACCATCGCCTTGGAGACCAGGTTCTTCGCGCCGCGCACGCGGATCCGCCCTTCAAGCGGAGTGCCTCCGTGCACGACCAGGACGTCGTCGGTCAACGCAACCTCCAGCGCGTCGGTGCTGCCGTGTTGATGGTGGGGCGAACGATGTTCACCGCTACCCCGGATGCGGTCATGTCAAAACGGACCGCCTGCGTCGTTGCTCCGGCAGCATAGTCCTCGGTGGCGAGAATGGAACCGGTCACACCACCCGCAGAGTGTTAAACCGGTGATCCCGCACTAATGGGTATCAACGACGCTACGGAACGTGTTCAGTTGGCGGTCGGAGCCGAGGCGCCGACGCCGGGAAGCGCCAGCATCTGGTCCAGCGCCGCGCGGGCGTGCCCGGCGGTGTCCGGATCCACGGTGATCTGGTTCACCGCCCGGCCGGCCACCAGTTCCTCCAGCGCCCACACCAGGTGCGGGAGGTCGATGCGGTTCATGGTCGAGCAGTAGCAGACCGCCCGGTCCAGGAACATGATCTGCTTGTCCGGGTGGGCGAGGGCGAGCCGGCGGACCAGGTTGAGCTCGGTGCCCACCGCCCACGCCGAGCCGGCCGGGGCCGCCTCGATGGTCTTGATGATGTACTCGGTCGAGCCGACGTGATCGGCCGCGGTCACCACCTCGTGCCGGCACTCCGGGTGGACGAGCACGTTCACCCCCGGCACCCGCTCGCGGACGTCGTTGACGCTGTCGAGGGTGAACCGGCCGTGCACCGAGCAGTGCCCGCGCCAGAGGATCATTTTCGCGTCCCGCAGCTGCTCCGGCGTCAGCCCGCCGTTGGGCTTGTGCGGGTCGTAGAGCACGCAGTCGTCGAGCGAGTAGCCCATCTCCAGCACGGCCGTGTTGCGGCCCAGATGCTGGTCGGGCAGGAAGAACACCTTCGAACCCTGCTCGAAGGCCCAGTCCAGTGCGCGCTTCGCGTTCGAGGAGGTGCAGACCACACCCCCGTGCCGGCCGACGAAGCCCTTGATGTCGGCCGAGGAGTTCATGTACGTGACCGGCACCGTCTCCTCGGCGACACCCAGCTCGGTGAGCACGTCCCAGGCGGCCTCGACCTGACCGAGCACGGCCATGTCGGCCATCGAGCACCCGGCGGCCAGGTCCGGCAGGATCACCTTCTGGCTGTCGGTGGTGAGGATGTCGGCGCTCTCCGCCATGAAGTGCACTCCGCAGAAGACGATGTACTCCGCGTCCGGCCGGGCCGCCGCCTCGCGCGCCAACTTGAACGAGTCACCGGTCACGTCGGCGAACTGGATCACCTCGTCGCGCTGGTAGTGATGCCCCAGCACGAACACCTTGCTGCCCAACGCCGCCTTCGCCGCCGCTGCCCGGGCCACCAGGTCGGGGTCACTGGGCGCCGGAAGGTCACCCGGACACTCCACCCCGCGCTCGGTGGCCGGGTCGCTTCCCCGCCCGAGCAGCAGCAGTGCCGTGGCCGTGTTGGAGGGTTCTACCCAGGTAGAAGTCACGTAGGCCATGGTCCCACAGCGCGAACGGCGCGCAGCTTCCGCCGGTGTGTGCTGCCACACTGCTCGGCATGCGCGTTCTGCTCTGCCCGGACAAGTTCGCCGGCACCCTGTCCGCCCCGGAGGTGGCCGCCGCAGTCGCGGCCGGTTGGCGCGAGATCGCCGAGAGTGACGAACTCCTGATCCGACCGCTCGCCGACGGCGGGCCCGGCTTCGTCGACGTGCTCGCCGACGCGCTCGGCGGGCAGCGGGTGGCGGTGCCGATCGTCGATCCGCTCGGGCGTCCGGCGGCCGGTGAGATCCTGCTCACCGGCGACGGCACCGCCTACGTCGAGAGCGCCCAGGCGTGCGGTTTGCACCTGCTCACCCCGCCCGAGCGCGACCCGAAGGCGACCACCTCCTTCGGGCTCGGTCTGCTGGTCGCCGCAGCGGTCGAGCGCGGGGCCGGGCGCGTGGTCGTCGGGCTCGGCGGCTCGGCCACCAACGACGCGGGGGCGGGCATGCTCACCGCGCTGGGCGTCACGCCGCTGGACGGGGCGGGCCTGGCTCTGCCGTACGGCGGTGCGGCGCTGGCCGCCGTCGCCGGGCTCGACGGGGCGCCCCGGCTGCGCGGTGTCGACCTCGTCGCCGCCACCGACGTCGACAACCCGCTGCTCGGGCTGCACGGCGCGAGCAACGTCTTCGGCCCGCAGAAGGGCGCGGACCGGGCCGACGTGCTGCTGCTGGACAGCGCGCTGGAACGCTTCGCGATGGTGCTGGAACGGGACCTGCCCGGCTGCCCGGCGTCGCTCGGTGCGCTTCCGGCTGGCGGGGCGGCCGGCGGGACAGGCGCGGCGATCCTCGCCCTCGGCGGGCGTTGTGAGTCGGGTATCGGCCTGGTCACCCGGGCCCTCGGCCTCGACGCCGCGTTGGACGCCGTCGACCTGGTGATCACGGGCGAGGGCTCGTTCGACCACCAGTCGCTGCGCGGGAAGGTGGTGGCCGGGGTGGCCGGGGCGGCGCGGGACCGGGGCCTGCCCTGCGTGGTGCTGGCCGGTCAGGTGAGCACCGGCCGCCGGGAGGCGGCCGCGGCCGGGGTTACCGACGCGTACAGCCTGGTGGAACACTTCGGGGGTGACGAGCGCGGCCTCGCGGAGGCGCTCAACCGGCCCGCCGACGGCCTGCGGGAGCTCGGCGCGCGGCTGGCCGGGCAGTGGAGCCGCACCCGGCGGGTGTGACCAACGCCGCCCGAGGTGCCCCCGGGTCACGTCCAGGGGTCAACAACGCCCGGACCGGCCTACAATCAGAAATTGGACCACAGTGGGAATCGCTGACCGACGGGTGACGTTGGTCGGGACGACCACACCACGAGCGCGCAGGGAGAATTCCACGTGACCACGCCAGCGCAGACCGAGTCGACCGAGGCCAAGGCCCCTACCACCGTCGTCCTCACCGACGTCGCGGCGCAGAAGGTCAAGGCCCTGATCGAGCAGGAGGGCCGCGACGACCTGCGGCTCCGCGTCGCGGTGCAGCCGGGCGGCTGTTCCGGCCTGCGGTACCAGCTCTTCTTCGACGAGCGCTCCCTCGACGGTGACATCGTCACCGACTTCGACGGTGTCGAGGTCGTCGTGGACCGGATGAGCGCCCCCTACCTGACCGGCGCCACCATCGACTTCGCCGACCGGATCGACGCCCAGGGCTTCACCATCGACAACCCCAACGCGGGCAGCTCCTGCGCCTGCGGTGACTCCTTCAGCTGAGTCGACCTGTACGACGACGGGGCCGCCCACCTGGGCGGCCCCGTCGTCGTTCCGGCGCGGTTCACCCGCAGACGACCGTCGCCCACCGAGCGCGGATACCGCACGTTTGCCGGGCCGGTAGGCTGACCGCGCCCCGCTCCCGACTCCGAGGGTTGACATGAAGATCGCGGTGACCGGCTCGATCGCCACCGACCACCTGATGAGCTTCCCCGGCCGCTTCGCCGACCAGCTCATCGCCGACCAGCTGCACAAGGTGTCGCTCTCCTTCCTGGTGGACGACCTGGTGTTGCGCCGTGGCGGCGTGGCGGCGAACATCGCGTTCGGCATGGGCCAGCTCGGCCTGCACCCGGCGCTCGTCGGCGCGGTCGGCGCCGACTTCGCCGACTACCGCTCCTGGCTGGAGCGGCACGGCGTCGACTGCGACTCGGTGCACGTCAGCGAGGTGGCGCACACCGCCCGCTTCGTCTGCACCACGGACCTCGACATGTGTCAGATTGCCTCCTTCTACGCGGGGGCGATGAGCGAGGCGCGCAACATCGAACTCGGCCCGGTGAATGAGCGCCTCGGCGGCCTCGACCTGGTCCTGGTCGGTGCGAACGACCCCGAGGCGATGCTGCGTCACTCCGCCGAGTGCCGCGAGCGCGGTTACGCCTTCGCCGCCGACCCCTCCCAGCAACTGGCCCGGATGCCCGGGGAGCACGTGGTCGCGCTGATCGACGGCGCCGACTACCTGATGACCAACGACTACGAGAAGTCGCTCCTGCAGAGCAAGGCCGGGCTCAGCGATGACCAGCTGCTCGACCGGGTCAAGGTCCGGGTCACCACGCTCGGCAAGGACGGCGTCGAGATCGCCGGGCGTGACTTCGAGACGATCCACGTGCCCATCGCCCGGGAGATCCGGGCGGTCGACCCGACCGGCGTGGGGGACGGTTTCCGCGCCGGGTTCTTCACCGCGCTCTCCTGGGGGCTCGGCCTGGAACGGGCCGCCCAGGTGGGCTCCCTGCTGGCGACCCTGGTGCTGGAGACCGTCGGTACCCAGGAGTACCAGGTGCGCCGGGATCTCTTCATCAAGCGACTCGGCGAGTCGTACGGCGACGTGGCCGCGGACGAGGTTCGCCCCTACCTGCTGCCCTGACCCACCGGCGGGCCGAGGCGGCCGGCGCGGGCGGGATCAGTGGATGCGGCGTACGTCGTAGGCGGGACCGTCGGGGCCGGTGACCCGGGCCACGAACTCCTGCCCCCGCATCCGGCACCACGCCGGAATGTCGACCGCCGCCGCCGGATCGTCGGCGAGCAGCCGTACGACCGTGCCGACCGGCAGTTCCGGCAGGCGACGGGCCACCGCGATCACCGGTAGCGGGCAGCGCTGGCCACGGCAGTCGAGCACCTCGTCCGGCATGGTCACAGCCCCACCACCCCTGCCTCGGCCCGCAGGTCGGCGACGATCCCGGGCAGTTCGGCGAGGAACCGTTCCACGTCTGCCGCCGACGTGTCCCGGTGCAGCGACACGCGCACGTTGCCGTGCGAGAGCACACCCATCGCCTCCAGCACGTGCGACGGGCGCAGCGTCGAGGAGGTGCACGACGAGCCGGAGGAGACTGCGAAGCCCCGCCGGTCCAGCGCGTGCAGCAACGCCTCGCCGTCGACGTAGAGGCAGGAGAACGTGACCAGGTGCGGTAGCCGGCGCTGCGGGTCACCGACGACCTCCACGTCCGGCACCTCCGCAGCCACCCGGGCCCGGATCCGGTCGACCAGCGGCGCCAGCCGGGCCGCCTCGGCCTCGGCCTCGGCCGCCACCGCGCGCAGGCTCGCCGCCGCGGCCACCACCGCGGGCAGGTTCAGCGCGCCGGGTGTACGGCCCGACTCCCGCTCGTCGGCCGGATAGGGCGACTCCCAGCGGGTGCCCTTGCGCACCACCAGCAGACCCACCCCGGCCGGTCCGCCCCACTTGTGCGCGCTCGCGGTCAGCACCGACCAGCCCGGCGGCACCGGCACCCGGCCCACCGCCTGCGCCGCGTCGACGTAGAGGGGCACCGCGGCGTCGGCGCACGCGGCGGCCGCCTCGGCCACCGGCTGGAGGGTGCCCACCTCGTGGCTGGCGGCGATCAGCGCGGCCAGCGCCACGCCCGGCGCGCGTACCTCGGCCGACCAGACGTCGAGGTCCAGGCCACCGAGCCGGTCCACGGGCACCGAGGCGGCCTCGCCGCCGTCGGCCACGTGCCGTTCGGCCGCGTGCAGCACCGCCGAGTGTTCGATGGCGGAGTGCACCAGCCGGCGACCGGTTCGCCGCCGACCGGCCAGGCCACCCAGCACGGCGGCGTGCGCGGCGGCGGTGCCGCTGGCGGTGAAGGAGAGTTCGTCGGGACGTACGCCGAGGGTTTCGGCGGCTGCGGCCCGGGCCGCGTCGAGCAGTTGGCGCGAGCGGCGAGCCTGCGTGTAGAGCTTGCCCGGGTCGGCCCAGCCGTCCTCGAGAGCGGCGAGCAGGGCCTGCCGGGCCACTGGGTGCAGCGGCGTGGCCGTGGCGGCGTCCAGGTAGACCGGGGAGGCACTCACGGCTGATTACGCTATCTCGCCGAATGAGCCAAGATCCCCCGTTGGGGGGCGGAGAGTGACCCCAACACGGTCGAGCCGGTAATGGTCGAGTAATCTGCGACCGTCGGTGACGCCTTTGCCGCCGGTGCTGTCCGCTCCGTAAACCGGAGGTCGGCAGGACAAGGACAGACACCGCGGCGCGCTAGGGAGGCAGGACCAGGTGGTCGCAAGGAGTTCGGAGGTACGGCCGTCGGCCGTACGGCACAACGCGGGAGCTGGCGGAGGCCGGCGGCGTGGTGCTGGTCGGCTCGCCGGGCTCGGCCTCGGCGGCGCGGCGTTGCTGTTCCTGCTCACGGGCTGTGACGTCGGCAAGACGTTCCACGGTTTCGGGTGGCCGCAGGGCGGCATCACGCCGGAGTCGCACCGGATGTACGACCTCTGGATCGCGTCCTGCATCGCGGCGCTCGCGGTCGGCGTCTTCGTGTGGTTCCTCATCTTCTGGTGCGTGATCCGCTACCGGAAGCGGGGCAACGACCTGCCGGTGCAGACGCGCTACAACATGCCGATGGAGTTCCTCTACACCATCGCGCCGATCCTCGTGGTGTCCGTGCTCTTCTACTACACGGCGATCGTGCAGACCGACGTGAACAAGTTGAGCCGTAACCCCGACGTCACCGTCGAGGTCGTCGCGTTCAAGTGGAACTGGCAGTTCAACTACCGTGACGGCCAGGGCCGGGACGCCAACACCGTCGCGTCGACGCTCGGCAC
Organism: Micromonospora sp. NPDC005367; assembly: GCF_040606825.1. Lineage (NCBI taxonomy): Bacteria > Bacillati > Actinomycetota > Actinomycetes > Micromonosporales > Micromonosporaceae > Micromonospora > Micromonospora sp. NPDC005367. The sequence continues at coordinate 45,565 of NZ_JBEXFP010000031.1, read as the reverse complement.
CAGCGAGGTCATCCCGATCCTCGTGCTGCCGACCGACCGGTCCGTCCGGTTCGAGGAGACCAGCCGGGACGTCATCCACTCGTTCTGGGTGCCGGAGCTGCTGTTCAAGCGCGACGTCTTCCCCGGCAACACCCGTAACGTGTTCGAGGTCTCCAGCCTGGACAGCGAGGGCGCCTACGTCGGGCGGTGCGCGGAGCTCTGCGGCACGTACCACGCGTTCATGAACTTCGAGCTGCGGGTCGTGTCGCCGGAGAAGTACGACCAGTTCCTCGCGGCCAAGCGGGACGGCAAGACCACGCAGGAGGCGCTGTCCGCGATCGGTGAGGATCCGTACGCGCAGACCACCGAGCCGTTCGAGACCCGGCGCACGGAGCACAACTTCAACCCGGCCCCGGCCGGTGCGGGACGCTGAGGGAGCGGGCATGAAGACCGAGTGGCGTATCTTCCTGATCGTTGGTGGCTTCCTCCTCGGCATAGCCGTCCTGTATGGCGCCTGGACCGCCGGTGAGAGTGGTCGCGTCGAGTGGGTCGGCACCACCGCCCTGGCGCTGTCCTTCCTCCTCTGCGCGATGTGTGGCGGCTTCTTCTGGTTCGTCTCCCGGCGGATCGACCTGCGTCCGGAGGACCGCCCGGACGCGGAGATCGCCGACGGCGCGGGCGAGGTGGGCTTCTTCAGCCCGGGCAGCTACTGGCCGATCGGGCTGGCGCTCGCCGCCTCCATCGCCGGCCTCGGCCTGGTGTTCTGGCAGTTCTGGCTGCTCGGCGTCGGTCTGGTGGCGGTCATCTTCGCCGCCTGCGGGCTGCTCTTCGAGTACTACTCGGGCACCCGGCGCACCGCGGAGCACTGAGCCGGCCGCATCCTGAACCGCGACGAAAGCCCGCCTCTTCGGAGGCGGGCTTTCGCGTTTCCCGGGTGGGAGAACCACGCCCACCTCTGAGCGACCCGCGCTTGCGCAGGGGCACCGCGGTGCTGTGCTGGGCACTGTCGAGCTGCCCCATTTCTGGGGCACAGGCGGATCGCGCTGGACCTTCACGTGCGGGTCCCCCGGGCGGCCGTCCCTGTGCGTCCGGTGTGCGCGATCCGCCGAGGAGCCCCTGGCCTGCCGGTGGCCGTCCGTTGCCTGTCGGGTGTGCGTGTCGGCCGGGGGATCTCGGTCGCGCTGTCCGTCGGAGGGTCGTGGCGTCGCGCGGAGGATCTCGGTCGCGGCGTCCGGCGGCGTCCCCAGGGACGGTCGCGACGCCACCCGCCGCTGCCCCGTATCCGGGGCAGCCCCACAGCGCTGGTACGACAACCCGACCGCGGCGCCCTGGCGGCCGGTGCGGCGTCGTCCGTCGAACCAGCCTGCGAGGCTGCCGGACCGCCGGGATGGCGACGGCGGTGCGGGGGCCGAACCGTGTCGGCGTTCACAGGGCGGGGCGAACCGTGCCGTGTCGACGGCGGCGCGCGCCGAGGCGTCGCCGGCGTCAGTCGGGCTGGCATCGGTAGCGGCGGGCGGGAAGGCTGACACCGACATCGCGTGGCGGTGCGGCGGGGTGACCAGCGTTTGGGTCGTCAGACGGGTTGCGGCCGTCAGAGGGCCGTGGCGGGTTCCCGGCCACCGAGCAGGCGTGGCGGTGCCGTCAGGGCGCGTGCGTGGCTGTCAGGGGGCGTGCGTGGCCCTCTCAGGGGCGTGTGGCCGTAGGGCGTGTGTGTGGGCCCGCAGGGGTGTGGCGGGTAGCTGGGCAGGTGGGGGCGGGGTCGCCGGGCGTCGGGTCGGCGCGTGGCGGGATCGTCAGGCGGCCCGGCGGTGGGCCGGCGCGCGCTGCTCCCTCCGGCTGAGGCGAGGCGCGTGGAACGTGAACGTGGCGATCAGCAGGGCGTCGCCGCAGCGGGTGCAGACCAGCTCGGGGCAGTCGACACCGTGCCCGTCGACGCACGGTGGCGTCTCGAACTGCTGAACGCCCTGGCAACCGTCGCAGTACAGCTCACGGTCCGACACGGGCGCCTCCTCTCGCTGCGGTCCGCTCAGGCGACGTCCGGCCGGTCGGGGAAGGACCGGGCGTGGACGTGGTGCTCGAGCGAGGATGAATCACTCCCGTGTAGTTTGGCACGCCCCTCCGACACGACCGGTCGCGCCGGAACACGGGGGACCGGCCGTGGCGGGCGTTCAGAGTGTCTTGGCGACCTCGATCCAGCGCTCCAGAGTGGCGGCCGCCGCACCGGAGTCGATCGACTCGGCGGCGCGAGCCATCCCCGCCCGCAGCGTCTCGACGAGATCACCGTCCAACGGGCCCTGGGTGGCAAGCGCCGCCGCGGCGTTGACCAGGACCGCGTCGCGTACCGGACCGGTCTCGCCGGCCAGCACGCGGCGCGCCACGTCGGCGTTGTAAGGAGCGTCACCGCCCCGCAGGTCGGCGATGGTGGACCGGGCCACCCCCAGGTCGACCGCGTCCAGCAGCGTCTCGCGTACGGAGCCACCCTGCGCCACCCAGATCCGGGTCGGCGCCGCGGTGCTGAACTCGTCGAGCCCGTCCTCGCCCCGCATCACCAGCACCGAGTCGCCTCGGGCGGCGAACACGCCGGCCATCACCTTGGCCATCCGGGGGTCGAAGCAGCCGACCGCGCCGGCCCGCGGGCGCGCCGGGTTGCTCAACGGACCGAGGAAGTTGAACACCGTGGGGACGCCCAGCTCGCGCCGGACCGGGCCGGTGTGCCGCATGCCCGGGTGGAAGCGGGCAGCGAAGCAGAAGCCGATGCCGGCCTCCGTCACGCACCGGGCGACGGCCTCCGGGCCGAGATCCAGCGGTACGCCGAGGTATTCCAGCAGGTCAGCGGTGCCGCACAGGGACGAGGCCGCGCGGTTGCCGTGCTTGACCACCCGCACTCCCGCACCGGCGACCACGAGGGCGGCCATCGTGGAGATGTTCACCGTGTGGGCGAGGTCGCCACCGGTGCCGACCACGTCGAGGGCGGTGGACCGCACCTCGTCGCTCAGCGACACCGGGACCGCCCGGGTGAGCATCGCCTCGACCAACCCGGCCAGCTCGGCCGACGTCTCACCCTTCGCGCGCAGTCCGACGGCGAACCCGGCGACCTGCGCGGCGCTCGCGGCGCCACTCATGATCTCGCCCATCGCCCATGCCGTGTCGGCGGTGGAGAGCTCCTCGCCGCGCAGCAGCGCGTTGAGCAGGTGCGGCCAGGTCCGATCGCCCATCGCGGGCCTCCCGAGCGTGCGGATACGGGTGGGTGAACCGGCGCCGGTCGGTCCGGCGCCGTGGGTCGGTGCCGGAGCGGGGGACGTCAGGCGGGTGCGTGCGTCCGCAGCAGCTCGGCCACCGTGTTACCGGTGGTCACCGGGTCGAGTGGGTGCACCAGGGTGGCGTCGACCTCGGCGTACGCGGCGAGCCATCGGTCCGCGGCGCGGGCGATCACCACGCAGGTCGGGGGCGCGTCGGCTCGGTCGTCCTTGATCTGGCGGGCGATTCCGATGCCACCGCCCGGGGTCGCCTCGCCGTCGAGCAGAAGCAGGTCGATCTCGTAGTCGTCGACCAGCCGGACGACCTCCGCATAGCTGGAGGCTTCGACGAACTCGAGCTGGAGGCCGGGCGCGGGCCGGGTGCCGACGGCCAGCCGCATCCGGTCCCGGACCTGCGGGTCGTCGCTGTAGAGCACGACGGTGCACTCACGATCGCTCATGCCGACACTCCGCTTCGCTGCGTGCCGTCCTGAGGCACCCTTGCACTGAGCTTGATGATTCGCTCGCCGCGCTCGCTCATCGCTAGACAGGCTCCCACCTCGTAGCTGCCCGCCGATCGTACCGGTCGACGTGACACAGCCGACATCCCGCCCGGCGTCCGCCGGCCGCGGATGCTCCCGGTGCAGCTCAGGCCGTCGACTCCGCGGCGCGCTCGCGGGCCTCCTGGCGGTCGAGCTCGCGGTCGATGCGGCGGGCCTCCCGCTCGGATTGCTTGATCCACTGAACGACCAGAACGGCGAGCATCGTCACACTGACGAACTCGCCACCGGCCCAGAGGATGCCGCCGGCGAGCATCTGATCGTCCCAGGGGTCGGCCCAGCCGAGGTTGAGCGAGGGGTACCAGTCGCCGCCGAAGAGCGTGGTGCTCTGCATGACGGTGAGCCCGAGCACGGTGTGGAACGGCACCGAAAGCACCATCAGCAGCGCGCGGGCCGGATACGGCCAGCGACCGGGCAGCGGGTCGAGGCCGAGCAGCGGCCAGAAGAACACGCAGCCGGTCATGATGAAGTGCGCGTGCACCAGTTCGTGCGCCCAGGCGTGCTCCAGCGTGTACCGGTACAGGTCGCTGAAGTAGAGCACGAACGGGTTGACCACGAAGATGGCGAACGCCACCAGCGGGAAGCTGTAGATCCGGGCGATCCGGCTGTGCACGATCGCCAGCAGCCGCTTGCGGGGTCGCTGCGGCAGGGTGCGCAGGGCGAGCGTCATCGGCGCGCCCACTGCCAGGAAGATCGGCGCCACCATCGACAGCATCATGTGCTGGACCATGTGCACGCTCAGCAGCGCCGTGTCGTACGCGTGCAGACCGCTCACCGTGACCAGCGCGATCCCACCGAGGCCGGGCCCGAGGAAGAAGACGGTTCGCGAAACCGGCCAGTGGTCGCCGCGCATCCGCAGCCGGTGTACGCCGTAGAGGTAGAGGCCGGCGGCGAGCACCAGGCCGAGCGCCAGCCAGCTGTCCAACCGGGTCTCGGTCAGGACGGCGCCGATGGTGAACGGCGGCGGGATCGCCTCGCCGCCGGCCGCGATCGGTGGCGTGGTCGAGACGGCCCCGGCGACGTACGACGAGGTAGTCGAGGTGGCGGCGAAGATCGGATCGACGTGCAGCACGCTTTTCAGGCTAGGCCAGGCGAACCGGACGACCACTATCGGGCCACCCTGACCACCGGTTTGGCCCCCCGCTGATCGTGGGTGCCGGTCAGGGGCAATAATGACCGCGTGACTGCGGCCCCAGCCATTGACAAGAGCCGGATCCACTCTCTGACTCGACCGAACATGGTCAGCGTCGGGACGATCGTGTGGCTCTCCAGCGAACTCATGTTCTTCGCGGCGCTGTTCGCGATGTACTTCTCCATCCGCGCGGCGGCGCCGGAGCAGTGGGCGAAGCACACCGAGCACCTGAACATCCCGTACGCGACCACGTTCACGGTGATCCTGGTGTTGTCCTCGGTGACCTGCCAGCTCGGCGTCTTCGCGGCGGAGCGGGGTGACGTGCACGCGCTACGGCGCTGGTTCACGATCACCTTCGTGATGGGTCTGATCTTCGTGCTTGGCCAGCTGAACGAGTACCGCACGCTGGTGCACGAAGGCGTGAAGATCAACGAAGACGGCTACGGGTCGATGTTCTACCTGACCACTGGCTTCCACGGTCTGCACGTGACCGGCGGTCTGGTCGCCTTCATCATCTTCATGATCCGCACCACCATGGGTCGGTTCACGCCGGCTCAGGCCACCTCGGCGATCGTCGTGTCGTACTACTGGCACTTCGTCGATGTGGTGTGGATCGCGCTGTACGCCATGATCTACTGGCTTCAGTGATCTTGGCGCATCACGAACCGCGCCGTTGCTCCGTCCCCTGAGAAGGTCCAACCGGTTAAGGACACAGGTCATGACTTCTGACAACGACCGCCGACGCGGTCTGCTCGCGCGGCTGCGCGGGCGGCCCGCGGCGCGCAGCAGGGGCCGCCGCCGGCTGGGTGCCGCGGTCCGGCTGCTCGCCGCGCTGACGCTCGCCGGCGGCGCCTACACCCTTTTTGCCCCCGGCGCGCAGGCCCAGGACGCTCCGCCGATGAGCAGCGCCGCTGCCGAGGGCAAGGCGCTGTTCGACGTGAGCTGCGTGACCTGCCACGGTCGCAACGCGCAGGGTGTCGAGGGACGAGGGCCGAGTCTGATCGGCGTCGGCGAGGCCGCTGTCGAGTTCCAGGTCAGCAGCGGCCGGATGCCGCTGGCGCGCCAGGAGGCTCAGGCGCACCGCAAGCCGCCGCTGTTCACGGACGAGCAGACTCGCCAGCTCGCCCAGTACATCCAGGAGCTCGGCGGTGGCCCGGAGCTGCCGGAGGGCACCAACCTGCACTCCGACGGCGACGTCGCGGCCGGTGGTGAGCTGTTCCGGATCAACTGCTCGCAGTGCCACGCCTTCGGCGCCGGCGGCGGCGCGCTCTCCTCGGGCAAGTTCGCCCCGAGTCTGCGCCCGGCAACTGACCGGCAGATCTACGCCGCGATGCTCAGCGGCCCGCAGAACATGCCGGTGTTCGGCGACAACCAGCTCCGGCCGGAGCAGAAGGCCGACATCATCGCCTACGTCCAGGAGACCCTGAAGCACGACCAGGACCCGGGTGGTTTCAACCTGGGCCGGTACGGCCCCTCCACCGAGGGTCTGGCGATCTTCCTGGTCGGCATCGTCGCGCTCGTCTTCACCAGCCTGTGGATTGCGGGCAAGTCGTGACCGAGCGGACTCTTCGATCCAGTGCTGCGGTGCCGACGCACGGCACCGCCCGTAACGAGGTGACGGCATGAGCACGCACACCGAGCACCAGGCCCAGCAGGGTCGGGAACCGCTCGACGTGAACACCCCCGGGCTTACCCGCTTCGACATCGTCCGCGAGGGCGCCCGCCGGGACGACATCGAGATCGTGCACTACGAGCCGCAGGTCGTACCGGGCACGAAGGCCGAACGCCGGCTCGTCCGGCTGGTCGCCTGGTTCTTCCTGCTCTCCGGCCTGGTGGGGACGGCCTTCCTGGTCATCTACATCTGGTGGCCGTGGGAGTACGCCCCGGGCCGCGGCAGCGACAAGTGGTACAACCCGCTGCTCGGCGTCACCCTCGGCCTCGCCCTGCTCGGCATCGGTTTCGGCATCCTGACCTGGGGCAAGAAGCTGCTGCCCAAGGAGGTGTCGATCCAGGACCGGCACGAGGGTGCGGGCTCCGGGGACAGCGGCACCATCACCGGCCAGACGATGCTCTACATGGTGGACGAGTTCGGCGTGAAGCGTCGTCCGTTGCTCGGCGTGTCGCTGCTGGCAGGTCTCCTACCGGTCGGTGCGGTCGCCGCGGCTCCACTGGTCGGTGGACTGATCTCCAACCCGCACAAGAACAACCAGATGTTCACCACCGGATTCGCCGCGGCGGAGGGCGGCCAGCGGATCCGGCTGGTCCGTGAGGACGGCCGTCCGGTCCGGCCCGCGGACGTCAGCGCGGGCGGTCAGCTGACCGTTTTCCCCGGGATCGAGAACGGCGTGAGCAACCGGCACGCGGACTCGCCGACGTTGCTGATCCACCTGCGGGACGAGGACGCGCGGGAGTCGCGCCAGGCCAACGAGCGGGTCGGCCACGGCGACTACATGTGGGGCAACTACGCGGCGTTCTCGAAGATCTGCACGCACGCGGGCTGCCCAGCGAGCCTCTACGAGCAGCAGACCAACCGGCTGCTCTGTCCGTGCCACCAGTCGCAGTTCCTGATCACCGACAACGCCCGGCCCGTCTTCGGCCCCGCCAGCCGGCGACTGCCGCAGCTGCCGATCGAGGTAGACTCCGAGGGCTTCTTCGTGGCGAAGTCCGACTACACCGAGACCGTCGGGCCAGACTTCTGGGAGCGGCCATGAAGCGTCGTAAGTTCGACCTGGCGGCGGTGCCGGGCAAGGCTGCGGCGGGGGTGGACGACCGCTTCAAGGTGGCGACCCCGCTGCGCGGCCTGCTGAACAAGGTCTTCCCGGACCACTGGTCCTTCCTGCTCGGTGAGATCGCGCTCTTCTCGTTCATCATTCTGCTGCTCACCGGCACCTTCCTGACCTTCTTCTTCGAGCCGTCGATGACCGAGGTGGTCTACAACGGCAGCTACGCCCCGCTGCGTGGCACCCCGATGTCCGCCGCGTACGCCTCCAGCCTGGATCTCTCCTTCGAGGTCCGCGGCGGTCTGATCATGCGGCAGATGCACCACTGGTCGGCGCTGCTGTTCATGGCCTCGATCGTCGTGCACATGCTGCGGATCTTCTTCACCGGCGCGTTCCGCAAGCCGCGTGAGACGAACTGGATCATTGGCTCGCTGCTCTTCTGGGTCGGCTTCCTGGCCGGCTTCACCGGCTACTCGCTGCCGGACGACGGGCTCTCCGGCACCGGTCTGCGGATCGCGTCGGCGATCATGCTGTCCATCCCGGTGATCGGCTCCTGGCTCACCTCGTCGATCTTCGGCGGGGAGTTCCCGGGCACGATCATCATCAGCCGGTTCTTCATCGCGCACGTGCTGCTCATCCCGGCTCTGCTGCTCGCGCTGATCAGCGTCCACCTGGGCCTGGTGTTCACCCAGAAGCACACCCAGTGGCCCGGCCCCGGCCGGACCAACGGCAACGTGGTCGGCGAGCGGTTCTTCCCGCGGTACGCGCTCAAGCAGGGCGGCTTCTTCATGATCGTCTTCGGCGTGATCGCGCTGATGGGCGGTCTGTTCCAGATCAACCCGATCTGGCTCTTCGGCCCGTACGAGGCGTGGGTGGTCTCCGCCGCCAGCCAGCCGGACTGGTACGTCATGTTCCTGGACGGCTCGACCCGGCTCATGCCGGCCTGGCAGATCGACATCCCGCTCGGCGACGGCTATGTGATCCCGCCGCTGTTCTGGCCGACGGTCGTGCTACCCGGCATCCTGGTCGGTCTGTCCACGCTCTATCCGTTCCTGGAGGCCCGGCACCTCAAGGACTACCGGACCCACCACCTGCTCCAGCGGCCTCGCGACGTCCCGGCCCGCACCGCGGTGGGTGCCATGGCGGTCGCGTTCTACCTGGTGCTGACCCTCTCCGGGGCCAACGACGTCATCGCGGACAAGTTCCAGATCAGTTTGAACGCGATGACCTGGGCCGGCCGGGTCGGCCTGCTGATCCTCCCGCCGCTGGCGTACTACGTCACCTACCGGATCTGCCTCGGTCTGCAGCAGCACGACCGTGAGGTGCTGGCGCACGGCGTGGAGACCGGCATCATCCGGCGGATGCCGGACGGCCGGTTCGTCGAGGTGCACCAGCCGTTGAGCGCGCAGGACCACGACGGCCACGGTGCGCTGGAGTACACCGGCTGGGTGGTGCCGAAGAAGATGAACCGGCTCGGCGCCCTCGGCCCGGCGATCCGGGGCTTCTTCTACCCGATCGAGAAGCCGGTCGAGGCGCCGGTCTCGCCGGGGCACCCGCCGGTCGAACCCCGACCGGAGCGCGAGGAGATCAGCAGCGGTTCCGAGTCGCACCGCTGACCTCGACCTCACCTGGACGTGGCGTCTGCCGGATCACCCCGGTGGGCGCCACGTCCCGTTTGTACCCCCGTCGCACCCGCCGGAAGCGGGCTGAGTCGGCGCAGAGCGGACGCCGGCGCCCGACCGGGTCGTCCCCTCGCGCGCGGGGATCGCAGGAATAACCCCGGTGAGCCGGGTATCCGTGCGGTCCAACGTCTCACGGGGAGGAAGCATGTTGGGTATCAAACGTCTCGGCCTGCTGGCCGCGCTGGTGCTGGTCGGTGTCGCGCCGGCCGCCGCAGCGCAGGCCAAGGCACAACCGTCGGAGCAGGACACCCAATACCTGCAGGCGATCCACCAGGTCAACCTGTTCGAGATCACCGCCGGTGAACTGGCCCAGCAGAAGGGCCAGAACCAGCGGGTCAAGGACCTCGGCAAGATGTTCGTGACGGACCACACGCAGCTGGACCAGACGGTGCAGCAGACCGCCTCCCAGCTCAACGTGCAGCTGCCCAAGGGGCCCACCGCTGACCAGCAGGCGGTGATCGACCGGCTGAACAACGCCAGCGGCAAGAACTTCGACAAGGAGTGGGTGACCGCGGAGCTGGCCGGCCACCTGCAGGCCATCCAGGCCACCCAGACGGAGATCTCGCAGGGATCCGAGCAGTCGGTGATCCAGCTGGCGCAGACCGCGCTGCCGGCCCTCCAGACGCACTATGACGAGCTGGTCCAGCTGGCTCAGCAGCTGGGCATTCCGGTCCCGCAGGCCAGCGCCTCCGGTACGCCGAGCCCCAGCGGCACGGGGACCGAGTCGCCGGCTCCGGGCGGTACGGAGACCGAGTCGCCGGCTCCGGGCGGTACGGAGACCGAGTCGCCGGCTCCGGGCGGTACCGAGACCGAGTCGCCCGCTCCGGGCGGCGGCACCACCGAGGCCCCGGCTCCGGGCGTGAGCTGACCTCGGGAAACACGAACGGCCGGTCCATCGGGCGATGGACCGGCCGTTGCTCGTCCACCGTCAGCCGCCCGGTCCGGGAGCATCACGCCGGCCACGGCCGAGCCTGGCCGCGGCGGCCGGCGAAGGCGGGGTGGTCAGTCGGCGTTGGCCAGACCGATCGCGAACGCCTCCTCGAGGTCGTGCTGGGAGTACGCCCGGAACGCGATGTGCGACTCGGTGTTGCTCACTCCCGGCACCTTCGAGATGCTGCCCGCGATCACCTCGGCGATCTGGTCGAACTCGCGTACGCGGACCACGGCGATCAGGTCGACGTGACCGGCGACCGAGTAGACCTCGCTGACGCCGGGAAGGTTGGCCAGGGTCTCGGCCACCTCGGGAATGGAGTCGGTGGCACAGTCGATCAGCACGATCGCGGTGATCACGGGAAGGTTCTCCGTTCGTCGACGTCGTCGCTCACTCTAGGGCCTGTCCAATGAGACCACGCCCGGCCGGCCGGCACGGTCAGGTCGTCGCCGGCCCGGATCACCTCGTGCAGCCGCTCGCCGGCCCGCACCGTCGCGCCGGGCCAGACCACCGAACGGACGACCTCGCCGTGTACCACTGCGCCCGCCCCGACCACCGACTCCCGGCAGCGCCCGGTGACCGTGGCGGCCGGATCGACCAGGGCGTCACCGCCGGCCGCGTGCAGGTTGGCCGCCAGGTAGTCGGCCGGGGTGCCGGTGTCGTAGAAGGTGCCACGGTAGGGGATCACCCGTAGCGCGCCCGCCGTCTCGGCCGGTCGCCACACGGCGCGTACCAGGTCGCCGAATTCGACCGGCAGGTCGCGGACGAGCCGCCAGGGCAGTAGTGAGAACCCGGTGAACGCGTACCCGGCGAACGTCCCGGGGGCGCCGGGATCGGCGGCCGGCTGACCCAACAGTCGTACCTCGTTCCCGTCCCAGCCGGCGAGCAGCGCCGCGATGTCCGGTCCGGGTTCGGCGGCCGGGTCGGCGAGGTACGCGTCGGCGTTGCCGACCAGCACCGGTCGCCCGGCGATCCAGTCCTTCAGCTTCGCGACCCCGCCCGCGGTGCCGAGCGGGTCACCCGGCTCGACCGAGAGGTGGGCGCGGTTCCCGACGTGCTCGACCACCTGGTCGGCCAGGTAGCAGGCGTTCACCGCGACCCGGGCCGGCCCGGACGGACCGAGTCCGGCGATCCGGGCGAGCGCCCGGTCAAGCAGCGACACGTTTCCGACCGGGCAGAGCGCCTTGGGCGTCCGCTCGGTGAGCGGCCGTAGCCGGGTCCCCTCACCGGCGGCGAGCACCACCGCACAGAGGTCGTCCACGCCGGCCGGCAGCACGCTCACACCTTCGTGTCGGGTACGGGCGGCGGGAACTGCCCCACCAGGGGGCCGATGCCGTAGTGCGCGAGCAGGCGGGCCGTCGCCCAGCTGAGCTGGGGCAGGTCGTCCAGCGGATGCCAAGCGGCCTCGAAGACCTCGGCGCCGTCGACCTTCAGCTCGGTGGTGGACGCCGGCACCTCCGCGGTGAAGACGACGTCCACCCAGCCCTTGGCGTGCACGACCGCGTTGGGTACGGCCGGACTGAGCTGGGTGGGGGAGAGCCGGATGCCGGACTCCTCGTACAATTCACGGGCCGCGCCGACCACCGGGGCCTCACGCCGTTGCAGCAGCCCGGCGGGCAGCGTCCAGCCCTTGCCGGGCGGCTGGCGGAGCAGGAGCAGCCGTCCCGCCCCTTCGGCTTCGGCGTCGCGAACCAGGGTGACCGCGCCGACGATGTACTTCGGTACGGCCAGCCGGACCAGTCGACGGCGTAGCGGCAGCGGCAGCCGGTAGAAGACCTGATAGCCGATGGCCCTGCCGGTGGCGCGCGAGCGGGGGATCATGACATCAGGCTAATGGTCACGAATGCGGCTCGTGCCCGGCGGGGGCTACTGGTCACTGGCGGTGGTCGACGAGATCGATGAGCTGCCGGACCACCTCGTTCGGCTCGATCACCCGGTCGAAAACCGCGACCAGCAGCGTCTCCAGGTCGGGGTAGCCGAGTTCCTCGGCGAGGCGCAGCAGCGGCAGGTCGCTCGCCAGCCCTCGGTTGTGCTGACGGAGCGTGAGTCCGAGGGTGGCCCGGCCGAGGCGCACCTTGTCGTTGATCGAGATGCCCGGTTCGGTGTGTTCGGCGAACCAGCGGTTGATCTGCATCTGCGCGTGCGGGGACTTCACGAAGCTGAGCCACTCCCGGCGAGGACCGCGCGGCGCGGCCTCCGCCTCGAAGCCGTTGTCGGCGTCGTTCTCGGTGAAGATCTCGACGACGTCGCCCTCGTCCAGCTCCGAGGAGAGCGGGGCGAGTCTCCCGTTGATCCGGGCGGCCAGGCAGTGGTCACCCCGGTCGGTGCCGAGCTCGTATGCGAGGTCGACCGGTGTGGCGCCGGCCGGCAGCACGATCTGCCGCCCCTCGGAGAAGACCTCGATCTGGGCCTCGGCCAGGTCGCAGCGCAGCGACTCGAGGAACTGGGCCGGGTCGGCGGCGTCCTGTTCCCAGTCGAGCACCCGGTGCAGCCAGGCGAGCTGTTCGGCGCCGCCCGCGCCGCCGCCCACTCGCGGGAAGCGGTAGTCGGCGGCGATGCCGTACTCGGCAGAGCGGTGCATCTCCTCGGTGCGGATGAGCACCTCGACGGTGCGGTCCCGCGGCCCGCACACGCTGGTGTGCAGAGAGCGGTAGAGGTTGTTCTTGGGCGAGGCGATGTAGTCCTTGAACCGGCCCGGCATCGGGCGCCAGAGCCCGTGGACCGCGCCGAGCGCCGCGTAGCAGTCGGTCGGGGGGCCGTCGACCACCACGGCGATGCGCGGCAGGTCGTACGGGGCGCTGTGATCGCCGGCGACCGTGTCCTTCCAGATCGAGTAGAGGTGCCGGGGGCGGGGCGCCACCTCGGCGTCGACCCGGCCGCGGCGCAGCGCCACCTTGACCTGGGAGACCACCTGGGCGAGGTACGCGTCCCAGCCGGGTCGGTCGTGCACGTGCCGGGCGATGCGGGCGTGCTCCTCTGGGTGCAGGTGCAGCAGCACCACGTCGTCCAGCTCCCGCTTGAGCGTCTGGATGCCGAGCCGGTCGCAGAGCGGGACGAGCACCTCCTCGGTCTTGCGGGCGATCCGCTCTCGGGAGGCGGCCGACCGGACGCCGAGGGTACGCATGTTGTGCAGCCGGTCGGCCAGCTTGATGATCAGGACCCGGACGTCCCGGCCGGCCGCAATGATCATCTTGCGGATCGTCTCGGCCTCGGCGGCCTTGCCGTAGAAGGCCTTGTCGAACTTGGTGACCCCGTCGACCAGGTGGGCCACCTCCGCCCCGAAGTCGTCGGAGAGGGCCTGGAGCGTGTAGCGGGTGTCCTCGACCGTGTCGTGCAGCAGCGCGGCGACGAGGGTGGTGGTGTCCATCCCGAGCTCCGCGCAGATCTGGGCGACCGCGAGCGGGTGGGTGATGTACGGCTCGCCGCTCTTGCGGAACTGCCCGCGGTGCATGGTCTCGGCGATCGCGTACGCCCGGCGCAGCACCGCGGGGTCGGCGCCGGCGTGGATGGCGCGGTGTGCGCGTACCAGCTGGCTGACCGGGTCGGACTCGGTGGTGGGCCAGTTGAGCAGCGACCGGAGTCGGCGGGTCAGTGGCAGGTCACCTGCTCGGGTGGGAAGCGCGCCCCCCAGGGCGGCGCCGTGTCCGGCGTCGACGTCCACGAGGGACACCTCCTCACCCCGGCCCCGCGGCCGCCGGGCGACCGGCAACCGGGAGCAGGCCCACGAATCGGGCAGGAATGCACTTCTCTAACAGCCTAAGGGAGTAGACGTAGTCCGATCGGTCAGTTGGTCATGAGCGTTCGGTCGAGAGTTGATGGGCCGCAGCGGCTTCCGCCTTGGCCAGGAGGCCGCGGAACCGTGCCGCGCCACGTACCGGGGACGACCATCCGGAGGACATCTCGACCAACCGGGTCTCCGGTCGTTCCAACCAGGACAGGATCCGTTCGGACTCCTCCGCGGAGGCGCGGGGGACCGGCCCGTGACCGGGCAGGACCGTCTCGGCGGTGGCCCGGATCGCGGTCAGCGTCGGTCGGGGATGGACGCCCGGCGGGGACACGCCGGCGCCGGCCAACCGGCCGTGCCGGACCAGCGCCAGTTCCCAGCCACCGCCGGCGGCGGGACGGGCCGCGGCCAGCTCGGCGATGCCGGTGAGCGCGGCCAGCCGCTGCATCCGTACCGCCGCGCGCAACAGCGCCACCAGTCGCGCGCGGACCACCGCGGCCTCCTCGTAGCGCTGGTCGCGGGAGAGCGCCTCGATACGGGCCAGCAGAGCGTCCACCACCACCTGCGGGTCGTCGGCGGTCGCCGCGCGGAACGGGGCGGCCGCGTCCTCGTCGTACCTCTCGGGGCTGATCCGGTGCTCGCACGGCGCCGGGCAGCGACCCAGCTCGGCCAGGGCGCAGGCCGGCGTGACAGTACGCAGCGAGAGCCGGTGGGTGCACTGTCGCAACGGCACCGCGTCGTAGAAGCCGGCGGCGGCCAGCTCGGCGGTGCGCCGGGAGGTGAACGGCCCGAGGTAGGCCCGGTCGGTGGGGGCGAGCTCGCGAACCACCGACAGCCGCGGGTAGTGCCCGTCGGTGAGCTTGAGCCAGAGCATCCGCTCCGGATACTTCGACCGACGGTTGTACGGCGGGGCGTGCGCGGCGATCAGCCGCAGCTCCCGGACCTCCGCCTCCAGCGAGTGCGCGCACTCGACCGCCTCGACCCGCTCGGCGGCGGCGAGCATCTCCGAGATCCGGGCCCGCTTCTCCGCCGCGGTGAAGTAGCTGCGAACCCGGGTGGCGATGTCACCGGAGGTGCCGACGTACAGCGGCCGGTCGTCGGCGGCGCGGAAGATGTACACGCCCGGGGACTTCGGCAGCCCCTCGGCCAGGTGCCGCTTGCGGCGCTGGGTGGGGGTGACCGCCTTGGCGAACTCGATCGCGTCGCCGACGGTATCCACCCGGTGCCCGCCGAGCCGGCCGATCAGCGCGTGCAGCACGTCCACGGTCGCCTTGGCGTCGTCCAGGGCGCGGTGACTCGGCGGGGTGGCGGTGCGGAAGTACGCGGCGAGGGTGCCGAGCTTGCGGTTGGGCACTTCGTCGCGGGTCAGTACGCGGCGGGCCAGCGCGGCCGTGTCCAGCACCCGGGGGTTGGGCCAGCGGTAGCCGTGCCGGGCGCAGGCGGCCTTGAGGAAGCCGACGTCGTACGGCGCGTTGTGCGCGACCAGCACGGCGTCGGCGATGAACTCCAGGAAACTCGGCAGCACCTGCTCGATCGGCGGGGCCGGCACCACCATGGCCTCGGTGATACCGGTCAGCACGGTGATGAACGGTGGGATCGGCTGCCCCGGGTTGACCAGGGTGGCGAGCACACCCAGTTCCTCGCCGCCGCGCACCTTGACCGCGCCGATCTCGGTGATCCCACCCTCGTCGGGAGCGCCGCCGGTGGTCTCCAGGTCGACCACCACGAAGGTGGTCGCGTACAGCGGCAGGGCCGGGTCGATACCGCCGCCAGGGGTGGTGTCGAGGCCCGCCAGCGTCTGCTGGACGTACTCCGCCTGTGCCATCCGCGGCACCGTAACGCTCCGGTCCGACACTCCGTTCTCAGCAGTCCCATCAGTCACCACCAGGCTAGGATGAGAGATCGGCTCACTCACCGGGCGGTGGGCCCGGCTGCGGTGGGAGACTTGCCACATGCCCCTCACCGAGCCGTACGACGACCGCCTCCCGCCGGAGGGCCGGGCCGCCGCTGCGCGCGACGAGGGTGTGGTGGGCGGGCCGGCCGGATCGGACGAGGCGGTGACCCCTGCTGACGTCGGCGCCGAGACCGCCACGGACGCTGCCGACCCGGCGGCCGACGGCGGCGGCGCTCCGGAGCCCGAGCCGGTCCTGCCCGAGCCGGTACGGCAGCGGATCGTGACCCTCACCGCCGCGGTGCTGCCCGGTCTCCCCGCCGACGAGGTGCCCGTGCCGCTGCGCCGGGTGGCCAAGTTCGCGCCCAACCGCCGGGCCCGGCTCGGCGCTCCGGCGATCGCCGCCCAGCTCACCGCTGACCCGCTCTTCCGGCAGCGGGTCAGCGCCCGGGTGCTGACCGACGCCGGCGACCTCGGCGCCGCCGTGGTCGAGGGCACCGCCCCGGCCGCCGCCGACCCGGTGGAGGTGGCCGCCCTCGCCTACCTGGCCCGACCGCGCGGCTGGCGGGACCTCATCGAGGCGAGCGGCGCGGCGGTACGCGCCGAGGCGGACAGCGCGGTCGTCGCCGAGCTGGTACGCGAGGCGGAGCAGCGGGCCACCCGGGCCGAGCACGACCGGGCGGTGGCCCGGGTCGAGGCGGAGAAGCTCCGGGACGAGTTGGCCCGGGTCCGTGAGGAGCTCGGTCAGCAGCGTGAGGAGGCCCGGCAGCTGGCCCGTACCCTGCGCGAGACGCAGGCCCGGGAGCGGCGGGCCAACGAGCTGCTCGCCACCGAGCGTGGCCGGGCGGCGCGGGCGACCGCCGACGCCGAGGCGGAGCTGCGCCGGGTCCGGGCCCGGCTGGCCGAGGCCGAGGCCGCCGCCGGCGCGGCCCGCTCCAGCGCCAAGGAGGCCCGTTCGATCGACGACGCCCGGCTATGGCTGCTGCTGGAGACGATCAGCCAGGCCTCGGTCGGGCTGCGCCGCGAGCTGGCGCTCGATCCGGTCGACACCCTCCCGGCCGACTTCGTGGCCGAGGCGTTCGCCGACCAGCCGGGCACCGCGACCGGCGCCGCGACGCGGGCCCGGGACACCGACGACCCGGCCCGGCTGGACCAGCTGCTCGCCCTGCCTCGGGCGCACCTGGTGGTGGACGGCTACAACGTCACCAAGCGCGGTTTCGGCGAGATGTCGCTGGAACAGCAGCGCAAGCGCCTGATCACGGGGCTGGGTGGGATCGCCGCGCAGACCGGCGACGAGGTGACGGTGGTCTTCGACGGCGCCGAGCGCATCCCCGGGCTGCCGCCCACCCCGCGCGGCGTGCGGGTGCTCTTCTCCCGCAAGGGGGAGACCGCCGACGACCTGATCCGGCGTCTGGTCCGCGCCGAGCCGCCCGGCCGGCCGGTGGTGGTGATCTCCTCCGACCGTGAGGTCGCCGACGGAGTACGCCGGCACGGCGCGTACCCGCTCGGCGCGGACTCGCTGCTGCGCCGGCTGGCCCGCTCCTGACCCGCTCCGGGTCGGGTGCTGACCCGCTCCGGGTCGGGTCCTGACCCGCTCCGGGCCCTCGGTTCGCGCACCTGCGCGGCGGGCACCCACCTGCTCGGGTGATCCACTCGCGTTGCATGAAGTCGGGGTGACGCCGTGCCGCTGATGCCCCGACTTCATTGACGTCGAGTTGATCGGCGCGGGTTCGGGGCTCGTTGTCCGGTTCTGTCGTACCCGACGCATAGCGTGGGCATGACCGACGGTGGTCGGGTGGCGACGTTCCGGTCGTCCAGGCCGCCGCAACCCGTCAGGAGGCGTTCATGCTCATCGACTGCGAGCGGTGCCGCATCCGGGGAGCCGGCTGCTCCGGCTGCCTGGTGACCGCCCTGCTCGACGAGGATTCCCCCACGGCCGATCTCGGCCCGGCCGAGCACCGGGCGATCGAGATGTTCGTCCGCGCCGGGTTCGGGGTGGAGGTGCTGCCCGCGCCGCGGCCGCCGGCCGCCCAGCCCCGGCCGCTGCGCCGCCGCCGGATCGCCTGACTCCCACTCCACCGCGCCGACGCCGGCCGGCTCCGGCCCGTCCCCGGGCGGCTCCGGCCCGTCCCCGGGCGGCTCCGGCCCGTCCCCGGGCGGCTCCGGCCCGTCCCCGGCGGGTTCCGGTGAGATCGATCGGGCGGCGCTTCGAGGTGGCGCTTCGAGGTGGCGGCGGCACGACCGGCGATCCGTGGCGCGCACCGGTACGGGGACCGCGGTTGTCGCGTCCCGGCCGCCGCTCGGCGTGAGCGTGCGGGCCACGGCGCCGCGGCGGCGGGCGGGAGCCCTAGGATTGGCGGTCACAGCGGGAGGAGCGCGGAATGACGCGGGTATCGCGGGGCGGTAACGGGCGCCCGCGCGGCGGGGTGCCGCGATGAGCCCGCGCGGCTGGGCGCTGCTGGCGCTGGCCGGGCTGGCCCTCGCGCTGGTGGTCACCACCGCGCTGCTGATCCCCTGGAACCGTCCACCGGCGCCCCGCGCCGACCAGCTCGCCGCGTTGCGCGCCCTGCCGGCCGACCAGGTGGCGCACGGGCGTGAGTTCCGGGCCGCGCTGCGCCCGGCCGGTTACGCGAGCATCGTGGTGGGCCTGCTGATCGCCCTAGCCCTCGGGCTGACCCCGCTTGGTAGCCGGTTGATCGAGCTGGCCGGACGCCCCTTCGGCGGGCACTGGATCGCCCAGGCCGTGCTCGGCGGTCTCGCCGTGGTGCTCATCGCCGACCTGGTCACGCTGCCGTTGTCCGCCTGGCGGCAGGCCGTGCTCACCCGCTACGGGCTGAGCACCAACGGCTGGGCCGGCTGGGTGATCGACCTGCTCAAGTCGTACGCGGTGAGCGCGGTCGTCGGCGCGGTGGCGCTGCTCGGCTTCTACGCGGTCATCCGGCTCGCCCCACGCTGGTGGTGGGCGTTCGGCGCGGCCGGGGCGGCCGGCCTGGTGGTGCTGCTCTCCTTCGTCCTGCCGGTGCTGGTCGAACCGGTGTTCAACCGGTTCACCCCGATGGAGCAGGGCCCGCAGCGTACCGAGCTGATGGCGATGGCGGCGCGCGACGGCGTACCGGTGCGGGACGTCCTGGTCGCCGACGCGTCCCGCCGGACGCGGGCGGTCAACGCGTACGTCTCTGGTATCGGGCCGACCCGACGAGTGGTCGTCTACGACACCCTGCTGCGCGAGGCCCCGCCGGAGGAGGTGACCGCAGTCGTGGCGCACGAGCTGGGGCACGCCCGCGACCGCGACGTCACGGTGGGCACCCTGACCGGCGCGCTCGGCGCCGCCGCGGCGGTGGTCGCGCTCTACCTGATCGGCTCGTGGGCCCCACTGCTGAGGCTGGCCGGCGTTGACTCGGTCGCCCAGCCGCGCGCGTTCCCGCTGCTGGTGGCCCTCGTGACGGTCGCCGGGCTGGTCGCCACGCCGGTCCAGGCGCTGATCTCCCGGCGGGTCGAGGCACGCGCCGACGCGCACGCGCTCGCGCTCACCGAGGACCCGGCCGCCTTCGAGTCCATGCAGCGCCGGCTGGCCACGGTCAACCTGGCCGACCCCGACCCGCCGCGCTGGGAATACCTCTACTCCGCCACCCACCCGTCCACTGTCGAGCGGATGGCCGCCGCCCGCGCCTACGCCAGGGAGGCCGGCAGATGAGCCGGACGTTGTTAGTCACGAACGACTTCCCGCCCCGCCCCGGCGGGATCCAGTCCTTCGTGCACAATCTCGCGGTGCGCCAGCCCACCGGCTCGGTGGTGGTCTACGCGTCCACCTGGCGCGGGGCGGAGAAGTTCGACGCCGACCAGCCGTTCGAGGTGATCCGGGAACGCACCCGGGTGCTGCTGCCCACCCCGCTGGTGGCGCGGCGGGCCGCGCGGCTCGCCCGGGCGTACGACTGCGACACGGTGTGGTTCGGCGCGGCGGCCCCGCTCGGGTTGCTCGCCGGCGGACTACGCCGCCGGGCGGGCATCCGCCGAATCGTGGCGCAGACGCACGGGCACGAGATCGGCTGGGCGGCGCTGCCCGGCGCCCGGGCGGCGCTGCGCCGCATCGGGCGGGGCGTCGACGTGACCACGTACCTCGGTGAGTACACCCGGGTCCGGCTGGCCCGGGCGTTGACCGGGCTCACCGAGCTGCACCGGCTCGCGCCCGGGGTGGACGTCGACACGTACCACCCGGATGTCGACGGCGAGCCGGTGCGGGCCCGGCTCGGGCTCTCCGACCGCCCGGTCGTGGTCTGCGTGTCCCGGCTGGTTCCACGCAAGGGTCAGGACATGCTCATCCGAGCCATGCCGGAGATCATCCGCCGGGTCCCCGACGCCGCTCTGCTGGTGGTCGGTGGTGGGCCGTACCGGGCCACGCTCGAGAAGGTGGCCCGCCAGGTCGGGGTGGACCGGGACGTGGTCTTCACCGGGTCGGTGCCCGCTGCCGAGCTGCCAGCGCACTACGCGGCCGGCGACGTCTACGCGATGCCGTGCCGCACCCGCAACCGTGGGCTGGACGTGGAAGGCCTCGGCATCGTCTACCTGGAGGCGTCCGCGACCGGCCTGCCGGTGGTAGCCGGCGACTCCGGCGGCGCGCCGGACGCGGTACGCGAGGGGGAGACCGGGTACGTGGTGAACGGCCGCGACGTCGACCAACTCGCCGACCGGGTCTCCCGGCTGCTCGCCGACCGGGACCTGGCCCGGCAGTTCGGTGCCGCCGGGCGGGCCTGGGTGGAGCAGGAGTGGCGCTGGGAGACCCAGGCCCAGCGGATGGCCGCCCTGCTCGCCGGCTGACACCCGCCCACGGCACCGCAGGCGACGGCATGGCTGGTCCGCGGCGTGGCCGCGGCGCTCGCAAGATCACGCTCGATCCTGGATGTAGTGCGATCCCGCGCTGAGGATCCCACTACCTCCAGGACGGAACACGATCCCGGGGCCGGGAACGGGGCGTGGGCGGCACCGGGTCCCGCGCCCGTCGACGGCGAGGGCAGGGCAGGGCAGGGCGAGGGCAGGGCGGGGCGAGGGCAGGGCGGGGCGAGGGCAGGGCGAGGGCAGGGCGAGGGCGGGGCCGGTCGCACAGCGAGGGCAGGGCGAGGGCGGGGTCGGTCGGTGAGGGCAGGGCAGGGTGAGGGCGGGATCAGGCGGCCAGGGTCTCCCGCCTCGGGGCGTACCGGGGCACGTACTCCTGGCCGGTCAGCCGCTGGATCGCGGCCATCACCTCGTCGGTGAGGGTCCGGATGTCGCGTGGCCCGTGGATGCGCCCGGCCACCGGGATCGGTGGCCCGAACCGTAGCGTCACCGGGTGCCGGCGGGGCAGCCGGGCGTCGATCGGCAGCACCTGCGCGGTGCCGAGGATTCCGACCGGGATGATCGGCACCTCGGCGTCCCGGGCCAGCCGCACCACGCCGGTACGGCCGCGGTGCAGCCGTCCGTCGGGGGAGCGGGTGCCCTCCGGGAAGACGGCGACGAGACCACCGGCGCGGAGCACGGGCACGGCGGCGTCGAACGCGCTGAGCACCGCCCGGCCACCGGCGCGTTCGACCGCGATGGCGCCCATGCCGCCGACGAGGCGGCGGCTGAGCCAGCCGCGCGCACCCTTGCCGGAGAAGTACTCCGACTTGGCCCAGAAGGCGATGCGGCGGGGTGTCACGGCGGCCAGGAAGAGCTCGTCGGCGACCGAGAGGTGGTTGCCGGCGAGAATGGCACCACCGTGTCGGGGCACGTGCACGAGGCCCTCCACCCGTGGCTGCCAGGCGAGCCGCAACGCGTTTCCGACGGTCAGCTTGCCGAGTTCGTAGAGCAGGGGCACGGTTCCTCCGATCGGATGCGGGACTCGTCAGGCGGTGGCGGGGCCGAGGTGCGCGTCGAGCGCGGCCCGCAGCAACGTGTCGTCGTCGGTGGCGCCGGTCGCGAGTTGGAGGCTCCCCCACGCCCAGAGCTGCGCGAGGCCGTGCAGGTTGGCCCAGAGCGCGCCGGCGAGGACGGTGGCGTCGGCGTCGGTCGGTCGCCGGGTCTGCGCGAGCAGGTCGACCAGCAGGTTGAACAGCGGCAGGCTGGTGTCGCGTAGCCCGAGCCGACCGCTGTTCAGCAGGTCGTGGCGGAACATCAGCTCGAACATCCCGCGCTGCGCGGCGGCGTAGTCGAGGTAGGCCCGGCCGAGGGCGAGGAGACGTTCGCGCGGGTCGGGTCCGGCGTCGCGCATGGTCGCGGCGATCCGGGCGCCGAGGTCGGCGTACCCCTGCCGGGCGATCGCCGAGAGCAGGTCGAGATGGGTGGGGAAGTAGCGTCGGGGCGCGCCGTGCGAGACACCGGCCCGGCGGGCGATGTCCCGCAGTGAGACCGCCCCGTGGCCCTCTTCGCGCACCAGGTCCACCCCGGCTGCGACCAGCCGCGTGCGGACGTCCGGCTCGGAATTCGACATAGACACTGTCTACCAGTGGGGCGTAGACAGTGTCTACTGTCAGCCGACGCGCTCCAGAATCCGCTCCGCCGGCACGGGACGCCCGAAGTGCCACCCCTGGCCGGCGTCGCAGCCGATCGCCCGCAGCCGTTCGGCCTGACCGGCCGTCTCCACCCCCTCGGCGGTCACCGTGAGATCGAGCGCGTGCGCCAGCGACACGAGCGAGGCGAGGATCCGCTCGTCGGTACGGCCGCCCGGATCGGCCGCCGGCGCGCGCAGCCCGGCGACGAACTCACCGGCCACCTTCAGCTCGGTAACCGGCAGGTCCCGCAGGTACGCCAGGTTGCTGTAGCCGGTGCCGAAATCATCGATGGCGATCCGTACGCCGAGATCGGCGAGGCCGCGCAGGGCGCGTACCGGCTCCTCGTTGGTGCTCATCATGGTGCTCTCGGTGATCTCCAACTGGAGCCGTTCCGGCGGCAGCCCGGTGCGCTCCAGCAGGGCGTGCACCTCCTGCACCAGGCCCGGCCGGTGCACCTGACGCACCGCCAGGTTGACGCTGACGAAAGGCGTCCGGCCGCCCTGCGCCGACCAGCGTTCCGCCTCGCGGCAAGCCTCGGCCAGCACCCAGGCGCCGAGCGGCACGATCAGCCCGGTCTCCTCGGCCAGGCCGATGAAGCTGCCCGGTTGCAGCACGCCGAGCTCCGGGTGACGCCACCGCACCAGCGCCTCCACACCGAGCAGACTGCCGTCGCGCAGCGAGGTCAGCGGCTGGTAGTCGAGATAGAACTCGCCCCGTTCCAACGCGGGTGGGATGGCCGCCGAGAGGGCGTACCGGGCCAGCTCCCGCCGGTTGCGCTCGGCGTCGAAGACCTCCCACCGGGCACCACCGGCCGCCTTGGCCCAGTGCAGCGTGCTGTCGGCGGCGCGCATCAGGTCGCTCGGCGTGGTGTCGGCGACCTGCCGTTCCGCGATGCCGATACTCGCCGTGACCACCAGCTCGTGACCGTCCACGGTGGCCGGTTCGCGTACCGCGGCCAGCGCCGCGTCGGCCACCGCGACCACGTCGTCGGTGCCGCCGGTCCGTTCCACCAGGATGACGAACTCGTCCCCGCCGAGCCGGGCGACCAGGTGCCCGTCGAGGGCCCGGCGCAGCCGCTCGGCGACCGTGATGAGCAGCCGGTCGCCGACCTGGTGGCCGAGCGAGTCGTTGACCACCTTGAACCGGTCGAGGTCGACGAAACAGAGCCCGATCCGCTGCCCGCCCCGGCCGGGCTCCTTGAGCGCGGCGGTGAGCCGCTCGGTGAAGAGCGCCCGGTTGGGCAGATCGGTGAGCGGGTCGTGGGTGGCCTGGCGGCGGAACCGTGCCTCACTGTCGCGCAACGCGCGCTCCGCCTGCGTACGGGCCATCATGGCGGCCCGCCGGATCGACTCCTGCTCGTCGAGCGTGCGGTCGCGCAGCGCCCGGGCGTACCCGGTGGCCACCGCGGCGAGCAGCCGGGCCATCCGGTCCTCGACGTCGTCGCCCACCAGGCCCAGGTCGCGGATCAGCCGGAGCTGGAGTACCTCGACCGTGCGGCCGAGCCCCTCCACCGAGGCGATGTGGTTGGCGACCAGCTCGGCGCCGACCCGGTGACCGGGGCGCACGTCGAACGGCTCGGTCCGCAGCGCGGCGGCCAACTGGTCGGCGAGACGTTGCAGCAGTGCCTCCAGCTGCGCCTGGGGCATCGGCAAATAGCTGGTACCGCTGACCGCCTTGGCCCAGGCACGGGCGAACGTCCCGGGACGCGACGGTGCCCGCAGCGGCGCCGGCTCAGCCACCGAGCCGCCCGACGCCACCCATGAAGACGGACCGCTCCGCGTCCTCCGCGTTCTCCGGTGACTCCGGACGCCACTGCGGCACCCACACCACGCCCGGCTCGACCAGGGTGAAACCGTCGAAGAAGGTGGTCAGCTCGGGCCGGCCGCGCACCCAGAGCGGATTGTCGGTGTGCCGGTACACGTTCTGCGCCTCGGCGCGCTCGTCCTCGCTGCGTCCCTCGTCGCTGGCCTGCGAGAGCACCAGATGGCTGCCCGGCGCGAGCGCATCCCGCAGGACGCCCAGGATCTCCGCGGGCCGGTCGTCGTCGGCGATGAAGTGCAGCACCGCCACGACCATCACGGCGATCGGCTCGTCGAAGTCGAGCAGCCCGCGTACGTCCGGGTGGGCGAGGATCCGCTCGGGACGGCGCAGGTCCGCCTGGACCACCGCGGCGCGATCGTCGCCGGCGAGGATCTCCCGGCTGTGCGCCACCGCCACCGGATCGACGTCCACGTAGACGACGCGGGAGTCGGGCGCCGCCCGACGGGCGATCTCGTGCACGTTTCCCACCGTCGGTATGCCGGAGCCGATGTCCAGGAACTGGCGTACGCCCGCCTCGGTGAGGAACTGCACCGCCCGCCGGAGGAACGCCCGGTTGGCCTGGGCCATGAGGGGCGCCTCCGGAACCGCGGCCACCATCGCCTGGGCGGCGGCCCGGTCGGCGGCGAAGTTGTGCGAGCCGCCGAGGTAGTAGTCGTACATGCGGGCCACGCTCGGGCGTTCGATGTCGATCGTCTCGGGTGCCCAGTCCGGCCGCTGCATGCGCTTCACCCCTAACCGTCGGCGGCGCGGGCCGCGTTGCCCGCCCGCCACCGCGGTATTCTGCCCGCCCGAGTGCCCGGGTGACCATAGTCGGCGACCAGTTCGGGCAGCCGGCGCCGGTCGATACGCGAGATCCGCGCCGGCCGTCCGGCCGGCGCGGATCCACTGCGTCCCGGGGCGTGCCGCCGGTGGCGGCGCAACGGTCAGAACTTGGGCGCGTCCGGCGCCTCGAGCAGGCCCAGCCGCAGCGCCGTCATCAGCGCCTGCGCCCGGTTGGCCGCACCCAGCTTCTCGTAGAGCTTCGAGATGTGGGTCTTGGCGGTGGACTCGCTCACGAAGAGCTGCTTCGCGATGCCCGCCACGCTCATGCCGTCGGCGAGCAGCCGCAGCACCTGGCCCTCACGAGGGGAGAGCTGCGGCCCGGACGGGGCCAGCCGGCGCTTCATCGCCTCGGCCAGGTCGGCCGCGGTGAACGCGCTGGGCGAGGAGGCGGCATGCCGGGCGGCGGCCACCACCTCGTCGGCCGGGGCGGTCTTCGGCACGAAGGCGGAGGCGCCGGCCTCCAGTGCGCCGAAGAGCTGATCGTCGCCGGCGTACATGGTCAGCACCACGATGCCCATCGAGGCGCTGGACTTGCGAAGCGCCCGGGTCGCCTCCAGGCCACTGCCGTCGGGCAACCGGAGATCCATGATCACCACGTCCGGCTGCAGTGCCCCCGCCTGGCGGACGCCCTCCGCCGCCGTGGCGGCCTCGCCGACGACCTCGAACTGCCGGTCCCGCTCGAAGGCGTGCCGCAGGCCCTTCCGAATCAGGTCGTGATCATCGACCAGAAGGACCTTGGTACGGGCGGCCGGTGTCGGGCTTGTGGTCATCCTCGGGTTACTCCCCTTCTGCTGCTGCGCTACCGCGCACGTTATCGCGCCGGGGCGAGGTGCCGAGAACCACCGCCACGGTCGTGCCGCTCGGTCGCCGTGGCCGAATCTCCAACCGGCCCCGGATACGTTCCGCCCTCTCGGCCATGATCGCAAGACCGTACCGCCCGTCGGGCCGCTGGTCAGCGATCCCCTGACCGTCATCCGACACTTCGATCTGCGCGTACGGCGGGTCGACCTCGCAGGTGACCCAGAGGTTGGACGCCCCGGCGTGCTTGCGGGCGTTGGTCACCGCCTCCTGTGCGATGCGGAGCAGCTCCGCCTCCGTGGCGGCGGGCAGCCGGGCCGTCGACTCGTCCAGCGACAGGTGAACCCGCAGGCCGGCGGACGCGCCGACCGTGCGGGCGTACTCGGCGATCGCGGCGGCCAGTCCGCCGTGCCGGTCCACCTCGCTGCGCAGCTCGAACAGGCTCAGCCGCAGCTCGGTGATCACCCGGGTCACCTCGCCGCGCAGCGTACGCAGCGCCTCGGCGGTCTCGTCCGCGTCCTCGTGGACGGTGGCCAGGGCGTTGTCGATGCCGTAGCCGACCATCACCAGCTCCTGGGCGACACCGTCGTGGATCTCCCTGGCCAGGCGCTGCCGCTCCTCGTTGGTGGCCAGCGAGCGGACCTCGTCGAAGAGCAGCGCCGCCTCCAGCCGCAGCGCGGCCGGGCCGGTCAGCGCGGTCACCCGCGACACCACCGGCGACGGGTAGGCGTGCGAGGCATCGGCCTCCAGCACCACCAGCCCGACGGTACGGACGCCGGCGACCAGCGGCACGATCAGCGCGGAGACGTCGCCGCCCGGGTGCGACCGGGCCTGCGACCGGGCCGCGGTCTGCGGCTGCTGGCTGGCCCAGGCGTCGGCGATCGCCGAGTCCGCGTCGAGCGTCGTCTCCCAGTCGACCCGGTCGACACCGACCTGGGCGAGCACCACGAGCCGGCCCCCGCCGCTGGCCGAGAGCACGGCCGCCCGGTCGCCCGGCGCCACGTTGCGCAGTTCCTCCAGCAGATGCTCGGAGATCCCGCCGGGGTCCAGGGTCGCGCCGGGCAGCTGCCGGGCCACCGTACGCAGCTGGGTGAGCAGGCGGGTCGCCTCGGCGTACGGCTGCGGCTTGCCGTCGCCGCGCGCCTGCATCACGTGGTGCAGGGTGTGCGCGGCGTAGAGCCCGAGCACCGCGAGGATCAGCCACTGCGCGCAGACGGCCAGGTAGCCCGGTTGGATGATCTGCCGTTCCCCGTCGACCTCGGTGAGCACGCCGCTGACCAGCAGGGCGGCGGCGGCCACGGCGAGCAGCGCGGCACCCTCCCGGAACCGGCGGCGCAGCGCGGTGACCGTCACCGGCACCGCGAGGTACGGCAGCACCGCGGACGCCCCGAGGCCGTGGATCGACCCACCGACCAGGGCCACCGCCGCCACGTGGCTCGCGGCCAGTCCCAGCACCACCACCTCGGCCACCCGGCTGAGCGGGGCGATCACCGGGTGCTGCGGAGCCAGCAGGGCGGGCAGCCCGGCCACGGCGAGCAGCGCGATCCACCAGAGTTGGGCCAGCTCGCGGGTGGCGAAGAGGGTCAGCACGGCGACCAGCGCCAGCATCACCAGGCGCGCGGCGGCGGCGAGGGGGTGAGGTCGGGCGGCGGTTGTCGAGGCGGGCACGTGACGGATGGTAGTCAGCCTTGGTAGATATCGGCGATCTCCGCCGCGTACGTCTTGTGCACGACCTGGCGCTTGACCTTGAGCGACGGGGTCAGCTCGCCGGTCGCCTCGGTGAAGTCGCTTGGGAGGATCCGGAAGACCTTGATGGACTCGGCCTTCGAGACCGTGGCGTTGGCGGCGTCGACGGCCTTCTGGATCTCGGCGCGCAGCCCTTCGTGCTCGCGCAGTTCGGCCACCGGCGTGTCGGTGGGCAGCCCGGCCGACTCGAGCCACCGCGGCAGCGCCTCCTCGTCGAGGGTGACGAGCGCCGCGATGAACGGTTTCTGGTCGCCGACGACCAGACACTGGCTGACCAGCGGGTGTGCCCGGACCTGGTCCTCCAGCACGGCCGGGGCGACGTTCTTGCCGCCGGCCGTCACGATGATCTCCTTCTTCCGGCCGGTGATGCTGAGGTAGCCGTCGTTGTCGAGCCGGCCCAGGTCGCCCGTGCGGAACCAGCCGTCCGCGAGCACCTCGGCGGTCGCCTCCTGGTTGCGCCAGTACCCGTCGAAGACCAGCTCGCCGGCGATGAGGATCTCGCCGTCGTCCTCGATGCGGATGCTCACGCCGGGCAGCGGCCGGCCGACCGTGCCGATCCGGGTGGCCGAGAGCAGGTTCACGGCGGCGGCGGGCGCGGTCTCGGTCAACCCGTACCCCTCCAGCACCGTCACGCCGATGCCGCGGAAGAAGTGGCCGAGCCGCGCGCCGAGCGGGGCGCCGCCGGAGATGGCGTCCCGGCACCGGCCGCCGAGTGCCGCGCGCAGCTTGCGGTAGACCAGCCGGTCGAAGAGCGCGTGCTGGGCCCGCAGCCCGAGGCCCGGCCCGCCGGGGGAGTCCAACGCCTCGCTGTACGCGACGGCCACCCGCTCGGCGCGGGCGAAGATGCCGCCCTTCCCGTCGGCCTCGGCCTTCTGCTGGGCCGCGTTGTAGACCTTCTCGAAGACGCGGGGAACGGAGAGCAGGAAGGTGGGGCGGAACTCCTGCAACTCCGCGACCAGGTTCTTCGGGTCGCCGCAGTGCCGCATCGTGGCCCGGGCGTGCACCACGCCGACCTGGATGAGCCGGGCGAAGGCGTGCGCCAGGGGGAGGAACAGCAGCGTGGAGGCGCCCGGATTGAACAGGTTCGGCAGCACGGGCACGGCGTTGGCGATGTCGGCGTACATGTTCCGGTGCGTGATGACGCAGCCCTTGGGGCGGCCGGTGGTGCCGCTGGTGTAGATGATCGTGGCGACGTCGCCGGCGCGGCACGCCGTGCGGCGCCGGTCGATCTCCGCCGGGTCGACCGACGCGCCCGCGGCGACCAGTTCGCCCACCGCGCCGAGGTCGATCTGCCAGACGTTGCGCAGGTCCGGGAGACGATCGCTCATGCCGGCCAGCAGGGTGGCGTGGGCGTCGGTCTCGACCATGCAGGCCACGGCGCCGGAGTCGGCGAGGATCCAGGCGGCCTGCTCGGTGCTGGAGGTCTCGTAGATCGGCACCGTGACACCGCCCACGGCCCAGATCGCGTAGTCGACGAGGGTCCACTCGTATCGGGTGTGGCTCATCAGCCCGACCCGGTCACCGGGCTGGACGCCGGCCGCGACCAGGCCCCGGGCCACGGCGGCGACCTCGTCGCGGAACTGCAGGCAGGTGACGTCGGTCCAGGCCGGTCCGTCGCCGGCCCCGGTGGGCCGGACGAACTGCACGCTGTCGGGCGCGACCTCCGCGTTGTCCCAGACGGGGTCGGTGAGGTTGGCGGAGTCGCCGACGGTGACGATCGGCGGGACGGAGAACTCGCGCACCCTGCACTCCCTCGTGCTCGCACTGGTCGGCCGGCCGCCACCCACGGGTCGGCTCTGTCGAAACCTACCCGTACCGCCGTCCGGGCGCTCCGGGTAGGTTCCTGCCGGGTGTGGCGTGGGGGCGGTGACCGCCGGGCGTGCCACTGCGCCGGGTAGCCTCCCCCCATGGCGGACTCCTCCACCCAGTCGATCGTCATCGACGCACCACCGGATCAGGTGGCGGCGGTCATCTGCGACTTCGCGCGCTACCCGGAATGGACCGAGGCGATGCGACGCGTCGAGGTGGTCGAGGAGTACGAGGACGGCTACGCGAGCCAGGTCCGGTTCACCATCGACGCGGGCGTGATGGCCGACGAGTACGTGCTCGCCTACGCCTATGCCGAGGACCTGACCTGTATCGAGTGGCACCTGGTGGCGCCGTCGAAGATGCAGCGGGCGCAGCAGGGCTCGTACGACCTGGTGGGTAACCCGGACGGCACGACGACTGTGACGTACACGCTCGAGGTGGAGCTCTCCGTCGGAATGCTCGGCATGTTTCGTCGCAAGGCCGAGAAAATGATCATGGATACAGCGTTGAAGCAGCTCAAGCGCCGGGTAGAAGCACCCGGTGCGGCGCAGTGACGCGTCCGGCGGCCCGGCCGCCACGGTAGAGGAGCCGACCATGGTGGCAACGGATCCGGGCTCGGCCCGGGAGGAGGCGGAGCGACTGGTCGCCACGCTGCTGGCGACCGCGCGGTTGGCCGCCGCGAACCCCACCGCGGGGCCCTGGGGCCCGCTCGGTGGGATCTTGAGCGGTGTCCTCGGTCACAGCGGCCGGCCGGACGCGGAGTCCGGTTCGGACGGGGAGTCCCGCCCGGAAGGTGGCGGCTTCGTCACCGGAACGGCCGAGTGTTGCATCTGTCCCATCTGCCGCGGTATCGCCGCGCTTCGTGACCCGAGTCCGGAATTCGCCGAGAGACTCGCCACCGGCGCGGGCGATCTGGCGGCCGGCGTGGCCAGTCTCCTGCGCGCGTTCGCCTCCGCGAGTCCGCACCCGCAGCCCGCGTCCCCGCACCCGGAACCGGCAGGTGGCGCGTCAGACACCGACCTCGTGTGGCGCGAGGCCACCCGTAAGGGGCATGATTCTCAGCCGGTGTCGGCGGAGGACGTATGGTCCGCCGCGACCCGGGCGGACGACGTGACCGCCCCGGCCGCCACGGTGCCGCCCGTCGACGAGGCCGGGTCGGCCGCACCGGCGGCCGGCAGGGCGCCGGCCGACCGGCCCGTGGTGCCCGCGTCGCGTGCCCCCGGTGACGTGGGCGCGGACGCACCGGGCGACGGGGCCTGACCAAGGACATCCCGCACTCGCCGGCACTGCCGGCGCGGGCGGGGCAGCACAGCAGAGGGGAGCGGCAGCGGTGACGCTGACCATCGGGATCGACGTCGGTGGCACGAAGGTCGCCGGCGGTGTCGTGGACGAGACCGGCAAGGTGCTCGTGCACGCCCGACGGGACACCCCCGCCGAGAACGTCGCCAAGACCCGGGACGTCATCACGGACCTGGTCAGCGACCTCGCCGCCGGCCGGTCGATCGAGGCCGTAGGCGTCGGTGCCGCGGGCTGGATCGACGCCAGTCGCTCCACCGTGCTCTTCGCCCCGAACCTGGCCTGGCGCGACGAGCCGCTGCGCGACTACGTCAGCAACAATTGCGGCCTGCCGGTGATCGTTGAGAACGACGGCAACGTGGCCGCCTGGGCGGAGTTCCGCCACGGGGCCGCCCGGCACGCCGACGACTCGATGGTCATGTTCACCATCGGCACCGGCGTGGGTGGCGGCATCGTGCTCGGCGGCCAGCTGGTCCGCGGCGCGCACGGCATCGCCGCCGAACTGGGCCACATGCTGACCGTGCCGGACGGCCACCAGTGCGGCTGCGGGCGGCTCGGCTGCATCGAGCAGTACGCGAGCGGCAGCGCGCTGGTCCGCTTCGCCCGCGCCGCCGCCCGACAGGAGCCGGACCGGGCCGCGGCGCTGCTGGAACTGGCCGGCGGTGAGGCCGAGGCGATCACCGGGCCGATGGTCACCGCGGCGGCCAAGGGCGGCGACCCGGTCTCGATCGAGGTCTTCGCGCAGGTCGGCCGCTGGCTCGGCACCAGCCTGGCGGACATGGCCCAGATCCTCGACCCGCAGGTGCTGGTCGTCGGCGGCGGTGTGATCGAGGCCGGTGACCTGCTGATGGGCCCGACCCGGCGCTCCTACCTCGAATCGCTCGCCCAGCGCAGCCGGCTCCCGGTCGCCGAGATCCGCCCGGCCGAGCTGGGCAACCGCGCGGGCGTCATCGGCGCCGCGGACCTGGCCCGGCGGATGTAGGCGGGCGGGACGCCGTGACGGAGAGCTCCGGTGTGCCGCTGCGCGTGGTGTCGTACAACGTCCACGGCCAGCGCGACGACGTGGCCGCGCTGGCCGCGGTGGTCCGCGGCGCGGCCCCGGACGTGGTGATCGTGCAGGAGGGGCCGCGGCGGTTCCGCTGGCGGCACAAGTCGGCCGCGCTCGCCGAGTCGTTCGGCCTGGTGGTGGCCGGTGGCGGCCTGCCCGCAATGGGCAATCTGCTGCTGACCAGCCTGCGGGTCCGGGTGCTCGCCACCCGGTGCCGGCAGTTCCCGCTCACCCCGGGGCGGCACCTGCGCGGCGCCGCGTACGCCGACTGCGTGGTCCCCGGCGGCGCCCGGTTCACCCTGGCCGGGTCGCACCTGTCCACCGATCCGGCCGAGCGTCCCGGGCAGGCCGCCCTGTTCAAGCGGGAGCTGGACGCCGCGGCCACGCCCGTCGTGGCCGGCGCGGACCTCAACGAGGGACCGGACGGGCCGGCCTGGGCCGCCGTTGCCCACGGGCTCACCGACGCGGCGGTGGCGGCCGACCGCGCCGATCGGCTCACCTACTCCTGCGCGGACCCCCGCCGGCGGATCGACGCGCTCTTCGTCGACCCGCGGATCACCGTGGTCGACTACGACGTGGTGGACACTGCGCAGACCCGCCGGGCCAGCGACCACTTCCCGGTCCTGGTCGACCTGCTGCTGCCGGTCACCGGCTGAGACCGTCCGGCCACGCCGGCGCCACCGCGCCGGCACACGGTGGCGGGCACGACCACGCGGTACGCGCCAGGGCTGGACAACCGGCTCCGATGTGGAGAGGATTTCGCGGCGACCGGCGCCCGTGCCGCACGAAGGAGATGTTCCGGTGTCCACCTCCACCGACCGGCCCGATCCGGAGGCGACCACGCTCGCCCTGAGCCGCGACGGCCGTCCGGTCTCCGACCGGGGCGAAACGGTCTGCGTGATCGGCGCCGGGGCCAGCGGCCTGACCGCCATGAAGAACCTCAGGGAACAGGGTTTCGGCGTCGACTGCTACGAGCGGGAGACCGGCGTCGGCGGCGCGTGGAACTGGCGGCACGACCGCAGCCCGGTCTATGCCAGCACGCACCTGATCTCGTCCCGGCCGTTCACCCAGTTCCCCGACTTCCCGATGCCGGACTCCTGGCCGGACTACCCGCACCACAGCCGGCTGCTGGCCTATTTCGAGCGGTACGCCGACCACTTCGACCTGCGCTCGCACATCTGGTTCGGTACCGAGGTGATCCGGGTCGAACCGGTCGAGGGGGAGGGCTGGGACGTCACCACCCGCAGCACCGGGGGGTACGGCCCCGAGCGCACCTCCCGCTACGCGGCCGTGGTGGTCGCCAACGGGCACAACTGGTCGCCGAAGTTGCCGAGCTACGAGGGGCTGGAGGAGTTCCGCGGCGAGGTCATGCACGCGTCCTCGTACAAGGATCCGGCCCAACTGCGCGGCAAACGGGTCCTGGTGGTGGGCGCCGGTAACACCGGCTGCGACATCGCCGTCGAGGCGGCGCAGCAGGCGTCCCAGTGCTGGCACTCCACCCGGCGCGGCTACTGGTACGCCCCGAAGTACGTCCTCGGGCGTCCCGCCGACCAGGTCAACGACGCGTTGCTCGCGCTGCGGGTGCCGCTGCGGATGCGGCAGTGGCTCTACCACTCGACGCTGCGGCTCACCGTCGGCGACCTGACCCGCTTCGGCCTGCCGAAGCCGGACCACCGGGTGTACGAGACCCACCCGATCGCGAACAGCCAGCTCGTCTACCACGTGGGGCACGGCGCGATCACGCCGGTGCCGGACGTCGCCCGCTTCAGCCCGTACGGCGTGCAGCTCACCGACGGCCGGCAGATCGAACCGGAGCTGGTCGTCTTCGCCACGGGCTACCTGCCGCGCTTCGACTTCCTCGACCCGGTGGTGCTCGGCGACGATTCCGGCACCGGCCGCCCCAACCTCTGGCTCAACGCGTTCGCGCCGGGGCACCCGACGCTGGCCGTGGTCGGCCTGCTCCAGCCGGACTCGGGTCTGTTCACGCTGGCGCACTGGCAGGCTGTGCTGTTCGCCCGGCTGCTCCAGCTGCGCCGTACCCACCCCGATCGGGCGGCCGCGTTCGCCGCGACCGTCCAGGCCCGGGCGGGAGAGCGCTACTCGGGCCCGGTGAAGGACAGCACCCGGCACTGGTTCGAGGTCGGCCACGTGGACTACCTGCGCGCCGTCCAGCGCGCCCTCGACTCCCTGGAGGGCAAGTGAGCGGGCACAGCGGGCCTGCGAGCCCCGCGGTCGCGAACGAAGGGCTGAATCCGTGAGCAATGTCCGGATCATTCGGGGGCAGGAGTGGGCGCGGCCGGTCCGACCGGTCCGGCGCGAGGTGGTCAGCGCGACTACGGAGCTGGAGGAGGGGCGTCCGCCGCTGCTCTTCGTACCGGGCTTCGGACACGGGGCGTGGGCGTTCGCCGAGCACTGGCTGAGTCACGCCGTGTCCCGTGGGTTCCCGGCGCACGCGCTGAGCCTGCGCGGGCACGGTGGCAGCGAAGCCGCGCCGCGGACGTCGCTGCGGTCGTACGTCCATGACGTGGTCCAGGTGGCCGCGGGCCTGCCACGCCAGGCGGTGCTGGTGGGGCACGGCGCCGGGGCGCTCGTGGTGGCGCACGCGCTGGCCCGCTATCCGGCCCGGGCGGCGGTGCTGGCCTCGCCGGTCTTTGGCGGCTGGGGCACGCTCGGCGCGGCGCTGCGCCGCAACCCGGCGGGCACCCTGCCCGCGGCGTTCGGCGGGCGGTTGCGGCTCAGCCGTGCGCAGCTGTTCAGCCGTGAGTTGCCCGACACGGAGGCCCGGCGGTACGTGTCGGCGCTGGGCCGGGCGAGCCGGCGGGCCCAGTGGCAGCTGCTCTCCCGTCCCGAGCTGGAGCCGCCGGTCGGGGACCCGCCGGTGCTGGTGCTGGGCAGCCCCGACGACCGGGTCGTGCCGCCCGCCGCGCTCAACCGGGTGGCCCGCCGCTACGGCTCGGCGCCGCTGCTCTTCCCCGGGATGGGGCACGATCTGATGCTCGACGCGCGTTGGCGCGAGCCGGTCGACGCGTTGCTGGACTGGCTGGAGAAGGAGCCGGCGGCGCGCTGACCGGGTCAGCCGCCCGGCTGGTGCTCGACCCGGGCGGAGGAGCGGGCCGGTTGGGTGGGCAGGGCGTCCGTCGCGGTCACCATCCGCTGCACCAGCGGGCCGGTCTCGTCCAGCGCGCTGAGGTACGAGCGCGCCCACGCCCGGATGTCGTGCTCGTGCAGGTGCGCCCGCATGGCCCGCATCCGTCTGCTCACGTCGGCCGGGGCGGCGCGCAGCGCGGCGAGCAGCCCCTCCTTCAGCCCTTCCAGGTCGTGGGGGTTGACCAGGTACGCCTGGGACAGCTCGGCGGCCGTTCCGGCGAACTCGCTGAGCAGCAGTGCTCCGGTGTCGTCGACCCGGGCGGCCACGTACTCCTTGGCCACGAGGTTCATCCCGTCGCGCAGCGGGGTCACCGCCATCACGTCGGCGACCCGGTAGAGGGCGGCCAGCTCGGCCCGGTCGAACGGCTGGGTGAGGTAGTGGATCGCCGGCTCCCCGACGCGGCCGAACTCGCCGTTGATCCGGCCGACCTCGCGCTCCACCCGTTCCCGCAGGATCTGGTACTGCCCGACCCGCTCCCGGCTCGGCACGGCGACCTGCACCAGCACCGTGTCGCGGACCTTGACGTGCCCGCTCGCCAGCAGCTCGCTGTAGGCCTTGAGTCGCTGCTCGATGCCCTTGGTGTAGTCCATCCGGTCGACGCTGAGGATCACGCGCTCAGGGCGGCCGAGGTCCTGCCTCAGCCGCTGCGCCCGGGCGGCGACGTCGGGACGGGTGGCGAGCGCGGCCATCTCGGCGGTGTCGATGGAGACCGGGAACGCGCCGATGCGTACGACCCGGTCGCCGACGCCGATCCGCCGGTCCGTGGCGGGCAGGTTCAGCACCTTGGCCACGAGCTGCGCGAAGTTGTGCGCGGCCTGGACGCGTTGGAACCCGATCAGGTCGGCGCCGAGCATCCCGCGCAGCAGTTCGGCCCGGCGGGGGAGCTGCATGAACAGCTCCGGCGGCGGGAACGGCACGTGCAGGAAGAAGCCGATGCGCAGGTCGGGTCGCATCGCCCGGAGCAGGCCGGGGACCAGGTGCAGGTGGTAGTCCTGCACCCAGACCACCGCGCCCGGCTCGGCGACGTCCGCGGCGGCCTCGGCGAACCGCCGGTTGACCCGCTGGTATGCCTCCCACCAGCGCCGGTGGTGTTCGGGCTGCTCGACGGCGTCGTGGTAAAGCGGCCAGAGGGTCGAGTTGGCGAACCCCTCGTAGTGGTCGCGCTGGTCCTCGGCGGTGAGTGGGACGGCGCGCAGACGCACGCCGTCGACGTCGGGCAGGGTGGGGGCGGCTCCGGTGCCGCCGGCCCAGCCGACCCAGGTCGCGGGGGTGTGCCGCAGCAGCGGGTGCAGCGCGCTCACCAACCCGCCGGGGCTGCGCCGCCACTCGCAGGCGCCGTCGGGGGCGGCGTTGTCGTCGATGGGCAGGCGGTTGGCCACCACCACCAGTGAACTATGTCGCATCTCGGGCATTCCGATCAGCAGGGGACTGACCGCCACGAGGAAGGAAAAACCGGTCAGTCAGCGGAGGGACGTGACGTACAGCGGTATTCCTACTGACCGTAAGTTACACCACTCACGCGTCCGCTGCGGGCGACCGCCGTCCCGGAATGCGGTCCGTTACCTCCGGGTGACCGACCGCTCAGACGACCGCGCCGTCGTCCGGGTCGCGGTCGTCCTCGTCGCCGCCGGGACGCAGCCGCCAGACCAGCGTGACGAAACCGGCGAGGATGCCGATGAAACCGACAAGCGTGACCATCGAACGGTCGACCGGCAGCAACGACGGGAAGAGGAAGAGCACGAAGCCGACCACCACGGCGAGCACGCCGACCACCGCGTACTTGGAGATCCGGGGCAGTGGCGGCGGCGGAGGCGGGGTGTAGCGGTCGTCCTCGTCGTCCGGCAGGTCGGCGCCGAAGGTGTCCAGCCCGTCGAGCAGCGACGGCTCGTCGTGCCGGTCGGAGCGCCCGAGCGACACGCCCGAGATGTCGGCCGCGTACGGCAGGCGGCGGACGTCGGTAGCGGTCGGGCCGGTCTCGTCGGTGCCGGTTCGGGCCAGTGGGCCCCCGGTCGGGCCGCTGGACTCGTCGATGTCCTCGGCCGCCGGCCACGGGTTGGCGCCGGCGGCGGGCGTGGTGTGGAAGCCGGCCACGATCCGGGCCCACTCCGCGTCGATGTCGGGTTCGTCGGGGCGGGACTGCTCCGGCGGGCCCTCGTCGGCGAGCTGGCTCAGGTAGTCGCGGGCGGTCGTCAGATGCGAACGGTCGACGTAGAGGCGGTCCACCGGCCGGGCCGGCACCGTGGTGGTGCGGGTGACCGGGTTGAGATCGGCCGACGGCTGGAGGTACGCGGCGATACCACCGGCGGCCAGGACGTCCAGCAGGTGTTCGCCGACGCGTGGATCCACGTCGCCGGCGATCGCGTACTCGCTCGCGTCGAGCCCGTTGTCCCGCCGTCCCCGGCGGGCCCCACCCGCTGTCACCGGACACCCTCCTCAACGCGCCTTCGGCGCGGCCGCCCCAGCCCCTCGGCGCGACTCGCACGCCGTGCTTTGAATCGTGACACGTCACGACCCTGTTGCGGGAGTGCGTTGTGTCGCGTCTTCCAAACTCGGCGGGCGTGCCGCTGGTCGCGGGCGGGGTCGTATGTCCGTTTGTGCGGAGGGCGTCAGGAGGTGGGAGGGGGCGGAATGCGCCGGGACGACCCGCGGCTCGTCGCTGATCCGGCTCGTCGCCGTCGGCCGGGCGAGTCGGCCGGCCCGGGCGAGTCGGCCGCCGCGGCTTCCGCGGAGCCGAGTCGACCATGCCTCGATCGACCGTCAGCTGCGGCCGGCGACGGGTACCCGGCTCGTGGGTGCGGGCCGAGAAGTGCGCAACGGTACCGGGCGGCGTCCATGCGCCGATGATCGCAGCGAAGCACCAGGCAGGCGTACCGCCGGTCGTCGCCGACCACAGCCGGCCGGAGCGATCCTCCGCCGCCGGTTCGCCACCCGGCTGCCCGCCGTGCCGAACTTCCGAACGAGCCTGATCGATCGTTGTGGGCGGTGCCTGCGCTTCGTAGGCTTCTCACCTGACGACCGGCCGGCCTCCTGACCGACAGGCCGAGCGGCCGGGCGACCCCGCCACCGCCACTGGGAAGGGACGCCGGTGTTCTACTGGCTGATGAAGTACGTCCTCCTCGGCCCGCTGCTGAGGGTGGTCTTCCGTCCGCAGGTGGAGGGGCTGCACCACGTGCCGGCCACCGGTCCGGTGATCCTGGCCAGCAACCACCTCTCCTTCTCCGACTCGATCTTCACCCCGTTGATGGTCAGGCGGAAGGTCACCTTCGTCGCGAAGGCCGAGTACTTCACCGGCAAGGGAGTCAAGGGCTGGCTGACCAAGATGTTCTTCGTCAGCACCGGCACCATTCCCGTCGACCGCTCCGGCGGGCGGGCGGCCCGGGCCGCGCTCGACACCCAGCTCAAGGTGCTCCGGCGCGGCGGGATCGCCGGCATCTACCCGGAGGGCACCCGGTCGCCGGACGGGCGGCTCTACCGGGGCAAGACCGGGGTGGCCCGGCTGGCCCTGGAGAGCGGTGCGCCGGTGGTGCCGGTGGTGATGCTGAACGCCGATGAGATCCAGCCGCCCGGCAGGCTGATCCCGAAGATCGCCCGGGTGCGGATCCGCTTCGGGACGCCACTGGGCTTCTCCCGCTACCGCGGCATGACCGGCGACCGCTTCGTCGAGCGTGCGGTCACCGACGAGATCATGTACGAGCTGATGGAACTCTCCGGCCGGGAGTACGTCGACGTGTACGCGCAGAAGGTGAAGAACCAGCCGCCCGCCGCGGCCGAACCGGTGGCCGCCTGACCCAGGTCACCCGGCGCCGGCCAACCGGAGCAGCCCGACGGCGTCGTTGCGTACCGCGAACTCGTGCAGCCGGGCCCGGGCCGTGGCCGCGCCGGCCGGATCGATCGTCGACAGCGGACCGACCGAGAGCGCCGTCGTGATGATCTCGTCGGTCACATCGGTCATCAGGGCGTAGCTCGCCGCCGCGCCCCGCATCAGCTCGGCGGCGGTACGGGCGTCGCCGGCGCACCCCGCCAGTACGGCGTCGGCCACCTGGCCGGCCGCCCGAGCCCACGGGGTCATCCGGGGCGCCCGAGCCAGCAGGTCCCGCACCAGCCGGGCCGCGTCGGAGCCGAGCACCCCGGCGACGTGCCCGACCGCCGGCACCCACTCGGCGAACGGGATCATCTGGGTCCGCCGCCAGTCCTCGTCCAACTCGGTGAGCAGCGCCATCGCCTCGTCCCGGCGGCCCTCCACCGCGCGGCAGAGCGCGGCGTGCGCCAGCGTGGAGCGCAACACCCGGTGGAAGCCGCTGCGGCGGGCCGCGAGCACCGCTTGCTCGACCAGGTCCGCGCCGTCGCCGGCCGGCTCGATGTCCCGGCCCGGCCGGGCGGCGCGCAGCCCACGCATCCACCCCGACACCGCCACGATGTGCAGGTCCCACTCCGCCGTCGGGCGGCGCGTCGACTCCGTCGCCATGGCCAGCGCCGACGTCCACTCGCCCGCGTAGTACGCCCGGGCCCACTGATCCTCGAAGCTGGTGGCGATGCTGTGCTCACCGCCGAGGTCCAGCGTCCGCTGCTCGTCCACCAGCCGGGCCGACCCGGCCAGGTCCCCCTCCTCCTGCAACGCCCAGGCCAGGTTCTGCACCGCCCGGCGGCGGCTGGCCAGCCGCGCCACCCGGCAGTCCTCGGTCACCTCGGCCAGCTCCGCGTACGCGTCGCCGGACCCGGTTATGTAGCGCGCGACCGCGAGGGTGATCCGGGCGTTGGCCTGCGCCTCCCGCAGCTGCAGCCGCTCGGCGAGTTCGGCCGCGGACCGGGCCGCCGCGCACGCCGGCTCGGTTTCCGCGTTGAGCATGTGCACCCGGGCGAGTTCCAGCAGGGCCCCCGCCTTCTCCTGGCTGTCCGGCAGCTCGGCGTAGAGACCGATCGCCCGGTCCAGGAAGCGCAGGGTGGCCGGACGATCGGCCCGGCTCCAGGCGGCGGTGGCCAGCAGCGTCCAGGCCCGTGCGGCGCCCGTCCGGTCGCCGGTGTCGCTGAGCCGTTCGGCGAGCCGGGCCAGCGTGTCCGTGCCGCCGGCCACCAGGAACGCGTCACCGTCGCGGTAGAACGCCAGCTCGGCGTCGAACAGCTCCAGCGCGGGATCCGGCGGGAGGTCCAGCGCGAGCGCCCGGCCGACCAGCGTGGCCGCGGTGTCCAGCGCGTGCAGCTCGTACGCCCGCCGGGCCGCCCGGTGCAGGGCGCCGCGCGCCGGCAGGGCGTACGGGCTGGTGTCCACGCCGACCGTGCGGGCTATCTCGTGCGCCGCCCAGCGGTGGTTGGCCAGCACCTCGGCCAGGTCGTGGTGCCGGCTGTCGGCGAGCTGCTCCAACCAGTCGGCGGTGTGGTGGTGGCGCAGCACCCGCTCGGCCCGCGGCAGCCGCTGGTAGCAGACGTCCCGCACCAGGACGTGCCGGAACCGGTACTCCGAATGTCCCGGCATCGTGGAGCTGGGCTGCTCGTACACCAGGTCGCGGCGTTGCAGCCGGTCCAGCG
This sequence comes from Micromonospora sp. NPDC005367, assembly GCF_040606825.1. NCBI lineage: Bacteria > Bacillati > Actinomycetota > Actinomycetes > Micromonosporales > Micromonosporaceae > Micromonospora > Micromonospora sp. NPDC005367. The sequence continues at coordinate 5,196 of NZ_JBEXFP010000031.1, read as the reverse complement.
CGCGCTCCACCCACGCCACCGGCCGGCCGACGGCGGTGGCCACCGGCGCGGCCCAGAACTGCACGCCGACGACCGCCGCGGCCTGCAGGACCGCCCGGTCGGCCGGGTCCAGCAGGTCGAGCCGGTTGGCGATGACCGCCTGCACCGTCCGAGGCATCTCCGCACCGCCGACCGGCCCGACCGACCCGACCCCGTCGAGAAGGCCGCCGTCGAGCAGCATCCGGGCGTACTCCTGCGCGTAGAGCGGATTGCCGTCGGCGAACTCGATCAGCGGGGTGCGCTGCGTCGCCGGCAGCGTCGCCTTGCCGAGCAGCAGCGAGTAGAGGGTGTCGATGTCGGAGTCGTGCATCGGTGGCACCGAGATGGACATGGCGCCGCTGATCGTGCCGGTCCACGCCGGCTGCCGCTCCCGCAGCTCCGGCCGGGCGGTCGCGACCACCAGCATCGGCACGCCGCGGGCCGTCGCGCCCAGCTGCTCGACGAAGGCGAGCAGTGTCTGGTCCGCCCAGTGCATGTCCTCGAAGACCAGCACGGTCGGCCCGGCGGCGGCCAGCGCGAGCAGGAACCGCCGCCACGCCGCCTCGGTCTCGACGAGGGTGAGTCGTTCCCCCGGCAGGCCGAGCAGTGGGCCGAGCGCCTCGGCCAGCCGTACGGCGTGCGGGTCGGCGAGCTGACCCAGCCGGGCCCGCAGCCGGTCGCGCAGCGCGACCGGGTCGTCGGCCCCCGGCATCCCCACCCAGCTCTTCACGATGTCGGTGAGCGCCGCCCACGTGACGTTCTCGCCGAACGGCGGACACTGCCCGACGAGCCAGGTGATCGGCGGCCCAGGCAGGCTGCCGGCGTGCCGGGCGAGTTCGCGCAGCAGCCGGCTCTTGCCCACCCCGGCGGGGCCGAAGACCGTCACCAGCTGCGACGTGCGCTCATTCACCATCCGGTGCAGCGCGTTGACCAGCAGGCCGCGTTCGTGCTCCCGGTCCACCATCGGGGTCAGCTCGGCGGTGTGCGGGTCGCGGTGCGGCCTGGCCCGGACGGCCAGCCAGATGCGGCTCACCGCCGAGCGGCCGCGCAGGGTGACCGGCGGCTGGTCGGCGTACTCGAGTTCGTGGCGCGTGGCCGACCAGGTGGCCTCGTCGACCACGACGCCACCGGACGGGGCCAGTGACTGCAACCGGGACGCCGTGTTGACGACGTCGCCGGTGACGAACGCCTGACCGCCGTCCCGGGTCGCGGACAGGTCGACCAGTGCCTCGCCGGTGGCGATGCCGACCCGGAAGCCGAGCGCCGGTTGTGGACCGGTGGGCTGGCGGGCCAGGTTGCGTTGCAGCTCGAGGCCGGCGCGCACGCACCGCAGCGCGTCGTTGTCGGTGGCGACCGGCGCGCCGAACAGCGCCATCACCGCGTCGCCGATGTACTTCTCGACCACCCCGCCGTACTGGTGCACGATCCGCCGCACCGTGGCGAAGTACGTCTGCTGCAGGCCACGGGCCTGCTCCGGGTCGGCCCGTTCGGCGTACGCGGTGAAGTCCACGATGTCCACGAAGAGGACGCTGACCTGCCGCCGGTCCTCCTGGACGGTGACGACGTGGTCGCGCAGCGGGTGCCCGCAGCTGGTGCAGAAGTTGACCTCGGTGCTGTTGGCGTGCCCGCACTGAGCGCAGCTCACGGCGAGCGGCTGGCCGCACCCGCCGCAGAAGCGGTCGTCCGGTCCAGCCGTTCGCGCGCAGTGTCCACACTTCAGCTCGATGTCCAGCTCCGTACGCGAGAGAGCCCAGTATCGCGGCGGTACGACCCAGTCGGGTACCCGACGTGCGGGCGGGCCCTCCGACCGATCGGTCGGGGCTAGTCTTCCGTACCAAGAAGTTTCACGTCAGGAGAGTGCCGTGCAGGTGCGATTGTCCGCCCCGTGGACCGATCCGGCTGGCAGGCAGTGGGCTGCGGGGGACATCATCGACGTCGACGCGGTCATTCTCGCCGAGCTGGAGGAGCAGGGCATGGTGGAAGAGCCCGAGGGTCAGGCGAGCGGGTCGGGAGAGACGACGACCACGCCCACGTCGCCCAAGCCGACCGATCCTACGAAGATCGGCCCGGGGCCCGGTGCCCCGCCGGCCGACGACACCGGCAACTGAGTAGCGACGGGTGGGGCCGGCGGGCGGGTGCTCGCCGGCCCCACCCGTCGTTTCGACGGTGCCGTCCGTGCCGGACAGGTCCGAGTCCGATGGGGACGGTGCCGGGTGCCGGGTGCCGGCTGCCCGGCGCGAGGAGCGCGGCGGGGCCGGCGTCAGCGGTCGTTCATGCCGGCGCGCCGGCGCAGCGCGGCCACATCGGTCACCACGATGCGACGCCCCTCGGTACGCAGCCAGCCCCGGTTGGCGAACGACCCGATCGCCTGGTTGACGCTCTGCCGGGAGCCACCGGCCATCTCCGCCAGCTGGCTCTGGTTGAGCTCGATGGTGATCATCGGAGCCTGGCTCTCGCCGGCCAACCTGACCAGGGTCTTGGCCACCCGGCCGGGCAGGTCGAGGAAGACGTGGTCGGCGTTCTGCTCGGTGAGACGGCGGATCAGCCCGCCGAGCGAGCGCATCACCGCGTCGAGGATGCGCGGGTTGGAGTGCACCAGCTCCATGAAGGCGCCCCGGGAGAGCGCGAGCGCGGTGCAGTCCTCGATCGCCTCGGCGGAGGCGGAACGGGTGGAGGCGTCCAACAGGGAGACCTCGCCCAGTACGTCCGGTGGGCGGATGACCGACAGCACCGCGCGTTCACCGGTCGGAGCGGTGCGGAAGACGGCGACCGCGCCGCGGCGCAGCACGATGAGTGATTCGCCCGGATCGTTCTCGACGAAGAGCAGTTGGCCTTTGCGGTACGTGCGCGGCACGGCGGCCGCGATGACCCGCTGCCGTACCTCCGGCTCGAGCCCGGCGAACATCTCCACGCCCGTGAGCGCGTCACCCGGCTCCGGAAGGCGAACCCCCTCCACGGCCCAACCCCTCCCCGGTCAAGGACCACAACTCGCACACCGGTGAACCTGACGGGCCTGTACGGCAGGTGAATTGACACCGGTTCGGCGCCGGTAAGCGGTACACATCAGATCATGACGGTCGTGTCGCTTGCTGTACACCCCTCAAATCACTTCCGTGACAGTCCCGAGCTGCGGCAACCGGCAAGGTGGGGTGGCGGATGCGCCTGGCGGGGCCTGGGGAGGGGCGCCCCGGCCGCGGCCGGCCGTGCGGGATTCGGGACGATCCCGGTCGTGGCCGGCCGCGGCGAGGGGTTTCGCGCCCGGGGCCGGCCGCGGGCGCGAAACCCCGGGCGGGGGCCCCGGGCGGCGCCGCGAACCGGCGGTGGGCGAGGATGGCGGTGATGGTCTACCGCTACTTCTACGACTGCGAGTTCATCGAGGACGGCAAGGTCGTCGACCTCGTCTCGATCGGCGTCGTCGACGAGAACGGCCGCGAGTTCTACGCCGTCTCCACCGAGTTCGACGACTCCCGGGCGATCCCGTGGGTCCGCCGCAACGTGCTGGACAGGCTGCCCTCGCCGGCCGACCGTGCCTGGCGTTCCCGGGAGCGCATCCGTGACGACCTGTACGACTTCCTGGTCGAGCCGATCCGGGGTCGTCCCAACGAACAGATCGAGCTGTGGGCCTGGTACGCCGCGTACGACCACGTGGTGCTGGCGCAGCTGTGGGGGGCGATGCCGGCGCTGCCCCGGGAGATCCCGCGGTTCACCAAGGAGCTGCGGCAGCTCTGGGACGACCGGGGCCGACCGCCACTGCCGCAGGCCGAGGCGGCCCGGCACGACGCGCTGGTCGACGCGCGGCACAACCTGGCCCGCTGGCGAGCGATGACCGCCGGCTGAGGGCGCCTCGCCACCGACGGTGACGAACCCTGCTGACCGGGTGGGTGACCGGGCGCGACGACCAGCGGCGGGCGAGGTGGAAACCGGGAGGTCCGGCACGGAACACCCCGTTCCCGGGCGGACCACGCGGGGCGCGCTGTCGCCGCCGAGGCGGGCGGACTACAGTGCGCAGTGACGGCCCGCCCCGGGCCGGCAACGGCGCCGATGTCTGATCCGACACCTAACCTGGGGCTTATCGGGCTTCACCTGACGCTCCAGGAGGATGAGCAGATCATGCGTATCGGCGTGCTCACCGGCGGTGGCGACTGCCCTGGTCTCAACGCGGTCATCCGTGCGGTGGTCCGCAAGGGCGTGGCCACGTACGGTCACGAGTTCGTGGGCTTCCAGGACGGTTGGAAGGGCCCGCTGGAGGGTCTGTCCAAGCCGCTCGGCATCGCGGAGGTCCGCGGCATCCTGCCGCGCGGCGGCACGATCCTCGGCTCGTCCCGGACCAACCCGTTCAAGATTGAGAACGGCGTCGAGCGGATCAAGGACAACCTCGCCGAGCAGGGCGTGGACGCGCTCATCGCGATCGGTGGCGAGGACACCCTCGGGGTCGCCACCAAGCTCTACGAGCTGGGCGTGCACGTCATCGGCGTACCGAAGACCATCGACAACGACCTCGGCGCCACCGACTACACCTTCGGGTTCGACACCGCCGTCAACATCGCCATGGAGGCGATCGACCGGCTGCACACCACCGCGGAGAGCCACCACCGCACCCTCGTCGTCGAGGTCATGGGCCGCCACGCCGGCTGGATCGCCCTGCACGCCGGCCTCGCCGGCGGCGCGAACGTGATCCTCCTGCCGGAGCGCAACTTCGACGTGGAGCAGGTCGCGGGCTACGTCGAGAAGCGCTTCCAGCACCAGTACGCCCCGATCGTGGTGGTCGCCGAGGGCGCCCAGCCGCTGGAGGGTCAGATGGTCCTGCAGAACCAGGAGCTCGACGCGTTCGGCCACGTCCGCCTGGGGGGCATCGGCCAGTGGCTCGCCGAGCAGCTGGAGGCGAAGACCGGCAAGGAGGCCCGCACGGTCGTGCTCGGCCACATCCAGCGCGGCGGTACCCCGACCGCGTTCGACCGGGTCCTCGCCACCCGCCTCGGCCTTCAGGCGATCGACGCCGCGCACGAGGGCGACTGGGGCAAGATGGTCGCGATGCAGAGCACGGACATCGTCCGGGTGCCGCTGGCCGAGGCGACCCGCGAGCTGAAGACCGTGCCGCTGGAGCGGTACGCCGAGGCCGAGGTCTTCTTCGGCAGCTGATCGACCGCCACGGTGGCGCGGTGGCCGTACGGCCACCGC
>NZ_JBEXFP010000030.1:0-77223 GCF_040606825.1 Micromonospora sp. NPDC005367 | reverse complement strand
CCGCCCCCCTCCCACCCTCACTCCCCCCTCACTCCCCCCACCCCATCCCCCGCCCCCCGCCCGCGCGATCAAGAGGTTTGCGTCGCCGTGGCGGCGATTCCTGACGCAAACCTCTTGATCAACGCAGCGGTCACCGAGGCCCGGGCGGGGATCAGCGGAGGACTCGGCCGCGGAGGATGATGCGGGAGGGGGTGCGGACGACCGTCAGGTCGCGGCGGGGGTCCTGCGGGTAGACGGTCAGGTCGGCGAGGCCGCCCTCGACCAGGCCGGGGAAGCCCAGCCACTCCCGGGCCCGCCAGCTCGCGGCGGCGAGCACGTCGACGGGGGCCATGCCGGCCTGCTCGTGCAGCAGCAGCATCTCCTCGGCGGCCAGCCCGTGGTCGATGCCGCCGCCCGCGTCGGTGCCCACGTAGATCGGCACGCCCGCCTCGTACGCCGACCGGACCACCTCCGGGAACCGGTCGCGCAGCGCGAGCATGTGGTCGGCGTAGCCGGGGAACTTGGCGCGCGCCTGGTCGGCGATCCCGCCGAAGGTCCGGATGTTGATCATCGTGGGGACCAGCGCGGTGCCCTGCCGGGCCATCAGGTCGATCAGGTCGAGGCTGAGGCCGGTGCCGTGCTCGACCGAGTCCACCCCGGCCCGCACCATGATCTTTACGGCCGACTCGGAGAAGGTGTGCACGGCGGCGCGCGCGCCCGCGGCGTGGGCCGCCTCGACCGCGGCCGTCATCGTCTCCTCGTCCCAGGCCGGGGCGAGATCACCGACCCCCCGGTCGATCCAGTCGCCCACCAGCTTCACCCAGCCGTTGCCGGCGCCGGCCTGCTCGGCCACCGTGGCGGCCACCTCGCCGGCGCCGACCTCCACCCCGATGTCACGCAGGTAGCGCTTGGGCGGGGCGACGTGCCGGCCGGCGCGGGCCAGCCGCGGCAGGTCCGGCTCGTCGTCCAGTTCCGGGTACGGGTACGGGGAGCCGGCATCACGGATGGCCAGCACCCCGGCTTCGCGGTCGACGCGGGCCAGTTCCCGGGCCTGGTCGAGCGACGTGATCGGGGCCCCACCCCGGGCGATGCCGATGTGGCAGTGCGCGTCGGTCAGCCCGGGCAGCACGAAACCGCCGTCGGCGACCGTCTCGGCGCCGGGCACCGGCTCGAAGGTCACCCGATCACCGATCATCCAGAGATCGCGGACCTCGTCGTCGGGGAGCAGCACGCCACGCACATGCAGAGCCATGTGCACAGTCCTACCGGATCGCCGCGCGGTACGCCTCACCGCACCCGCCCCGCCGCTGCGCCGGCCCCGATTCGAGTTCTCGGTGCCCGGCAGCCGGCCCGCCCGTCACCGGCAAGCACTCAACCGCGCTTGTCCCCCTTGCCGAGCTTGTTGAAGTCGATCTTCGGCAGCTTGAAGCCGGGCGGCAGTCCCTGGCTCGCCAGGTCGTTCGGGTCCGTCCCGGCCGGCAGCTGCGGCATGCCGCCCGGGAAGCCACCGGGCAGCCCCGCCCCGGCACGGGGACGCCCGCCGCCCTTCGTGCCCTTGCGCTTGTTCTTCGGGGACTTGGTCGCCTTGCGGCGGCCGCCGGGCAGGCCCATCATGCCGCCCATCTGCTTCATCATCTTCTGCGCGTCGGCGAAGCGGTTGAGCAGCTGGTTGACGTCCATCACCGTGACCCCGGAGCCGTTGGCGATACGCGCCCGGCGCGAGCCGTTGATGATCTTCGGGTTGGTGCGCTCGGCCGGGGTCATCGACCGGATGATCGCGGTGACCCGGTCGAAGTGCTTGTCGTCCAGCTCGGCGAGCTGGTCCTTCATCTGCCCCATGCCGGGCATCATGGCCAGCACGTTGGCGATCGGGCCCATCCGGCGGACCGCGATGAGCTGGTCGAGGAAGTCCTCCAGGGTGAACTGCTCGCCGCCCATCAGCTTGGCGGTCATCTTCTCCTTCTGATCGGCGTCGAAGGCCTGTTCGGCCTGCTCGATCAGAGTGAGGACGTCGCCCATGCCGAGGATCCGGCTGGCCATCCGGTCCGGGTAGAAGATGTCGAAGTCTTCCAGCTTCTCGCCGGTGGAGGCGAAGAGGATCGGCTGGCCGGTGACCTCGCGGACGGAGAGGGCCGCACCACCGCGGGCGTCACCGTCGAGCTTCGACAGGACGACGCCGGTGATGCCCACACCGTCGCGGAACGCCTCGGCGGTACGCACCGCGTCCTGACCGACCATCGCGTCGATGACGAAGATGACCTCTTCGGGCTCGACCGCGTCACGGATGTCGGCGGCCTGCTGCATCATCTCGGCGTCGATACCGAGCCGGCCGGCGGTGTCGACGATGACGATGTCCCGGGCCGCCCGCCGGGCGTGCTCGATCGATTCCCGGGCCACCTGCACCGGGTTGCCGACGCCGTTGCCGGGCTCCGGGGCGTACACCTCGACGCCGGCGCGACCACCGAGCACCTGGAGCTGCCCCACGGCGTTGGGACGCTGGAGGTCGGCGGCCACGAGCAGCGGCTGGTGCCCCTGGGCCTTGAGCCAGCGGGCCAGCTTGCCGGCGAGGGTGGTCTTACCGGAACCCTGGAGGCCGGCCAGCATGATCACGGTCGGCGGCTGCTTGGCGAACTGGAGCCGCCGCCCCTCGCCGCCGAGGACGTTGATCAGCTCCTCGTTGACGATCTTGACGATCTGCTGGGCGGGGTTGAGGGCCTGCGAGACCTCCGCGCTGCGGGCCCGCTCCTTGACGTTGGTGATGAAGCCCTTGACGACCGGCAGCGCGACGTCCGCCTCCAGCAGCGCGAGACGGATCTCGCGCGCGGTGGCGTCGATGTCGGCGTCGGTGAGCCGACCCTTTCCGCGGAGCTTGGTGAAGATCCCGGAGAGGCGGTCACTCAAGGTGTCAAACACGCGAACATCCCGTTTGTCAGTGTTCCGGCGGGCACTTGGCGGCCGACACGCACAAGGACGGCCACCGCAAGGGTAACCGTCCCACCTCCCGGGTGCTTCCCACCGGCCCAGCCCCGCACCCCGCGCCGGGCGCCCCGGCGTGAAGATCGTGCTGTTTCCTGGTTGTAGTGGCATCCATCGCCCGGCAAGGCCACTACAACCAGGTTCGAGCGCGATCTCCGCGAATCGACGGCGACGACGTGGAGCGGTCGGAACAGACGGAAACCGCAACGCCCGGCCGAATGGTCAGAACGGCACCAGGCCCGACTGGTACGCGAAGACGACCAGCTGGGCCCGGTCCCGCGCGGCGAGCTTGACCATCGCCCGGCTCACATGGGTACGCGCCGTGGCCGGGCTGACCACCAGCCGCTCGGCGATCTCCTCGTTGTTCAACCCCTCACCGACCAGCCCCACCACCTCGCGTTCCCGGTCGGTAAGCGCGCCGAGCCGAGGGTGCGGCCGGGGCACCCGGGACGGCCGGGTGGCGAACTCCTGCACCACCCGCCGGGTCACCGAGGGTGACAACAGGGCCTCCCCCTCGGCCACCAGCCGGATCGCGCGGAGCAACTCGGCCGGCCGGGTGTCCTTGGTGAGGAACCCGCTCGCGCCGTGGCGCAACGCGTCGAAGACGTACTCGTCCAGCTCGAAGGTGGTCAGCACGATCACCCGGATGCCGGACAGCTCCGGGTCGGCCACGATCCGGCGGGTCGCCTCGATGCCGTCCACCCCGGGCATCCGGACGTCCATCAGGACCACGTCGGGGCGCTCCCGCCGGGCGACCTCCACGGCGGCCAACCCGTCCGCGGCCTCCCCCACCAGGGTCAGGCCCTCCTCGCTCTCCACCAGGGCCCGCAGCCCGATCCGCACCAGGTCCTGGTCGTCGGCGATCAACACCTTGATCATCGGCGCTCCTCCAGCGGCAGCCTCGCGTGGACCCGGAAACCACCGCCCGCGGCGGGCCCGGCCGCGAACGACCCGCCCAGCGCGGTGACCCGCTCCCGCATGCCGGCCAGCCCGGAACCGGTGGTGGCGGGCCCGCCCTCGGCGACGCCGCGACCCGTGTCGGTCACCTCCACCTCCACCTCGGTCGGGGCATAACGGATCCGCACCGCGGCGGTCGCCGGGCCGGCATGCCGCAACACGTTGGTCAACGACTCCTGGACCACCCGGTACGCGGCCAGGTCCACCGCGACCGGCAGCGCCCGCGGCTCCCCGTCGATCTGAACGGTGACCGGCAGCCCCGCGCCGGCCATCCGGTCCCGCAGCGCCGGCACCTGGCCCAGGCCCGGCGCCGGCGCCCGCTCGGCCGGGCCGTCACCCCGGCGGACCACCGCCAGGGTGACCCGCAGCTCGTCGAGCGCCTCCTTGCTGGTGCCGCTGATGGCGGCGAGCGCGGTCTGCGCCTGTTCGGGCCGCTTCTCCAGCAGGTGCAGCGCGATCTCGGCCTGCATGTGGATGGCGGCGAGACCGTGCCCCACCACGTCGTGCACCTCCTGGGCCACCCGCAGCCGTTCCCCGTCGGCCAGCCGGCGGGCCTCCTCGGCCCGGGCGCGGGCGGCGGACTCCCGGCCGAGCCGCACGGTGGTCCCGACCGCGAACGGCACCACCACCCACGCCACCGCCGGCATCAGTCCCAGCACGCCCAGGGTGCCGGAACCGACGAAGACGTGCACGGCCAACAGCACGAGCGTCGCCGCGGCACCGATCGCCGCCGGTCGCAGGGGGCGGTGCGCGGCGACGCTGTAGACCGCGACGAGCAAGGGCAGCAGGATCGGCCCGTACGGGTAACCGAGCACCAGGTACGCCGCGACGGACAGGACGGTCACCGCCAGCGTGGCGAACGGCCACCGGCGCCGGACGGCCAGCGCCAGCGCGGCGGCCACCACCGGCACGTACGCCGAGCCGTCAACCGTCACGCTCTGTTCGGCGCCGGCCGGACCGGTACCGACCAGCCCGACGACGAGCAGCGCGAGGGCGAGCAGTAGGTCACCGGCGATCTTCCGCCACTCGGGCCGTCTCCGGTCCACGCCGATCCTCCCGTCGAACCCATCGTGCCCACCTGCAGGCGATGCACCGCCGACGCCGAGCAGCGTCCGGCACCACGGCCGGGTGACCCGCCGTGCGTGGCGGGCCGCCCTGCTGCGCCGACCGTCCCGGCAGCGACAACCCGAACAGCGCGACCACCGTCCCCCGCGTCCGGTACGGCAGCGTCAGCGGCGATGGCGTTGAACAGATTCTGCACCCCGGAGCGCCCATACCGACGTCCCCGAGCCTGCCGTCCAGGGTTCCGCGCGTCGGACCCGTGCGCGTCGGCCGGCGGGCGGCTCTTCGACTACGCGCCACGACGTAGCCCACCGCCCTGCGGGCACCGGGCGACAGGCCGGGGCCACCCCACCGAACCGGACGACCTCGCCGGGCCGGGTGAGCCCGCCGGGACCAGCGAGCCGGGCCGGACGAGCCGGGCGGGACGAGCGAGCCGGGCGGGACGAGCCCGCCGGGCCGAGCGAGCAGGCCGGACCGGGCGGGCCTGTCGGGCCGAGCGAGCAGGCCGGACCGGGCGGGCCTGTCGGGCCGAGCGAGCAGGCCGGGCGGCACGGCTCAGACCGCGTCGAGGACTGCGGCCTCCAGCCGGGCCCGGGTCGGATCGTCGGGCCAGCCCCCGACCAGGTAGAAGGTGTCGACCACGTCCCCACCGAGGGTGGCGATGCGGGCGGCCCGGACCTGGGCGCCGGCCTCGTCGAGCGCCCTGGTCACCCGATAGAGGAGCCCGGCGGCGTCGGCGGCGCGCAGTTCCAGCAGCACCGCGCCGGTGGCGGCCTCCCGATGCCAGACCACCCGCGGGGCGGCGTCCGACGTGCGGGCCGCGAGGGCCCGGCCACGTAGGCGCTGGGTGACCGAGACGTCGCCGGCGACCGCCCGGCGCAGGTCGGCGGCGACCGCGATCGGATCGGGTGCCAGGCCGTACCGTGGCTGCACCCGGCATTCGACCAGGACCCGCCCGTCGACGGCCGTGGCGTCCGCCGCGACCACCTCCAGCCGGTGCAGGGCCAGGCAGCCGGCGACCGTGGCGAGCAGACCGCTGTGGTCCGTGGCGGCGACGGCCACCCGGTCGTCGCTCACCCGGATCACCGGCAGCGGCTCGGCCAGCAGCGCCCGGTCCGGCGCCGGTGGGGCCGGCAGGGCACCGGTGTCGAGCGCGGTCCCGACCCGGGCGACCAGCTCGGCGACGAGCCTGCCCTTCCACTGCGACCAGGCGGCCGGGCCGGTGGCCGCGGCGTCCGCCCGGACCAGGGCGTGCAGCAGGTCGAGGGTCGCGGGGTCACCGACGGCCTCCGCCACCCGGGCGATGGTGACCGGGTCGGCGAGGTCCCGCCGGGTCGCCACGTCCGGCAGCAGCAGGTGCAGCCGGACCAGCCTTCCGATCAGCGCCGCCTCCGGCTCGCCCAGCCCGATCCGGGCCGCCACCGCCTCGGCGATCGGGGCGCCCACCGCGCTGTGGTCCTCGGCCTCCGTGGCAGGCCCCGGCCCGGGCAGCCCCTTGCCGACGTCGTGCAGCAGCGCGGCGAGCAGCAGCAGGTCGGGGCGGTCCACGTCCCGGATGTGCCGGTTCGCCTCGCACGCGGTCTGCACCAGGTGCCGGTCGAGGGTGAACCGGTGCACCGGATTGTGCTGGGGCAGGCTGCGCATCCGTGTCCACTCCGGCAGCCAGCGGTCGACCAGCCCGTACCGGTCGCAGGTCTCCCAGGCGGGCACCAGACCGGGACCGGCGCCGAGCAGCGTGATCAGGGCGGCCCGGGCCTCGGCCGGCCAGGGTGCCGGCAGCGGCGGACAGTACGCGGCAAGCCACTCGCAGGTGGCTCGGGCGATCGGCAGCCCGGTGGTGGCCGACGCGGCCGCCACCCGCAGCGACAGGCTCGGGTCCGGGCGGGCGCCGATCGCGGTGCGGGCCAGGACGAGTTCCCCGCCGTGCTCGACCACGTCCCGGGCCACCGGACGGCGTACCTGGCGGGCGCCGCCGGGCCGCGGCCGACCGGTCCGCAGCCGCTCGACCGCGCGGAACGCGTCGTCGAGGGCGTGGCTGACGGTACGGGCGTCGCCGGCCACCCGGCGCAGCAGCAGGTCACCGTCGTGCCCCACACCGCCCGAGCCGAGCGGGGGTTGCCGCAGCCCGAGCCGAGCGGCCACGCCGTGGCGCTCCTGCGCGACCAGCCGGTCCACCCGGCGGCCGGCCTGCTCGTGCAGGGCGTCGCGGACGTCCAGCAGTCGCAGCTGGGCGGCCCGTACGGCGGGACGCAGCGCGTCGGTGACCCCGGCGGACGCGATGGCGTGCAACACGCCCAGGTCGCGTAACCCGCCGGCGGCCTCCTTGACGTCGCCTTCGAGCAGGAAGGCCAGTTCGCCGTGGGCCTGCCAGCGCGCGGCGGTGATCTCCCGCAGGCCGGGCAGTCGACGTACCGCGGTGCGCCGCCAGTGCTCGGCGGCGGCGCCGATGAGGGAGTCGGCGAGCGCCGCGTCGCCGGTGACCAGGCGGGCGTCGAGCAGGCCGAGGGCCACCTTGACATCCTCCCGCGCCACCGAGAGCGCCTCGGCGACGGTACGCACCGAGTGGTCCAGCCTCAGGCCGGCGTCCCAGACGGGGTACCAGATCGAGGCGGCCAGTTCGTCGATGCCGGGGACGCCGGCGTGCAGCAGCACCAGGTCGAGGTCGCCGTGCGGGGCGCACTGCCGCCGGCCGAGCCCGCCGACGGCGACCAACGCCACCCCGGGACGTGGCGGCAGCAGCGCGTTGAGGAACCTGTCGTACCCGTCCGCGCGCTGCCGCCGCGCCTGCTCGCCGATGCCGGAGACGACGACCTCCTACACGGCGTCGAGGCCGCGCTCGCCGGTACGGACCCGGACGACCTGGTCCACCGAGGTCACCCAGACCTTCCCATCACCGATCTTGCCGGTGCGAGCGGCCGCGACGATCGCGTCGACGATCTTCTCGACGTCGATCTCGTCGGTGAGCACCTCGACGCGGATCTTCGGTAGGAACTCGACCGTGTACTCGGCACCCCGGTAGACCTCGGTGTGCCCCTTCTGTCGCCCGTACCCCTGGACCTCGCTGACGGTCAGCCCGGCCACGCCCAAGGCGTGCAGGGCCTCCTTCACCGCGTCCAGCTGGTACGGCTTGATGACCGCGGTCACCAGCTTCATGTCCAACCCCTCCATCCGAAAACGTTAACCGGCGACCTTCTCGCTGACCGGAGTGGCGGTCCCGCCGCCCGGCTCGGTGCCACCGGCCGCGGGCACGCCGATGCCGGCCATCGCGAACGCGCCGCCGCTGCCGCCGGCCGGGGAGAGGTCGTAGGCGCTCTCCGCGTGCTCCGCGATGTCGATGCCGTCGGCCTCGGCCTCGGCGGCCACCCGGAACCCGATGGTCTTCTCGATCAGGAAGGCGAGGGCGTACGCGATCACGAAGGAGATGACGGTGACGATCAGCGCGCTCAGCGCCTGCACGCCGAGCTGGGTCGCCCCGCCGCCGTAGAAGAGCCCCTCCCGGGAGACCAGGGAACTGACCGAGCTGGTGCCGAAGAGCCCGATCCAGAGGCAGCCGATCCAGCCGCCGACGAAGTGCACGCCGACCACGTCGAGCGAGTCGTCGTAGCCGAGCTTGTACTTCAGGGCGATGGCGAGCGCGCAGACGGCGCCGGCCACCAGGCCGAGCAGGACGGCGGCCCAGGGTGCGACGAACGCACAGGCCGGCGTGATCGCGACCAGGCCGGCGATCGCGCCGGAGGAGGCCCCGACCAGCGTCGCCTTACCGTTGCGCAGCCACTCGACGATGATCCAGCCGAGGACGGCGGCGCCGGTGGCGACCTGGGTGTTGAGGAACGCGATGGCGGTGGTCGAGTCGGCGGTCAACTCCGAACCGGCGTTGAACCCGAACCAGCCGAACCACAGCAGGCCGGCGCCGAGCGCCACCATCGGCACGTTGTGCGGCTTCATGGCGTCCCGCGGCCAGCCGACCCGTTTGCCGAGCACCAGCGCCAGGGCGAGCGCGGCCGCGCCCGCGTTGATGTGGACGGCGGTGCCACCGGCGAAGTCGAGCGCGCCGAGCTTCGCGCCGATGAAGCCACCGCCCCAGACCATGTGCGCGACCGGGAAGTAGACCAGCGTCGCCCAGCCGAAGGCGAACAGCAACCAGCCGGAGAACTTCGCCCGGTCCGAGATGGCTCCGCTGATCAGCGCGACCGTGATGATCGCGAACATCATCTGGAACGCCATGAAGACGTAGAGCGGGATGCCTGTCTCGCCCCACAGGTCGGTCTCCGCCATGAACGTCTTGGTGCCGAGATACTGGCCCAGGTCGCCCCAGATGCCGTTCTGATCTTCACCGAAGGCCACGGAGAAGCCGTAGAACAACCACAGGATGGAGATGAGTCCCATCGACGAGAAGCTCATCATCATCATGTTCAGGACGCCCTTGGACCGGTTGAGCCCGCCGTAGAACAGCGCCAGCCCCGGCGTCATGAGCAGCACGATCGCGCTCGAGATCAGCAGCCACGCGGTGTTGCCGGTGTCGATCGTCGGTGCATCAGGCACGCTGGCCTCCTGTAGGTGGTTTTCCCTCCTTCGCGGCTTCCGGGGCAGCGTCGTCCCGTACGCCGGCTGCCGAGAGCCTGCTCGCCTGCTGTTTCACCTGGGGACTCCGGCGGGTTTCCGTTCCGTGACGGGTTGTTTCGTACGTGTCACGGCCGACCTCCGCCCAGGAGGTATCGGCGGTGGCGGATCGAGCCGGGTTCGATCCACCGCCGGAGGATCCTTCCGTGCGCGGCTCAGCGCAGCGCGTACTCCAGCGCGTGCCGCTCGTAGTCGAGCAGCCGCAGGTCCCGCATCGGCCGGCGCAGGTGCCCCTTGTGCACGATCCGCACGAACGCCGGGTCCCCGGCGGCTGCCATCCGGCGGATGCCTTCCACATGGTCGACGATCCGCTTTCGGATGGTGCGGATCAGCCGGTGCCGGTCACGGGGGATCAGCCCGTACGCGTCGGCGAAGAGGCGCAGCCGGCGCGGCCGGTCCGGACGCCTCCAGCCGAGGGTGATCGAGTCCCGGTCGGCGAAGATGGGCACCCAGGTCCAGGCCGCGTACGCAACGTCGTAGATCCGGGCGCCCGGCGAGGCGAGGTCGAAGTCGATCAGACCGAGGGTGCCGTCCGGTCGCCAGATGACGTTGTGCGGGGCGGCGTCGTGGTGGCAGATCACCTCGGTGTCCGGCGGCGGCGGCCCGAACGAGCGCCAGACGGCGTTCTGCGGCGGCACGAATCCGTACTGGGCGTCGTGGAACATCCGCAGCATGGTGGCGACGGTCACCAGCGCCTCGTCGGTCACCCAGTGCGGGGCGAGCGGGTACTCCCCGCACTCCCCCTCCAGGTACGACAGGACCTCCCGGTTGCGCTCGTCCATGCCGAGCGCGCGGGGCGCGCCGGTGAACCCGACGTACTCCAGATGG
Source organism: Micromonospora sp. NPDC005367 (assembly GCF_040606825.1). Classification (NCBI taxonomy): domain Bacteria; kingdom Bacillati; phylum Actinomycetota; class Actinomycetes; order Micromonosporales; family Micromonosporaceae; genus Micromonospora; species Micromonospora sp. NPDC005367. The sequence goes on along the minus strand of NZ_JBEXFP010000030.1, from coordinate 66,801 downwards.
CGCAGCAGGGCGTGCACCGAGGGGGTCCACGGGCCGGCGTTGCGCCGCACCGTGTCACCGACCCGGACGACGGTGCTCACGTTCCCGCCGTGCAGCGGGATCTCCTGTGACGTCACGTACGGTCTCCCCAGGCGCCGCGAGGAGTGGTTCGGGTCGCGCCAGTCCACGTATGCGCGATCGTCAGTGCCCACCCGAGCCTACGCGTCCCGTGCCGCGGGTTCGGTGCCGAGCAGCGCGTCGACGAACTGGGCCGGGTCGAACGGGGCCAGGTCGTCCGGCCCCTCGCCGAGGCCGACCAGCTTCACCGGGATGCCGAGCTTGCGCTGTACCGCGATCACGATGCCGCCCTTGGCGGTGCCGTCGAGCTTGGTGAGCACCACGCCCGTCACGTTGACCACCTCGGTGAACACCCGTGCCTGCTCGAGGCCGTTCTGCCCGGTGGTGGCGTCCAGGATGAGGATCGTCTCGTCGATCGGGCCGTGCTTCTCCACCACCCGCTTGACCTTGCCGAGTTCGTCCATGAGGCCGACCTTGTTCTGCAGGCGGCCGGCGGTGTCGATGAGCACGGTGTCCACGCCGCTGTCGATGCCGCGCCGGACCGCGTCGAAGGCGACGCTGGCCGGGTCGGCGGCCTCCGGGCCGCGGACCGTCTCGGCGCCCACACGGCTGCCCCAAGTCTCCAGCTGGTCGGCGGCGGCGGCGCGGAAGGTGTCGGCCGCGCCGAGCAGCACGCTCCGGCCGTCGGCGACCAGCACCCGAGCGATCTTGCCGCAGGTGGTGGTCTTGCCCGCGCCGTTGACGCCGACCACCATCAGCACGGCCGGCACGCCGTCCTTGCGGGCGGTCTTCAGGGACCGGTCCAGCGTCGGGTCGAGTGCGTTGACCAGCTCGGCGGCGAGCAGCACCTGCAGCTCGCCGGCGGTACGCGTGCCGAGCACCCGGGTGCGCTCGCGCAGCCGGTCGACGATCTCGCGGGTGGCGTCGACGCCGACGTCGGCGGTGATCAGGCTGTCCTCGATCTCCTCCCAGGTGTCCTCGTCGAGGTGCTCCCGGCTGAGCAGGCCGAGCAGTCCCTTGCCGAAGACGGTCTGCGAACGGGACAGCCGGGTGCGCAGCCGGACCAGGCGACCGGAGGTCGGCTCCGGGACCTCCAGCACCGGCGCCGGAACCTCGACGACGGGTGGCGCCTCGACCAGCACGCCCGTGGAGAGGTCCGACTCCGCTGCCTCGACGGGCGGACCGGTTAGATCCTCCTCCGCCCGTGTGTCGTCCTCCGTCGTCGGCAGCGGTGGCTCCGGGCGGCGGCGCAGGCGCGGCACGACCAACCCGAGTGCGCCGAGGACCAGCACACCGAGCAGGACGAGTGCGATGAGGAGGTAATCCGTCATGCCGAAATCCTGTCAGATGCCGGCGACGACGTCCCAGCCACCGCACCCGGGACCTGTCCGGAGGCGGCGGTAGTCTCGGTCACAGCCAGCAGTGGTGCGACCGCCGGCCGGGTAGGGAAAGATGAAGTTCGCTCATCCCCGGAGGTCCCGCCATGCCTGCCCCCCACCTGCTCATCGGTCCGCTGCTGCGCCGGGTGGTAGGGACACGCGCCACCGTCTGGGTCGAGACCGCCGCGCCCGCCGTGGTCCGCGTCCGCACCGCGCACGGCGCCGGTGGCAGCGCGCACACCTTCACGGCGTACGACCACCACTACGCGCTCGTCGTCGTCGAGGGCCTGGACCCGGAGAGCGCCACGACGTACGAGGTGCTGGTCGACGACGAGGTGGTGTGGCCGGTGGCCGGTTCCGGGTTCCCGCCGAGCGTGATCCGCACGCGGGCCGCCGACGACCGGGACCAGCCGGTGCGCTTGATCTTCGGTTCCTGCCGGGAGACCACCCAGCACGCCACTGCGCGCAAGCTGCCCCCGGACGCGCTGGACGCGTACGCCCGGCGGCTGATGGTCGACTTCGAGCCGGCGGCGCTGCCCGATCTGCTGGTGCTCCTCGGCGACCAGGTCTACGCGGACGTCACGTCACCGACGGTGCGCCGGCTTTTGCGGCGGCGCCGTCGCCGCCCGCGGGGTGCTCCGGCCGACCAGGTGGTCAGCTTCGACGAGTACACCAAGCTCTATCTGGAGTCCTGGCGCGATCCGGAGATCCGCTGGCTGCTCTCCACCGTGCCGAGCGTCATGATCTTCGACGACCACGAGATCATCGATGACTGGAACACCTCGGCGTCCTGGCGGAGCGACGCCCGGCGGCAGCCGTGGTGGGCCGAACGGATCCGCAGCGGGCTCGCGTCGTACTGGGTCTACCAGCACCTCGGCAACCTCGCGCCCGACGAGATCGCCACCGACCCGCTGCACGCCAAGATCGTCGCCGCCGAGGACGCCACCGGCGTGCTGCGCGAGTTCGGCGAACGGGTCGACAAGGAGTCCGACCTCGCGCACGACACCGAGCGGATTTGGTCTTCGGCCCGCGACTACGGGGCTCGCTCCGCTCACTCCTCGCTCGGGCCCGTGCACGCGCGCAGTTATCAGTGGAGCTACGCGCTCGACCTGGGCCGGACCCGGCTGGTGATGCTGGACAACCGGTGCAGCCGGGTACTTGAGCCGGCAAACCGGGCGATGCTGCCGCCCGGCGAGTGGTCCTGGTTCCTCGACCAGGCGCACGGCGTCTACGACCACCTGGTCGTCGGCGCCTCGCTGCCCTGGCTGCTGCCGCCGGGCATCCACCACGTCGAGGCGTGGAACGAGCGGCTGGCCGACTCCCGGCGGCCCTGGGTCGCCCGCGTCTCGGAGAGGCTGCGTCGCGGGCTGGACCTGGAACACTGGGCCGCGTTCCGCCGGTCGTTCGAGGCGCTCGGTGCGACGTTCGCCCGGATCGGCAGCGGCAGCCCGGGCCGCACGGGCGACCGGGTGGGCGCCGGGCCGGCGTACGCCCCGCCGGCATCGATCAGCGTGCTCTCCGGCGACGTGCACCACTCGTACGTGGCGCGCGCCCGGTTCGACGACCCCTCGGTCACCACGCCGGTGCACCAGCTCACCTGCTCCCCGATCCACAACCAGGTGCCGGCCGCCATGCAGCCGCTGATGCGGATCGGCTGGTCCCCCGGCCCCGCCGGGGCGGCCTGGGCGCTGGCCCGCTCGGCGGGCGTACGCAGCCCGGGCGTGCGCTGGCGCAAGTTGGCCGGTCCGTACTTCGGCAACGCCGTCGCCACTCTCGTGCACCGGGGGCGGGACGCCGAGGTGACGATCGAGGGCACGACGAGCGACGGTCACCTGCGACCGGTCATGCGCCAGCGGCTCACCGACGCGGCCTGACGGTCGGCCCCGTACCCTCTAGGCCGTGGACGAGCACCTGGAGACGCTGCGGGCGGTCGAGCACGAGCTGACCGCCCTGCTGCGACGCGGTCGGGCGGTTTCCTGGGAGGTCGCCCGGGAGGTGCACCAGAATCTCGAACCGAACGCCTACGGGCTGCTGCTCTGGCTGCGCCGGTGCGACTCGATCCGGCTCACCGACCTGGCCGGCCGGCTCGGCATCGGCAAGGGCACGTTGAGCCGGCAGATCCGGGCGCTGGAGGAGATCGGTCTGGTGCGCCGCACACCGGACCCGACCGACCGGCGCGCCTCCCAGTTGAGCCTGACCGAGGAGGGCCGGCAGCGCTTCGACGCGGCGCGGACCGCGCGGATGGATCACATCCGTCGGGTGCTGGAGAGCTGGCCGGATCGGGATGTCGCGGAGTTCGGCCGGCTGCTCGGTCAGTTCAACGACGCCTGGTCCTGATCTCGAGGGAAGGGGAATATCGGATACGTCCGACTGGTTGTTGCTCCAGGCAACCAAAGGTTGCCTCAGGCAACTCTCCCTCGGACCGACCTCGGCGCCACCCACGCCGAACGTCTTTCCCCGCCCTCGACCAGCCCGGAGGCTGCAACGATGAGTCAGGCGACAGCGCCCCCACCAACGACCGCCCTGAACATGTCCCACCGACAGGTACTGGAGGCCCTCTCCGGCCTGCTGCTGGGGATGTTCGTCGCGATCCTCTCCTCGACGGTCGTCTCGAACGCGCTGCCGCGGATCATCACCGACCTGGGCGGCGGGCAGTCCGCGTACACCTGGGTGGTCACCGCCGCACTGCTCGCGACCACCGCAACCACCCCAATCTGGGGCAAACTGGCCGACCTGATCAGTAAGAAGGCGCTGGTCCAGCTCGCCCTGCTGATCTACGTACTCGGGTCGGTGCTCGCCGGCGCCGCCCAGGGCACCGCCGAACTCATCGCCTGCCGGGTACTGCAGGGCGTGGGTGCCGGTGGCCTCACCGCCCTCGCCCAGGTGATCATGGCGACGATCATCGCGCCGCGCGAGCGGGGCCGGTACAGCGGCTACCTCGGCGCCGTGATGGCCGTCGGCACGATCGGTGGCCCGCTCGTGGGTGGCGTGATCGTCGACACCTCGTGGCTCGGCTGGCGCTGGTGCTTCTACGTCGGCGTCCCGTTCGCGGTGGCCGCCCTCGTCGTGCTCCAGAAGACGCTGCGCCTGCCCGTGGTGAAGCGCAAGGCGCAGATCGACTGGTGGGGCGCAACGCTGATCACCGCAGCCGTCTCGGTGCTGCTGATCTGGGTCTCCCTCGCCGGCAACCAGTTCGCGTGGATGTCCTGGGCCACCGTGGCGATGGTGGGCGGCGCACTGCTGCTCGGCGCGCTCGCGATCCGGATCGAGACCCGCGCCGCCGAACCGATGATCCCGCCACACCTGTTCCGTTCCCGGACCATCGCCCTGGCCACCGTCGCCAGCGTCGCGGTCGGTGTCGGCATGTTCGGCGCCTCCGTCTTCCTCGGGCAGTACTTCCAGCTCAGCCGCGGAGAGAGCCCGACCATGGCCGGCCTGATGACGCTGCCGATGATCCTCGGCCTGGTGGTCTCCTCCACGCTCTCCGGTCGGGTGATCAGCCGGACCGGCCTCTGGAAGCGGTACCTGGTCGCCGGCTCGGCCCTGCTCACCGTCGGCTTCGCGCTGCTGGGCACGCTCCGCGCCGACACGAACTTCGCGCTGCTCAGCTGCTACATGGCGCTGGTCGGCATCGGACTCGGCATGACCATGCAGAACCTGGTGCTCGCCGTGCAGAACACCGTCCGCCCACACGAGCTGGGCGCAGCCAGCAGCGTGGTCGCATTCTTCCGCAGCCTGGGCGGCGCCGTCGGAGTCTCCGCGCTCGGCGCGGTCCTCGCCCACAACGTGAAGGACTACCTGGCCGACGGCCTCGCGCGGCTCGGGGTCCCGGCCGCCGGCTCCGGGGGCGGCGTCCTGCCGGACGTGCACGCGCTGCCCGCCCCGATCCGGGCGGTGGTGGAGGGTGCGTACGGCCACGGCGCCGGCGACATATTCCTCGCCGCCGCACCCTTCACCCTGCTCGCGCTGATCGCGGTGAGCTTCATCAAAGAGGTGCCCCTGCGCCGGCACAACGACGACGTGCCAGTTGTTGACACGGAGAGGAAACTGACGGTGGCCACCGCCACGCGTACCGACGAGCAGAGGTGAGGGAGAGGTCATGAGCGTCGGAGCCCCCGATCGTGAGCAGTACGGCCCGCAAGCTCAGCCGCGGCCGTTCGAGCGTGGAACAGACGGTCCGCGGGTGGTGCTGGTCGGCGTGGACGGCACCCGCACCTCGGAGCGGGCCGGCTGGTACGCGGCCGGCCTGGCCCGCCGGCAGGGCGCCTCGCTCGTGGTGGTCTTCGTCAACGCCCCGAACGGTCTCGTCGCGATGATGCCCGGCGTGGACGCCGCCGCCATCCAGCGCAGCCAGGACGAGCTGACCGCCGAGCTGCGCAAGGACATCAAGCGCGCCGCACACGAGCTGGGCCTGCCGATCACCTTCGAATGCCGGCGCGGCGACCCGTACAACGAACTGCGCGACGCAGCCGACGAGTTCCAGGCGGACATGGTCGTCGTCGGCGCGTCGGAGCAGGCCGGTCACCGGCTGGTCGGCTCGGTCGCCACCCGACTCGTCCGCACCGGGCGCTGGCCCGTCGTCGTGGTGCCCTGACAAACTCGCTGGCCCGTTCCCAGGGGTCCGGAGAGGATAGCCGGCATGACTTGGACCGCACCGGCCGTCGCCCGGACCCCTGAGATCACCGTCGGCGACGAGCGCGCCATGCTCGACAGCTGGCTCGACTACCACCGGCAGACGCTGCTGCTCAAATGCGCGGGGCTGACCGCCGAGCAACTGGGCACGGCCAGCGTCGAGCCCTCCGGGCTGACCCTGCTGGGGCTGGTCCGCCACCTGGCCGAGGTGGAGGCGTGGTGGTTCCGGGAGAACTTCGCCGGCGAGACGGTGGACTACCCCTACTTCACGCCGGACAACCCGGACGCCGACCACGACGTGCGCCACGCCGACGCCGAGACCGACCTCGCGACCTTCCACCGCGAGGTCGAGCTGGCGCGGGCCGCCGTGGCCGGCCGGACGCTCGACGAGACCTTCATCGAGGTGAGCCCGAAGCGGCGCACGTTCAACCTGCGCTGGGTCTACCTGCACATGATCGAGGAGTACGCCCGGCACAACGGGCACGCCGACCTGATCCGCGAGCGGATCGACGGCGTCACCGGCGACTGAGGCCGGTCACCGGGCCGGCCGGCCCCAGGGCACGGGTGTACCCGGCAGCGAACGCCTCTACCGGGGCGGACCTGCGACAGCGTACGGCCACCGCCGTCGACGTGCGCGGCGGCCAACTGGGCGCTCGACGCCGCCGCGCCCACCCCACCGTTCACCGTGACGGAGGTGCCGGGCTGAGCTGATCCGCTCCGGCCGGCACCGCCGCCGCGGTCGGTTCAGTAGTCCAGCGCGGCTCTCATATAGCGCAGGTCACCGTGGCCGGTCCAGCGATGGGCGGAGAGCCCGGCCGCGCGGGCGCCGCGTACCGACCAGTCCTCGTCGTCGATGAAGAGCACCCGGCCGGGCGGGGTGGCGACGGCCTGGCAGGCGGCCTGGAAGTACTCCTTGGCCGGCTTGTTCACGCCGAGCCGGTACGAGCTGACCACCGCGTCGAACTCGCCGGCCAGATCGAGCGCGGCGAGGTCGTCCTCCAGGCGGTCCGTCGCGTTGGTGGCCAGACCGACGCGGATGCCGCCGGCCCGGGCGTCGCGGAGGAAGTCGAGCAGGTCGCTGTCCACCTCGCCCCGATAGCTCTGCCACTCCTCGACCGCGGCCCGGGCGCGTTCCGCGTCGCCGGCGGGTTCCGTCAGCGCGTCGGCCACGCTGGTCATCCAGTCCGCGTGGCTGACCTGCCCGGTGAGCACCGGCTGGAGCCGCCCCCACTGCATGGCGATCTCGAGGAGCACGCCCCCGGCCAGGCCGTAGCGCTGCTCCACCCCGGCGGCGACCGCCGGATCCCAGCGTCGCAGTACGCCGTCGAAATCCACCAGGAGCGCCTTCGCGCGTTCCCGACTCACCCGTTCTTCTCCTGCCCGTCGTCGGCCCGGTTGAGCCGCTGGCTGATCACCTGGGTCACGCCGCCGCGCATGGTCACCCCGTAGAGCGCGTCGGCGATCTCCATGGTCCGCTTCTGGTGCGTGATCACGATCAGCTGGCTCTTCTCCCGCAACTGGGCGAGGAGCGTGATCAGCCGGCCGAGGTTCACGTCGTCGAGGGCGGCCTCCACCTCGTCCATGATGTAGAACGGGCTGGGCCGGGCCCGGAAGATCGCCACGAGCATGGCCACCGCGGTCAGGGACCGCTCACCGCCGGAGAGCAGCGACAGCCGCTTGATCTTCTTTCCCGGCGGCCGGGCCTCCACCTCCACACCGGTGGTGAGCAGGTCGTCCGGTTCGGTGAGCACCAGTCGGCCCTCGCCGCCGGGGAAGAGCACCTCGAAGACCTGCTCGAACTCGCGGGCGGTGTCGGCGAACGCGCTGGCGAAGACCTCCAGGATCCGGTCGTCGACGTCCTTGACCACGGTGAGCAGGTCCCGGCGGGTCGCCTTGAGGTCCTCCAACTGCTCCGAGAGGAACTTGTAGCGCTCCTCCAGCGCCGCGAACTCCTCCAGCGCCAGCGGGTTCACCTTGCCGAGCAGGGCCAGCTCGCGCTCCGCCTTGGCGGCTCTCTTCTCCTGCACCGGGCGCTCGTAGCGGACCGGCTCCGGCACCGGCAGGCCGTCCCGCTCGGCGGCGGCCACATCGGCCTGGGTGGGCGGGACGAGCTGTCCCGGCCCGTACTCGGCGACCAGGGTCTCCACGTCCAGGCCGAAGTCCTCCGCCGCCTTCGCCTCCAGCTGCTCGATGCGCAGCCGTTGCTCGGCGCGGGTCACCTCGTCCCGGTGCACCTGGCTGGTCAGCCGTTCCAACTCGGCGCCGAGCCGCTTGGCCGCGCCGCGTACCTCCTGGAGCTCCGCCTCCCGCGCGGCCCGTTCCCGCGCCACCTCGTCGCGCTGCTCCTCGGCCGCGGCGATCGAGGTGGTCAGCTGGGCGAGGGCCGCACGCGCGCCCCCGGCGACCGCCCGGGCGATCGCCGCGCCCCGGGTCCGGGCGGCGCGCCGGGCCGCGGCGCGCTCCCGCGCCGCCCGCTCCGCCGTGGCCTGCCGGAGCAGCGAGTCGGCCCGGCCGGAGATCGAGGCGACCCGCTCCTCGGCGGTACGCACCGCCAGCCGGACCTCCATCTCGTTCTGCCGGGCCTGGGGCACCATCGCGGCGAGCTGGTCCCGCTCCTCGGTGGAGGGCTCGGCGTCGAGCGGGGTCTCCTCGGCCAGCCGGAGCCGCTCCTCGAGCTCGGCGAGGGCCAGCAGGTCCCGCTCCCGGGCCGCCTCGGCGCGGGCCCGGGACTCGCCGAGGCGCTCGCACTCCGCCTTCGCCGAACGGGCCGCCGCACCCAACTCGGCCAGCCGCCGAGCGGCGGCGTTGCGGTGGCTCTCCGCCTCCCGTTTGGCGGCGGCGGCGTGCTGCACCACCTCCTTGGCGGCGGCCACCTCGGTCCGCGCCTGCGTCAGCTGGTCCCGCAGCTCGGCCGCGGTCTGTTCGGCGACTGCCCGGTTCGCCCGGGCCTCCTCGACGGCAGCCTGCACCTCGATGTAGCTGGGCGCCTTCGCCGACCCGCCCGCCGCCGCGTACGCCCCGACCACGTCACCGTCGGGTGTGACCGCGCGCAGCTCCGGGTTCCCGGCCACGACCTCGGCGGCCGCGCCGAGGTCGTCGACCAGCACCACGTCGCGCAGCGCCCGGTGTACCGCCGGCCGCAGCTGTTCGGCGCACTCGACCAGGTCCGGCGCCCAGCGCACGCCGTCGGGCAGCTTCGGGCGCAGCGCGTCGGCCGGGCCGTCCATACCCGGGCCGGCGGGGCTGCCGACCAGCAGGCCGGCCCGACCGGCGTCGGAGATCTTCAGCAGCCGCATCGCCTCCACGGCCTCGTCCACCCCGGTCACCGCGACCGCGTCGGCCAGGCCGCCCAGCGCGGCGGCGAGCGCGGCCTCGTGGCCCGGCGCGACGGTGAGCAGACCGGCGAGGCTGCCGAGCAGGCCCGGCACGTCGCCGGCCCGGGCGAGCAGGGCACCCGCTCCGTCCTTGCGCCGCAGGCCGAGGGCGAGCGCCTCCTCACGTGCCTTCCAGGTGGCGGCGTCCTTCTCCGCGGAGCGCTCGGCGTCCGTCAGGGAACGAACGGCCGCCTGGGCCCGCTCATGCGCGGTCACCGCTTCGGCGTGCCGCTCGTCGAGGTCGGCGTTGTCCCGGTCCGCCTCGGTGGACTGGGCGGCCACCGCGTCCAGGTCCGCCTGGGCCTTCTCGGCCCGGCCCAGCGCGTCGGCATGGGCGGCGGCCAGCCGGTCGATCTCCTCGCCGCCGCTGGTGGTCCGGGCCCGGGCGGAGTTGACCTGACCCGTGAGCCGCGCCAGCCCTTCCCGCCGATCCGCGATCGCCTTGGCCCCCGCGACCAGTTCCCGCTCGGCGGCGGCGAGCTGCCGCTCCAGCTCCTGCCGTTGCTCGACGGCCTCGGCGAGCCGGATCTGGTCGTCGGTGAGCGCCCCGCGCAGCTCCTCCTCCTGCTCGCGGACCCGCTCCGCCTCCGCCTCGAGCTGGTCCGGGTCACGGCCCGGGCGCTCGTCGTCCGGGGCCGCGCTCAGATGCCGCAACCGCTCCAGAGCCAGCTGCTCGATCGACCGGAACCGCTCCTGGAGCGCGGAGAGCTTGTACCAGGTGTCCTGCGCCGCGGCCAGCAGCGGGGCATCCTCGGCGAGGGCCGCCTCCAGTTCACCGAGGCGTCGCTGGACCTCGGTGTGTTCGGCCTCGACGTACTCGCGCCGCTCACGCACCGCGGTCTCGTCGGCGATCTCCTTGTCGAGGGTGGTGCGGAGCGTGGCGAGGTCGTCGGCGAGCAACCGCAACCGAGCGTCGCGCAGGTTGGCCTGGATGGCGGCGGCGCGCCGGGCCACCTCGGCCTGCCGGCCCAACGGCTTGAGCTGACGGCGCAGCTCGGTGGTGAGGTCGGTGAGCCGGTTGAGGTTGGTCTGCATCGCGTCGAGCTTCCGCAGCGCCTTCTCCTTGCGCTTGCGGTGCTTGAGTACGCCGGCCGCCTCCTCGATGAAGGCCCGCCGATCCTCCGGTTTGGCGTGCAGCATGCCGTCGAGCCGGCCCTGACCGACGATGATGTGCATCTCCCGGCCGATGCCGGAGTCGGAGAGTAGCTCCTGGATGTCGAGCAGGCGGCACGAGTCGCCGTTGATCTCGTATTCGCTCTCGCCGGAGCGGAACATCCGGCGGGTGATGGAGACCTCGGTGTACTCGATCGGCAGTGCGCCGTCGGTGTTGTCGATGGTCAGCGTGACCTCGGCCCGGCCCAGCGGCGCCCGCCCCGCGGTGCCGGCGAAGATGACGTCCTCCATCTTGCCGCCGCGGAGCGCCTTCGCGCCCTGCTCACCGAGCACCCAGGCGATGGCGTCGACGACGTTGGACTTGCCGGAGCCGTTCGGACCGACCACGCAGGTGATCCCCGGCTCCAGCTTGAGCGTCGTCGCGGAGGCGAAGGACTTGAATCCCTTCACCGTCAGGCTCTTGAGATACACCTTCTCGATCCTCGTCCGGTGGCCGCCGTACCGTCGCCGCCTGCGCGGACCTGGTGAACTCGCAGACTAACCCGGCAGACCCGGAGCCCTGCTACGCGACCCGCCCCAGCGACGTCGCCGTGCGGACCCGGGTCGGCTCCCCGGCGCGGAGATCCTCCGGTAGCCCGACGCCCGGTATCCGTCGACAAACACAAACGTTATTCGCGCCGGGGCGGAATCGACGCACCGTTTCCCTCGGTGACGATCGAGCCACTCAGCGGAACGCCGACAAGATCGAACAATGGGCGGCCGGGAAAGACGCGGAGACAAAGCTGCGCGCCGGCACAGATGTGTCGGCGCGCTTTTTGCGTGGTGCGATTCAGTTTTCCGACGCGATGATCAGGTGAGCGCGGGCTCGGCGAGCCGGAGCAGATCGTCTGCCTCGTTCGCCGCGGCGGCGAGCCGATCATTCTCGGCACGCAGACGCGTGAGCTCGAACTCCAGTGCCTGAACCCTGGCACGCAGTCGGGTGACCTCGTCGAGCAGACGCCGGTCGGGCGCTGCACCTACGTGGCCGTAGAGGGCCTTCGCCATGTTGACTCCTTGATATGCGCTGCCGGAAAGGCCGGCCAACGCGCGCCCATGTGTTCGCGACTACCATTCCAGGCTGTATCCGGGCATGGCCGGGCGCGACTGGCGACACCTATATATTGAGCCGCAAACCCCCTTGTCGTCAAGTTTTCGCAGGCCGTAGATCATCTCCACGTCGACCTGTCCACTCGTCGGGGGGCTGCCACGAGGCACGGACACGCTCTGTCCGGACGCCTTAACAGTACGCCCGCGATGGCGGGAAGTACGCCCACGGGTGACCGCTATCCCCTTAACTCTTTCTTAGCCACGTTGCCGCAGGTCCAGGGCACCCGTAGCGTCAGCGCGGCCCGCAACCGACCCGTGGAGGCGACAGGCGTGTACGGCTGGACCGACCCGAACGACCCGGAAGGCGCGAAGCGACGCCCGGAGCCACCCGCCGACGGACCGGCCTGGCTCACCGACCGTCCCGCCCCCCGATCGGCATACCTGTTCGGCGACGACCCCGAGGCACCGGCCGACGCCCGGCACGACGAGCGTCCGCCGGACACCCGGCACGACGAGCGTCCGCCGGACACCTGGCGTGATGACCAGCCGACGAGCGCATGGCGCGACGAGCCGACCGGCCGATGGGCGAGCGAGCCGGTGCCACCGGTTGAACAGTCGTCGGACGCCCACCGCGCCCTCCCCACCGACGGCTGGTCCGCAGCGGACGCTTCCTGGTCCGCGCCGCACCACGGCTGGTCGGCGCAGGAGCCCGGTCACCGGCCGACGGAACAGACCGGCGGATGGCGTTCCGCCGAGCGGCCCGGCTCCGACGGGGCGACCGACGGCTGGTCCCCGAGGTACGCCGCCGAGCAGCCGGCGTACGGCGTACGACCGGACCGGTGGGACGCCGACCCGACCGACCCCCGGCGGCCCGCCGTCGACGACACCGCACAGCTGCACCCGGTCAGCGCGGACGAGCCCGACGGCCGGCCGCGCAATGCCCCCGCCCAGACGGCGCCCGAGGGGCGGCACCGTTCCCGGCGTCGGATTCCCCGCCCACTGCTCATCGGTGGCGCCGCGGCCGCCGCCACCCTGGTGGTCAGCCTCGGCGTCGGCGCGATCACGCTGCCCGGTGGAGGAGGTGGCGAGGTCGACGCGACAGCGGTGGACGACACCGTCGCCGCCGCGCCGGTCGTACCCACCGACGCGGCGTCGGCCCCGGCAACCACCTCCGCCTCCCCGACCGCCTCGCCGAGCACGGTGCGGCCCACTCCCTCGGCCAGCCGGACGACCCGGCCCACCCCGTCGCAGGCACGGACCACGGCACCCTCGCGGCGCAGCGTCGAGCGCAGCAGCACACCGAGCGGCGGCGGTGCCACCAACCCCCCGAGCGGCAACGTCAGCGCGCAGGCGCGCGAGGTGGTCGACCTGGTCAACGCCGAGCGCGCCAAGGCGGGCTGCAAGGCGCTGAGCATCGACGACAAGCTGATGACGGCGGCCCAGCGGCACAGCCAGGACCAGGCCGACCACAAGAACATGTCGCACACGGGCAGCGACGGCAGCGACCCCGGCGACCGGATCGAACGGGTGGGCTACCAGTGGCGCACCTATGGCGAGAACGTGGCCTGGAACCAGAAGACCCCGGCCGCCGTGATGGACGCCTGGATGAACAGCCCCGGACACCGGGCCAACATCCTGAACTGCGCGTTCACCGAGATCGGTGTGGGGATCGCGAGCAGCAACGGACCGTACTGGACGCAGGTCTTCGCCGCGCCGCGCTGAGCGCCGCAGGGGCCGCGCGCGACGCTCCGCTCGGCTGGGTGGGGCGTCGCCGCGCGAACCGGCGAGTCGTCCTCGGGTCCGTGCTCGTTCACCGGGTGAGGTACGCCGGCATGGGGCGGCGTACCGGTGCGGGCGGCGAGGGCGCCGTCCGGGACCCGGGAGCTGCCGATGCGGATCCGGCTGCGACGAGGCGCCGTCCGACTGCGCCGAGTGCTGTCCACCGGCGCCGCGCTGGCCCTGCTGGTCCCGGTGTGCGCCTGCCGGATCGAGCTGACCCCGCCCGGGTCACCGACCCCCTGGCCGGCCGCGTCGGCCCGCCACTGGCAGTGGCAGTGGCAGCTCAGCGGGCCGGTCGACCCGGACGTGGACGCGGATGTCTTCCTGCTCGACGCGGTGCACACCACCTCGGCCGAGACCGCCGAGCTGCGCACGCGTGACCGCCGCCTCATCTGCCAGGTCCACGTCGGCTCGGTGGACACCGACGATCCGGACGCCAGTCGCTTCCCGGCGGGCGTCCAGGGCGCGACCGGCCACCGCGCACAGAGCCGCTGGCTGGACGTACGACGGTGGGACCTACTCGAACCGGCGCTGGCCGACCGGTTCCGGCTCTGCCGCGGCAAGGGTTTCGGCGCGGTGGCGCTGGCCGACGCGGACGCCTACCTGTACCGCTCGGGATTCCCCCTCGGCTTCGACGACCAGCTGCAATTCAACCGCCGGGTGGCCGGGCTGGCCCGCTCGCTGGACCTCTCCCCCGGGCTGATGAACGACGTGCCGCAACTCGCCGCGCTCGCCCCGGACTTCGACTTCGCCGTCAACGAGGAGTGTGTACGGCTGGCCCAGTGCGGGAAGCTGCTGCCGTTCGTCGACGCCGGCAAGCCGGTCTTCCACGTCGAGTACACCGGCACGACGGAGGAGTTCTGCGTCACCACTGTCGGCTACGGCTTCGCCTCGATGCGCAAGCAGCGGGCCCTCGACGCCTGGCGGGAGCCGTGCGCGCTGCCTTGACCCGCCCGGCCGCGCCCGCACCGCTCCCGGCGACCGCCGTGGTCAGCCGCGAAGTGGCGTCCGAGGCCGCGGCTGGCAACGCGGACAACTGTACGAGGACCGGTTCATGAACGGTTCACGGCGGATCGGGGTGCCGCAGCGCCGGCACGGCTCGCCCTCGCGTCCGTAGGCGTTGAGCGACCGGTCGAAGTAGCCGCCCTCACCGTTCACGTTGACGTAGAGGGCGTCGAAGCTGGTGCCGCCCGAGGAGATGGCCTCACCCAGCACGTCGCGGACGTGCCCGAGCAGCCGTTGCGCGGCCGGCCCGGTCAGCGCGTCGGTGGGCCGGGTGCCGTGCAGCTGGGCACGCCAGAGCGCCTCGTCGGCGTAGATGTTGCCGACACCTGAGATCAGCGTCTGGTCGAGCAGCGCGCGCTTCACCTCGGTACGCCGCCGGCGCAGCGCGGCCACGAACGCCGCGTCGGAGAAGAGCGGATCCATCGGGTCCCGGGCGATGTGCGCGATCTCGGCGGGCAGTTCCGCCCCACCCTCGCTCACCGCCAGCCCGCCGAACGTGCGCTGGTCCACGAAGCGCAGCTCCGGGCCACCGTCGGCGAACCGGAACCGGACCCGCAGATGCGTCTCGTCGGGCGCGTCGGCGGGCTGCAGCAGCAGCTGACCGGACATGCCGAGATGGCCCACCACCGCGTCACCGCTGTCCAACGGCAGCCACAGGTACTTACCGCGGCGCCGTACGTCCAGCACGGTCCGCCCGGCCAGCACGTCGGCGAAGTGCACGGCACCCAGGAGGTGCCGGCGTACCGCCCGCGGGTGGCGTACCTCGACGGAGCTGATCCGGCGTCCGGTCACCCACTGGGCGAGCCCCTGCCGGATGGTCTCGACCTCAGGCAGTTCAGGCACGGATCGGGTCCGTTCCGGCGGCGTCGCCGCGCGTACCGTCGGCACCATCCGATCGGTCGGCCGCGCCGGCCTCGGAGTCGACCTGCCCGTCCTGCTCCGCCTGCTCGGTGAGGGTCCGCCAGGCCGCTTCCGCGGCCCGCTGCTCGGCCTCCTTCTTGCTCCGCCCCTCGGCACCGCCGTACCGGTTGCCGGCGACCACCACCCAGGCGGTGAACGTCTTCAGGTGATCCGGCCCGGTGCCCTCGATCCGGTATTCAGGTACGCCCAGCCCGAGGGCCGCCGTGAGCTCCTGCAGGCTGGTCTTCCAGTCGAGCGCGGCACCCCGTCCGGCCGACTCGGCCATGAGCGGGTCGAAGAGCTTGTGGATCACGGTGGCGGCGCTGTCCAGGCCGTGCTGGAGGTAGATCGCGCCGAGCAGCGCCTCCAGCGTGTCGGCGAGGATGCTCGCCTTGTCCCGGCCACCGGTGGTCTCCTCGCCCTTGCCGAGCAGCAGGTAGGCGCCCAGCCCCTCGGGACCGAGACCACGGGCCACGTCGGCCAGGGCCCGCATGTTGACCACGCTCGCCCGCAGCTTGGCCAGCTGGCCCTCGGGCAGGTCGGGATGGTTGTGGAAGAGCGCCGTGGTGATCACCACGCCGAGGACCGAGTCACCGAGGAACTCCAGCCGCTCGTTCGTGGGCAGGCCGCCGTTCTCGTACGCGTAGGAGCGGTGGGTCAGTGCGCGCTCCAGCAGCTCCGGGTCCAACGAGATGCCGAACGCGGCCTCGAGGTGCCCGACGGACGCCCGTCGCCGCTTGTCGTTGCTCATGGTGTGGTTACCTCGGTGTCGATGATGTGGTCGTGGCCCTTCCAGGCGTGCCCGGCGAGCAACGCGGCCATCTGGTCGGTGGCGCGGTGCCGCCACAGGTGGGCGGCGAGTGCGATGCCGGACGCGACATCGGCGGCAACGGCGGCACCGTGGCAGACCACCACCGTGCCAGAGACGCCGAGTAGGGCCGCGGCCCGGGGAGCGCCGCCGCCCGCCGGGGGGCCGCCGGCCATCGCGTACGCGCCCTCGACCGCCTTGAGCAGCACGTTACCGGTGAACCCGTCGGTGACCACGACGTCGGCACGCGCGCCGGACGAGACGTCGTACCCCTCGACGAGACCGACGTAGCGGGCACCGCAGGGCAGCGGTTCGGCGGCGAGCACGGGATCGGCGGTGCGCCGGGCCCGGTCACCCTTGCCCGCCTCGGTGCCGACGGAGAGCAGTCCGACCCGGGGTGCGTCGACCGCGTGCGCCACAGCGGCGTACGCGGCCCCGAGCACGGCGTGCCGGGCGAGGATGCCCGCGCGAGGCTCCAGGGAGCCGCCAACGTCGAGCAGCACGACCGGACCGTCGACGGCCGGCAGGGTCGCCACGAGGGCGGGGTGACGGATCATCGGCCAGCGGCCGAGTCCGAGCGCGGCGGCGGTGACGGTGGCGCCGGTCGAACCGGCGGACACCATGGCGTCGGCGGCGCCGTCGCGTACCGCGGTGACGGCGTCGCGTACGGTGCTCGCCTCGCGTGCGGCGCTGGGATGGTCGGACATCCGGACCGCGGCGCGGACCGGGCGCACCGTGATCCGGACCCGGTCCACCGGATCCAGGGCAGCGATCACCGCGTCGGCGGCCTCGGACGGGCCGACGAGCAGCAGATTCAGGTCCGGATCGGCGCGTATGGCCCGCAGAGCGCCGTCAACCACGACGGCGGGAGCGTCGTCCCCGCCGAGGAGGTCAACGGCGATCCGCACGGTGCCCGGCTCCATCGGAACGCCGGCCGGAACGGACCGGCCGGCGTCGGAGGGAGCCGGGGCACCGGGCGATTGCCAGGGCGCGCGCGCCGCCCGACCAGGGGTCGGGGGCGTCACTCGGCGTCCAGGTCAGACCTCGAGGACCTGACGGCCGTTGTACGTGCCGCAGACGGAGCAGGCGGCGTGCGGCAGCTTCGGGGACTTGCACTGCGGGCACGCCACGGTCGCGACCGCCGCGGTCTTCCACTGCGCCCGGCGGGACCGGGTGTTGCTGCGCGACATCTTGCGCTTGGGGACGGCCACGGTTCTTACTCCTCTTTACGGGTCAGTTGCGACAGGCTTGCCCATCGCGGGTCGATCTGCTGGTGGCTGTGGTCGGCCGGCAGATCGTCCCAATGCACCCCGCACTCGGGGCACAGGCCTGGGCAGTCCTCCCGGCAGAGCGGGTTGGTCGGCAGTGTGAGCACCACCGCGTCCCGCAACGCGGGTTCCAGGTCGATCAGATCGCCCTGCATCCGGCCCACCTCGTCCTCGTCGGTCGTGGTGTCCGTGGTGCTGTTCTCGTACGCGTACAGCTCCTGGATCCGCACGACCACCGAGTCGTTGATCTCGCGCAGGCAGCGGCCGCACTCGCCCCGGACCGGACCGCTGACGGTCCCCGAGACGAGCACACCCTCGGACACCGACTCCAACCTCAGGTCGAGGTCGAGGTCCGCGCCCTCCGGCACGCCGATCAGCTCTACGCCGAGGTCCTCCGGTGCCGGCACCACCTGCTTGACCGTACGCAACGCGCCAGGCCGACGCGGCAGGTCCCTCGTGTCGAGGACCAGCGGCGACCTGGGGTCGAGTGGGTTCGGCGTGTGTTTAGGCATAGTTAGACTCCGGCCGTACGAGGCCGACAAGCGAGGTTACCTGGGCGACCGCCGGACCGTCGAACCGGGGGCCGACGGCCACCTCGCGTACCGGCTGGCTGTGGTGCCGCTCAGAAGGGTAGCGGGCGCTCCGCCTCGTCACCGCCGAAGGTTCCGATCTCACGGAGCGCATGCATCTTGTCACGGCCACGCTCGATCGAGGCGAGCGCCCTGGTCAGGAACTGCTCGAAGTTGGCCAGGGCGGTGTCGACGTAGTCGTCGACCTCCTCGCGCAGCCGCTGGGCCTCGGCCCGTGCCTCGGCGATGATCCGCGCACCCTCGTGTTCGGCGGACACCGTGATCTCGTTCACCGAGACCAGGCGGGCGTGTTCTGCCTCACCCTCGCTGATGATCCGGTCGGCCTCTCGCTTGCCGGCTTCCATGATCTTGTCGCGCTCGTCCAGCAGCGCGGCGGCCCGACGCAGGTCGGCAGGGAGTTCGGCGCGCAACTCGTCGAGGGCGGCGATCATCTCGCCGCGGTCGACCATGCAGTTGTTCCGCGACATCGGGACGGACCGCGCCGTATCCACCATGGCGATCAGTTCGTCGATGCGATCGAGCGGGTCCACCGGTACCTCACTCCTGTCGTTCGTCGGCCGATCTCCATGATGCGGGCTACGGCCAGTTTCCCGCTCCACCCATCATCTCGCGCGGTACGGCTCGACCGCTTCCCCCGACGGCCCGGCGAGTCGAGCCACCCGGCGGTCCGGCCGGCTCGCGACACTCCCCCACCGATCGCCCGCGAAGGGCGGACGACCGGCCTCGACCGTCGAACCGGCGGGTCAGGGACGGGTGGGCGGGGAGAGACGGGCGAGAAGTTCGGCGCGGACCCGGTCGGGGACGTGCGCGGAGACGTCGCCGCCCCACTTGGCCACGTCCTTCACCAGGCTGGAGGAGAGGAAGGAGTAGAGCGGGTTGGTAGGCATGAAGAGCGTCTCGACCCCGGCCAGCCCCATGTTCATCTGCGACATCTGGAGCTCGTAGTCGAAGTCGCTGACCGCCCGCAGGCCCTTGACCAGTACGCTCGCGTGCTGCGCGCGGCAGAAGTCGACGAGCAGCCCGCGGAAGGACTCCACTCGGACGTTGTCGTACGAGGCGGTCACCTCGCGGAGCATGTCGATCCGCTCCTCGACGGTGAACAGACCACTCTTCGACTGGTTCACCAGCACCCCGACGATCACCTCGTCGAAGAGCCGGCTCGCTCGGCCGATGATGTCGAGGTGTCCGTTCGTGACCGGGTCGAAGGAGCCGGGGCACACCGCACGTCTCATGATCGGCGACCGTACCAAAGAGTGGTCTCCCCGTAACGACGACTGCGCTCGCCGGTGACACCCGGCACCCAGCCCAACGGGGCGCTCCGGCTGGACCGTTCCACCACCACGAGAGCGTCCGGCGCCAGCCAATCGTGCTCCACGAGGGCGGTCAGCATCGCCGTGATCTCCTCGTCCGACACGGCGTACGGCGGGTCCGCGAAGACCACGTCGTACGGCTCGCCCGCCGGCCCGCCGGCCAGCACCGTGGCCACCCGGCCGGTGACCAGGCGGGCGGCGGGGCCGGCGCCGAGGGCGGCGACGTTGTCCCGGATCACCCGGGCCGCCCGGGCGTCCGCCTCCACCAGCAGGACGTGTTCGGCGCCCCGGGAGAGCGCCTCCAGCCCGACGGCTCCGGAGCCGGCGTAGAGATCGGCGACGCGGGCGCCCCCCAGGTCGACCTCGGTCTGCACCGCGCTGAACAGCGCCTCCCGCACCCGGTCGGAGGTCGGCCGGGTGCCCGCGCCGGGCGGCGCGGCGATCCGCCGTCCGCCGAACGTCCCCGCCACGATCCGGGTCACGGTCTCCCCCTGTCCATACCCACGACGCTACGCGACGGCCGACGTGCGGCGGACGCAGCGGGTCCGGCCCACGAACTCGTGCGGAGGACCACCGCCGACATCGATACGGAGTCCCGGCATGACTACTCGTATATCTAAGATCACGAATTTACAACATCATCCTTAGGGATCGCTGAGCGCTGTAACGCGCCGTGCCGGGTCGCTATGGTCTGCCGGGTATCGGGCACAGCGTGAAAACTCCGCCCCGCCCGACACGATCTCCTACCTCCAACCCCCCAGTCATGGAGTAGACGTGAATCGTCTGAGCTTCCGACGCGCCGTGGCGGTAGCCGCCGGCGCGCTGCTCGGCCTCGGCGGCGTCGCCACGTTCGCCGCCCCGGCCAGCGCCCATCACAGCGAGCTCAAGGTCACCGCCGAGTGCGACAGCGCCACGGGTGAGTGGGTCACGACCTGGACGGTCGGCACGGTTGCCCCCGAGGGTGTACGGAACTACAAGCTGATCAAGGCCGACGCCGTGAGCAACCGCGGCGAGGAGGTCGGCCAGTTCACCATCGACGGCATCCAGGCCGGCACCGTGCAGGGCAAGGAGTACCCCTACGCGGTGGGCGAGCCCGTGGTGGGTCAGGCCCGGCTGGCGAACGACGTCACCGAGGCGTCGCTCACCGTCCGCGCCAAGTGGGACAACGGGTTCAAGGAAACCAAGGCGAAGAGCACCTCGATCAAGTTCAGCGAGAGCTGCGACAAGGTCGTCACCCCGCCGCCGGCCACCGCCAGCCCCAAGGCCACGGTGACCGCCGACTGCACGGGTGACGTCGCGGTCAAGCTGGAGAACGGCGAGGAGGCGACCAAGGCGGCCTCGTTCACCGTCACCGGTGCCGACGGCTTCAGCAAGAAGGCGACCGTCGAGCCGGGCGAGGACAAGACGGTCGAGGTCCCGGCCAAGAACGCCGGCAAGATCACCGTCACCGAGGAGGGGCAGCAGGAGCCGCTCTTCGACGACAAGCCCGCCGCGGCCGAGGACTGCGTCAAGCCCGGTGAGCCGTCGGGCGGCTACCTGTCGACCTGCGACGAGCTGATCTTCGAGATCTCCAACCCGGACGACGGCAAGACGGTCACCATCACCTTCACCCCGAACAAGGGTGAGGCGAAGACGCTGACCGTCGAGCCCGGCAAGACCGGCACCGTCGCCTTCAAGGCCGAAGAGGGTCTGACCGTGACCCCGACCGGCGAGGGCCTCGACGAGACCGAGCCGATCGCCTGGGAGAAGCCCGAGGAGTGCGCCACCCCGGCTCCGGGCCAGGGTGGCGGCGAGGACGAGCCGACGCTGCCGCTGACCGGTGCCGCCACCAGCGCCATCATCGCCGGTGCGGCTGTGCTGCTGGCCGCCGGCGTGGTGCTGTTCCTGGTGGCGCGTCGCCGCAAGGTGCGCTTCACCGCCTGAGCACCACTGAACTGAACCGAGGGCGCGTCGACCATCCGGTCGGCGCGCCCTCGGCGTACCTGCCCGGCCCTCGCCGCGACCCGCCGGGCACCCCGGTCGGGCCCCGCGTCAGCCCTTCTCCAGATACTCCGCCCGTTCCTCGTCGACCAGGGCGGCCACCGAGGCGGCCAGCGCCGGATGCGCGGTCAACTCCGGATCCTCCTCGACCAGGGTGATCGCCTCGGCCCGCGCGTCCCGGATCAGATCCGCGTCACGCAGCAGGGACAGCAAGCGCAGATGCGATCGACGACCGGACTGGGTCGCGCCGAGCACGTCGCCCTCACGGCGCTGCTCCAGGTCGAGCTCGGCGAGCTTGAAGCCGTCGGTGGTGGAGGCCACCGCGTCGAGCCGTTCCCGGGCGGAAGTGCCTTCGAGCGCCTCGGTGACCAGCAGGCACAGGCCGGCCGCCGAACCCCGGCCGACCCGGCCTCGCAGCTGGTGCAGCTGGGACACACCGAACCGGTCGGCGTCCAGCACGATCATCACGGTGGCGTTCGGCACGTTGACCCCGACCTCGACCACGGTGGTGGCGACCAGCACGTCGAGTCCCCCGGCGGCGAACGCCCGCATCACCGCGTCCTTCTCGTCGGCGGGCAGCCGCCCGTGCAGCACGCCGATGCGGAGCCCGTGCAGCGGCCCCTCGGCCAGCAGCGGCGCCACCTCGGTCACCGCCAACGGCGGACGCCGCCCGGAGTCGTCCTCCCGGGGCGCCTCCTCCTCCGCGGCCGGCCCGTCACCGATTCGCGGGCACACCACGTACGCCTGGTGCCCGGCCGCGACCTCCTCGCGCAGCCGACGCCAGGCGCGGTCGAGGAAGGCCGGCTTCTCGGCGGCCGGCACCACGTGCGAGCCGATCGGCGACCGCCCCTGCGGCAGCTGGGAGAGGGTGGAGATCTCCAGGTCGCCGTAGACCGTCATCGCCACGGTGCGTGGGATCGGAGTTGCCGTCATGACCAGCACGTGCGGCGGCTGGTCGGCCTTGGCCCGCAACGCGTCCCGCTGCTCCACCCCGAAGCGGTGCTGCTCGTCGACCACCACCAGCCCCAGGTCGGCGAAGTCGACCCCTTCGTAGAGCAGGGCGTGCGTGCCGATCACGACGCCGGCGCGTCCCTGCGCCACCTCGGCGAGCGCTCGCCGTCGGGCCGCCGCGCCGAGCGAGCCGGTGACCAGCTCCACCCGGGTCGCGTCGGGCGCGGCGTCCAGCTCCCCGGCCCGACCGAGCGGGCCGAGCAGGTCGAGGATGCCCCGGTAGTGCTGGGCGGCCAGCACCTCGGTCGGCGCGAGCAGCGCGGCCTGCCCGCCGGCGTCGACGACCTGGAGCATCGCGCGCAGCGCGACCACGGTCTTGCCGGAACCGACCTCGCCCTGGAGCAGCCGGTGCATCGGATGCGCGGTGGCCAGATCGGCGGCGATCTCCCGACCGACGGTCTGCTGCCCGGAGGTCAGCTCGTACGGCAGCCGGGCGTCGAACGCGTCCAGCAGGCCGCCCGCACGCGGCTCCCGGGCCTTCGCCGGCCAGTCGGCGGCCCGGTGCTTGCGCTGCACCAGCGTCAGCTGCACGGCGAACGCCTCGTCCCACTTGAGCCGGCGCCGGGCGCGGTAGAGCTCCTCCTTGCTGGTGGGCCGGTGGATCTCCCGCAGCGCGGGCCCGATGCCCACCAGGTTGCGGCTGCCCCGCACCGCCGCCGGTAGCGGATCCTCCGGCGGGGTGAAGGTGTCCAGGACCACCCGGACGCACCGGGCGATCACCCAGGTCGGCACCGCCGCGGCCGCCGGGTAGACCGGGATCAGCGCGCCGGCGAACTCCTCGACCTCCTCATTGGCCGCCGCCTCACCCTCGCCCCCCTCACCGAGCAGGACGTACTCCGGGCCGTTGAGCTGCCGCTTGCCCCGGAACTCGGTGACCTTGCCGGCGAAGAGCCCCCACCGCCCCGGACGCAGCTCCCGCTCGCGCCAGGCCTGGTTGCCGAAGAAGGTGAGGGTGAGCACCCCGCCGGAGCCGTCGCCCACGGTCACCTCGAGCAGGTTGCCCCGGCGCTGGCGCATCGGCCGCACCGCGGTGCGCTGCACCTGGGCCAGCACCGTCACCTGCTCGCCGACGTCCAGTGAGCGGATGTCGGTGTGCTCGCCGCGCTCGTCGTAGCGACGCGGGAAGTGGTAGATCAGGTCGCCGGCGGTATGCAGGTCGAGGTGGGATGCCAGGGCCTTGGCGGTCTTCTCCCCGACCAGCTTCTTCAACGGCGTGTCAACGGTGGCCGGTTCGCTCATGCGGCACCACCCGTGCCGAGCCCGATGATTCGCTCGCTCATTCGACCCCCACCAGGAGCGGATAGTACGGTTGCCCGCCCGGGTACGCGTGCACCTCCACGAACGGCCAGCGGCTCCCCACGTGCGCGCGGACCGCTTCGACGAGCCCGGCCGGTGCGTCGGCTCCGGAGATCAGGGTGACCAGCTCGCCGCCGCCGCCGAGCATCCGGTCGACCACCGCGACGCAGGTGCCGACGAGATCGACGCCGATCAGGTGCACCTCCCCCTCGACCAGGGCCAGCACGTCGCCGGGCGCGCAGGGCCCGGCGACGGTGAGCGCCGCGCGACCGGCGTGGCAGACCTCGGCGTAGCGGCAGGCCCCCGCCGCCTCGGCCATGGCGATGACGTCGTCCTCGAAGCGTCGCCCCGGGTCACGGACCGCCAGGGCGGCCAGCGCCTGCACCGGGGAACGGGTGGGCACCACACTGACCTTGACACCCAGCCGGTGCGCCTCCTTCGCGGCGGCGCTCGCCACCGCTTCGGTGTTGCCGTCGTTGGGCAGCACCACCACCCGCGCGGCGCCGGTGGCCCGGATGGCGTCCAGCAGCTCACCGGTGGACGGGTTGCCCGGAACCACTGTGGCGCCCTCGCCACGGAAGAGCTCGGCGATCCCGGCGCCGGGCGCCACCACCACCGCCGCCCGGCCGTCCGTAGCGGGGGTCGGCGGCGCGGTCCGGTCCGCGAAGCGGGTCACCGAGATCCGGTGCGGCCGGCCGGCGACCACACCCGCCTCGATCGCCGCGCCGACGTCGTTGACGTGCACGTGCACGTTCCAGGTGCCCACGTCGGCGGCCCCGTCCCCGACGATCACGACGGAGTCGCCCAGCGCGTCGAGCACACCGCGCATCTGGTCGACCGCCACCCGGTCGGCGTCGAGCAGGAACTGCACCTCGTAGGCGTACCGGTCGGAGCCGGCCTCCCGGACGGCGGTGGCGGGCGGGACGACCGCTCGCGGCGCGGGCACCGGCCGGGCCGGACGCTCCCCGGTCACCACCTCGACCAGGGCGTCCAGCAGCAGGCACAGCCCCCGGCCGCCCGCGTCGACCACACCGGCCCGGGCCAGCGCGGGCAACTGGTCGGGGGTACGCGCCAGCGCCAGCGCGGCTTCCCGCGCCGCGGCCCCGGCCACGGCGCCCAGGTCGTCGGTGTCCGCCTGTTCGGCCGCGGTGGCCGCCGCGGCGACCACGCTGAGCAGGGTGCCCTCGACCGGTCGGGTCACCGCCAGGTAGGCGGCGGCGGTCGCGTCACCCAGCGCGGAAGCCAGCGCCCGCCCGCGTACCGCCGGCACCGCGCCGGTCGCGTCGGCGAGACCGCGCAGGATCTGCGAGAGGATCACCCCGGAGTTGCCCCGGGCGCCGAGCAGGGCACCCCGGGCCATCAGCCGCAATGCGTGCCCGTGCGGCGTGGCCTCGCCGTCGGGGAGCGTGTCCAGGTCCATGGCGAGCGCCTGCTGGGCCGAGGTCAGCGTGAGCACCATGTTCGTGCCGGTGTCGCCGTCGGGCACGGGGTAGACGTTCAACTGGTCGATCTCGGTCTGGTGCCGCTTGAGCGCGGCCAACCCGTCCGCGCACCAACGGCGGACCGCGGCGGCGTCGAGGGTGTCCAGCACGGCGAGAAGCCTACTGGCGGCGGCGGACACCCGCCGGGCTCGCCCGGCGTGTCCCGCGGCCGCCCGCTATCCTGCTCGGTGGCTCCGGCACTCTGACCGGTGCTCGCCGCCCCGGCCCGGTTGGGCAGACCGGCAGGTCATCGGGTAACCTGGCCAGGTTGCCCGGGCAGCACCTGCGGCCGGCGACCTCATGAACGTTTCAATCTCAGGAGTATCCCGTGGCTAGCGTGTGCGACGTCTGTGGCAAGGGGCCGGGCTTCGGCCACAACGTGTCCCACTCGCACCGGCGGACCAACCGCCGCTGGAACCCGAACATCCAGTCGGTGCGTACCCCGGCCGGTGGCGGCACCACCAAGAAGCTGCAGGTCTGCACCTCGTGCATCAAGGCCGGCAAGGTCACCCGCGCCTGATCCGGCGGTAGCCGAACACATCCGATCACGACCAGCCGGCGGACTCACGTCCGCCGGCCTCGTCGTATACGCGAGGTCTGACAGGTAGCCGACGAGGCATAGACCATCGCCGTACGTCCGGTTAGGGTCTCCCTGCGCCGAGCGCCGGATCGTCCGGCGCGGCGCTCACGGGGAGGGGCAGGCCGTGCAGGACCTGGGCCGGGAGCAGATGATCATCGTGGGGGCCTCGCAGGGAATGCTGCGCTGGCTCGCCGACGACCTACCCGCCGCGAGCGTCGTGCTGATCGAGGAACCCGACGTGATCCGCCGCCGGGACATCGGCCGCCTCACCACCGAGCTGCCCTTCATCTCCCGGGTCGTCCCCGCCGAGTACCAGACGGGCCTCGACGCCGACGCGCTGATCGCGCGCGAGCCCGGGCTCACCGACGCCCGGCTGGTGATGCCCGGATTCGAGTGGTCGGTGGGCGCGAGCGCCCGCCTGGCCGAGGCGCTCGGGCTACCCGGCGCCGGGACCGCCGCCGCCGAGATCTTCACCGACAAGCACCGGATGCGGCTGCTGGCGGCCGAGGCCGGCCTCGCCAACCCGGCGTTCGAGCTGGTCGACGACCCGGCCGCGGCGACCGCGTTCGCCCGCCGGCACGGCGGCCGGTGCGTGCTGAAGCCCACCCGCCGCTCGGGCAGCCTCGGCGTGCAGATCCTCACCGATCCGGAGCTGATCGCCGACGCCTGGGCGGAGACCGCCGACCCGATGCTCACGCCGGAGGTCGCCGCTCGCGGGCTGCCCAGCGCCGTCCTCGTCGAGCAGGTGCTCGACGGTCGGGAGCACAGCGTCGAGCTGCTGGTCGTCGACGGTGAGGTCATCTTCGACAACGTCACCGACAAGCGGGTGATGCTCGGACGGCGCCCGGTGGAGGCGGGGCACACCGTGCCGTCCATCCTGCCCGACGACGGCCGGCAGGCGCTGCTCGACGCGGCCGCCCGGCTGGGCCGGGCCGCCGGCTTCGGCACCGGTGTGCTGCACAGCGAGTGGATCATGGCCGACGGCGTCCCGACCCTGATCGAGTGTGCCGCGCGGCTCCCCGGCGACATGATCACCGCGCTGATCTCGATCGCGTACGAGTGCGGGTTCGTCGAGGCGTACCTGCGGACGTTGCGCGGCGAGCGGCCCACCCTACCCACCAGGACGACCGGCGCGGCGGCGGCGGAGTTCCTGGTCGCCCCGCCCGGCACCATCACCGCCATCGAGGGCGTACGGGCGGCCCGCCGGGTCGCCGGAGTGCTGCACGTGCACTTCGATGTCGCCATCGGCTCGACGGTCGACGAGGTGACGCACTCGCTGGCCCGCAGCGGGCACGTGCTGGCCTGGGGTGCCGACCCGACCGAGGCCACCGCGACAGCCGGCAAGGCCGCCGAGCAGATCCAGATCGTCACCGCGTAGGGCCGGGCGGCCCGGAGTGCGGAGTCAGAGGGTACGGCCGAACGAGATGCAGCCCGGCGAGTCCTTGTAGTAACCGAAGTTCGGGATGCGCTCGTAGCCGGCCGAGGCGTACATGGCGATCGCCTCGGGCTGCTGGTCGCCGCACTCCAGGATCATCCGCTTGCGCCCGTGGGCGAGGGCCGAACGCTCGATCGCCGCCAGCACCGTCCGGGCCACGCCGCGCCCCCTGGCCTGCGGGGCGGTGTACATCCGCTTCAGCTCGGCCGTGTCGCCCTCCGCACCGTGGCCGCGCCAACCGCCGCAGCCGACGGGCTCACCGTCGAGGTAGGCGACGAGGAACGTGCCGTCCGGCGGGACGAACTCGGCCGCGTCCACCGGCGTCTCGTCGCCGCTGCCGCCGTACCGCGCGCCCAGGTCGGCCAGCGCGTCCCGGACGAGCCGCTGTGCCACCGCCGAGTCGAACGGCATGACACGGATGTCGATCTCAGTCACCGGCAAAGGGTACGACGCTCAGCGGAAGTGGTCCCAACCAGGCGATCCGGCGTACGGGCTCCCGTCGACCGTCACCCCGGAACCCGCGGTCACCTCGCCGATCGGCCGCCACGGCGCGGGCAGGGCCACGTCCGGCGGGAAGGTGGCGGCCAGCGCGTGGTCCTCGCCGCCGCCGAGGAGCCAGGCGTACGGGTCGGCGCCCAACGCCTGCGCCGCGTCGCGCATCTGCGGGGGCACCTCGAAGGCGTCCCGCCGCACGTCGACAGCGACCCCGCTGGCCTTCGCCACGTGTCCCAGGTCGGCCAGCAGCCCGTCCGAGACGTCGATCATGGCGGTGGCCCCGAGCTGGGCGGCCTGCGGCCCCGCCGGGTAGGGCACCTCCGGCCGGCGGTACGCCTCGACGAGCAGCCGGGGCGTGCGGAACCCGCGGGAGAGCACGGTCAGCCCGGCGGCCGCGTAACCGGTCCGACCGGCGAGGGCGACGACGTCGCCGGGACGTGCGCCGGAGCGCACCACCGGCGCACGCCCACCCAGGTCGCCCAGCGCCGTCACGGCGATGGTCAACGTGGGGCTGGCCGACATGTCGCCGCCGACCACGCTCGCGCCGACGGTGGCCGCCTCGGCCGCCAGCCCGTCGGCCAGCTCCTCCGCCCAGCTCAGTTCGAGCTCCGCCGGCATGCAGAGGGCGACCAGCAGTGCGGTCGGAGTGGCGCCCATGGCCGCGATGTCGGCCAGGTTCGCCGCCGCCGCCCGATGCCCGATGTCCCGGGCGCTGCCCCAGTCCCGCCGGAAGTGCCGCCCCTCCACCAGCACGTCGGTCGACGCGGCGACCCGGCCGTCCGGCGCGGCGATCACCGCCGCGTCGTCACCGGGCCCCAACAGGGTGGCCGGCCCGTGCGACAGGCGGGCGGTCACCCGCTCGATCAACCCGAACTCACCGACCGCTGCGACGCTCACTCGGTCACCCTCGTTCCGCTCCTGCTGCCCGGCCCCGCCGTGCTCGCTCAACGCATCTCCTCGACCACCGATAGGGATCGGACCTGCACCGTAAGGTAGTTTCACCCTTCGGGCCGCTCGACGCGGCGACGGAGGGAGGTCGAGTCGTGGTACAGGCGTACATCCTCATTCAGACGGAGGTCGGCCGCGCGCGTGACGTGGCCGGGCGGATTGCCGATCTCGCCGGCGTGGTACGCGTCGACGCCGTCACCGGCCCGTACGACGTGGTCGTCCTCACCGAGGCGAACACCGTCGACGAGCTCGGCAAACTCATCGTCAGCAACGTGCAGATGGTGCCCGGCATCACCCGCACCCTCACCTGCTCCGTGGTGCGGCTGTAAGTGGACAAGATCACTGAGACCCCCGCCGACGACCGGACCGACGAGCTGCCGGACGAGGCGCCCCCGGGTGCCCGGCGTGGCCAGGAGGGCACGAACCGGCGCGCGGCCCTGATCGCGACGTTGGTCGCACTGCCGATCACCCTGCTGGTGGCCGTGCTCGCCTTCATCCAGCTCGCGCCGGACTCGCCGGAGCCCGAGCCGAGCCCGTCGGCCACCGCTGCCCGGCCGCAGTCGACCGCGCCGGTCGAGATGGCCGCGCCAGCGCTCGCCGACCGGCCGGCCGTCCTGTGCCGTGCGCTGCTCTCCCAGCTGCCACCGACCGTCCGCGACCTGAACCAGCGTCCGGTGACCGCCGGGCCCGAGCAGAACGCCGCGTACGGGGACCCTGCCCTCACCCTGGCCTGCGGCGGCGCCGAACCGTCGCTCCCGCCCACGTCCGACGTCTACTCGGTCAACAAGGTCTGCTGGTACGCCGACGAACAGCCGGACGCCACCGTGCTCACCACCGTCGACCGGGAGACCGCGGTGACGGTGCGGGTACCCCGCGAGTACGGGGCGGCGTTGCAGTGGGTGCCGCAGATCTCGGACACGATCGTGGCCGCGGTTCCCTCCGGCGACGACATTCCCGCCGGCTGCCGGGGCTGACCTCGCCCCACCGGGCGGGCCCGCCCGGTTCCGGTCGCCCGGCACCCGCGCCGGCTGCCCGGGCGTCAGCGCAGGCCGACGCCCCGGGCGAGGGCGGTGCGGACCAGGCGGTCGACCAGCTTCGGATATTCCAGCCCCGACATCGCCCACATCTTCGGGAACATCGACGACGGGGTGAAGCCCGGCATGGTGTTGACCTCGTTGAGGTAGACGTCCAGTTCCGGCGTGACGAAGAAGTCGGCCCGGGCCAGGCCGGCGCAGTCGAGCGCGGTGAAGGAACGCACCGCGTAGTCCTGGATCTCCCGGGTGACCCGCTCGGGCAGGTCGGCCGGCACGTCGTACTCGCAGGACGTCGCCGAGTCGATGTACTTCGCCTGGAAGTCGTAGAACTCGTGGTCGGCGACCAACCGGACCTCGGCGATCACCGACGCCTCGGGGCTGCCGCCGGCCTCCCCCTCCAGCACGCCGCACTCGACCTCACGGCCGACGATGGCGCTCTCCACGAGCACCTTCGGGTCGGTCTGCCGGGCCAGGGCGACCGCCGCGTCCAGGTCGGTCCAGTCGCTCACCTTGCTCACGCCGACGGACGACCCGGCCCGGGACGGCTTCACGAAGACCGGCAGGCCCAGCCGTTCCTTGTCGGCGTCACTCAACGTCATCCCGTTGCGCAGCACCGCGTACGGGCCGATCGGGATGCCCTCGGCGGCGCAGAGCTTCTTGGTGAACTCCTTGTCCATGGCGGCGGCCGAGGCGAACACGTTCGCCCCGACGTACGGGATGCCCGCCATCTCCAACATGCCCTGGATGGTGCCGTCCTCGCCGTACGCGCCGTGCAGGACGGGGAAGACCACGTCCACGTCGGCGAGCGCACGGGGACCCTCGACCTGGTCGAGCACCATCAGCCCGCGCCCGGTGGGGTCGGCGCGAAGCACCAGGTCCACGCCGGAGTCCGCCGTGATCTCCGGCAGCTGCCGGGCCCGGATGACGAGTTGCTCCGGCTCGCCGCCGGTGAGGACCCACTGCCCGGCCCGCGTGATGCCCACCGGCACCACCTCGTACTCGTCCGGGTCGAGCGCGCCGATGACGCCGCCGGCGCTGACACAGGAGATGCCGTGCTCCGGGCTGCGACCGCCGAAGACGACGGCCACGCGGGTCTTGCCAGGGGTGCTCACTCCGGTCACCTCTCGGGTCGACGGGCGCTGGTCCCTCACCGGTGACCTTACTGTGCGTGGTGGAGGGCTGCGGGCGATAACAGTCGAGAGGCGGCCACCTCAAGAATCGGTCAGCAGGCGATTACGGTGAGTAATCCCCCAGAGCGTGCGGGTCCACGTCACCGCACGGGTACGCGGGCTCGCCCGGCGCCCCACTACGCTGCTGCGCTGTGAGCTCGGACGCCCTCATCGACAGCCTGCAGGCGGCCCTCGACGCTCGCCCGGACGACCGCCCGCTACGGCTGCACCTCGCCACGCTGCTGTTGGACGCCGGCCGCGGCGGGGAGGCGATCGCCCAGATCGGTCAGGCGCTGGCCCGTGACCCGGGCGACGGGGAGGCTCAGGCGCTGATGCACCGCGCGCTCGGGGCGTCCGTACCACCGCCGAGGCCCGCCCCGGGCCCGGCGCCCGCGGCCGGATCCGCCGCGG
Organism: Micromonospora sp. NPDC005367; assembly: GCF_040606825.1. Classification (NCBI taxonomy): domain Bacteria; kingdom Bacillati; phylum Actinomycetota; class Actinomycetes; order Micromonosporales; family Micromonosporaceae; genus Micromonospora; species Micromonospora sp. NPDC005367. Next base: position 35,660 of record NZ_JBEXFP010000030.1, on the reverse strand, counting down.
CGACGGCGACCCCGCCCGCGTCGCGCCCGACGCCCACCGGCGCCGGCGGCGACCCGCTCTCCGCCTACGAGCAGGAGCTGGCCGACGTCGTCCCGCCGCGCTTCGCCGCCGCGGGCGACGAGCCGGAGCCGGTCGGCGGCGAGCACGACCGGCTGTACGACGTGGAGACCTCGACCGTCCGGCTGGCCGACGTGGGCGGCATGTCAGCGGTCAAGGAGCGGCTGGAGCTGGCGTTCCTCGGCCCGCTGCGCAACCCGCAGCTGCGCAGGATGTACGGCAAGAGCCTGCGCGGCGGGTTGATGCTCTACGGGCCGCCCGGCTGCGGCAAGACGTTCCTGGCCCGGGCGCTGGCCGGCGAGATGGGCGCCAAGTTCGTCTCACTGTCCATCGTGGATGTGCTGGACATGTGGCTGGGCAATTCGGAACGGAACCTGCACGAGCTGTTCCAGGCGGCCCGCCGCAACGCGCCGTGCGTGTTGTTCCTCGACGAGATCGACGCCCTCGGGCACAAGCGTTCGCAGGTCAGCTCGAGTTCGATGCGTACCCTCGGCAACCAGCTGCTCGCCGAGCTGGACGGCATGGAGGGCGACAACGAGGGTGTCTTCGTGCTCGCCGCCACCAACACCCCCTGGGACGTCGACCCGGCGCTGCGCCGCCCCGGCCGGCTCGACCGGGTCGTGCTGGTGCTGCCACCGGACGCCGGGGCGCGCGCTTCCGTGCTCGAGTACCACCTGCGGGAGCGGCCGATCGCCGGTATCGATCTACGCCGGATCGTGGCGGCGACCGAGGACTACTCGGGGGCGGACCTGGCGCACCTCTGCGAGACAGCGGCCGAGTACGCGATGGCGGATTCGGTCCGCAGCGGCGAGGTACGCATGATCGAGCAGCGGGACTTCGACCGGGCGCTCAAGGAGGTCCGCCCGTCGACCCGGCCCTGGATGGCCACGGCGCGCAACGTCGCGATGTTCGCCAACGAGGGCGGCGTCTACGACGATCTGGTCGCGTATCTGAAGAAGCGCAAGCTGCTCTGAACGGCGTACCCGCCGGGCCAGGGCGGCCGGCCCGACCGGCGCCGGTCGTGGTTGCTCCGATGTGGTCAGTCGCGGGAATGTCGTCGTCCGACGGCGATCACCTTCACCCGCTGCCGGCCGGCGCGCACCATGCCCAGCGCCATGAAGGCGCCGGCGATCCGCTCGGCCGCCTCGCGGTTGTTGGCACCGACAACCTGGCGGCGCCGTTCCGGAGAGGTCCGCTCGTTGCGGCCGTTCCCCTCGAACGGACGCACGTCGGTGAGCACCACCAGGAAGCGGGTCATCGCCGGCTCCCGGGGTGGTCGGGGTGGACTCGCGGACCGGTACGCACGCTCACTCCCTTCCGCCTGGTGGGAACGGCGTGGCACGCGGCGATCGGGTACGGGGGAGAAACCCGACCGCCGCGCGCCCCATCCCCTCCGGTCGCTCACCACCACCGTCGCCACGACAACCGGCGGTGAGGACGCTGTAACAGATTGACAGGTGTGCAGGCGTGAATGCAACTCTCACCGGCGTTCTCTCATGTACCGATTCCCAGAAAAATGTGCAACCATCGATGTATGGCTCCGAAGACCGCCCGCGCCCGCCGACTCGGGCTCGCCCTGCGCACCCACCGGGAGGCCACCGGCCTGACCCTGGAAGCGGCGGCCGACGAAATCAGCAGCACCCGTAGCACGCTCTCGCGCTACGAGAACGCCCAGTCACCGGTCAAGCCGGCCACCGTACGCGCCCTGCTCACCCTCTACGGCGTCGCTCCGGAGGAGATCGCCGCCGCAGTGCAGCTCGCCAAGGACGCCCGGAAGCCCGGTTGGTGGGTGTCCTACTCGTACCTCCTGGACCGCCGCACCATCGACTTCATCGCCCTGGAGGCCGAGGCGACCGGCATCGCCAACTTCGAGCCCTCGGTGGTGCCCGGCCTGCTCCAGACCGCCGACTACATCCGCGGCGTGATGCGAGGCGGCCCACACACCCTCAGCGACGACCAGGTGGAGCAGCGGGTCAAGCTGCGCCTCGACCGTCAGCAACGCCTCACCGGTGACGCCCCGCCGATCCTCGACGCCATCATCGACGAAGGCGCGCTGCTGCGACCGGTCGGCGACCGACCGGCGATGGAGGGCCAGCTACGACATCTGGTGAAGATGGCCGAACTGCCGAACATCACCGTCCAGGTGATCCCACTCGCCGCCGGATACCACCGGGGCACCCGAGGGTCGCTGCACATCCTGGAGTTCGCCGACCCGGAGGACCCGATCATCGCCTCGGTGGAGACGGTGGCCGGTCAGATGATCCTCGACGGTCCCGGTGACCTGCGCACCTGCACCAAGATCATGGAACACCTGCGGACCGTCGCGCTCAGCCCGGCGGACAGCCGCGACAAGCTTCTCGACCTCCTGAAGGGACGGTAGGACGGATGACACCGACGATCAGCGTGGCCCTGGCCGCGGCCGCCTGGCGCAAGAGCAGCCGCAGCGGCGACGAAGGCGCCTGCGTGGAGGTGGCCTTGATCCCCGACCTGGTTGCCGTACGCGACTCCAAGGATCCGCACGGCCCGGCGCTCCTCTTCACACCGGCGGCCTGGGCCGCGTTCGCCCAGGCACCGCCGCAGCCCTGACCTCCGGCGTCCGGCCACCGGTGGGCGTTGGCCGGAAGCGTGGACCCGACCGGCCACCGGTGGGCGGTGGCCGGCCGGGCCACGCTCAGGTCATCACGGGCTGGGGCGCCGGACCGCCGCGCAGCGCCTCCAACGCGGCGATGGCCGCGCCACGCGCGCCGGCCATGTCCCGGTCCGGTACCAGGGCGAAGGTGGCCACCGCGGCCTGCTCCTCGCGCAGCGTGGTGTGCTCGCGGACGGTCGCCAGGAACCAGTCGCGGAACTCCGGCGCCGTCTCCACCACACCGCCACCGACGAAGTACACGTGCGGGTCGGTGAAGTTGGCGGCGATGGTGAACAGCCGGCCGATGGCCGCCGCCTGCTGGGTGAAGATGGCGCGGGCCAGCTCGTCGCCCCGCTCGCCGTAGTCGCGCACCAGACGTGCCGCGCGGGCCGGCGGCTGGGCGGCCAACGGGTGGTCCGGGTACCGGCCCAGCCAGTACGGCAGCAGGTTGCGCTCGATGGCGGTCAGCGAGGCGATGCTCTCCGCGTCCCCGCCGAACCCGCAGGCACAGTCCGGCACGGGCTGGTCCGGGGCGAGCAGGCCGGTGAGCGGAACGTGCACGTGACCTAGTTCGCCCGCCATCCCGGCCGCCCCGGAGATCACCCGCCCGTTCTCCACCACGCCACCACCGAGACCGGTGCCGACGATCGCGGAGACCGACGACCGGACCATCGCATCGGCTCCGAGATGGGCATGGTGGGCGTAGAGCGCGGCGGCGTTGCCGTCGTTGTGATAGGTCACCGGCAGATCGAGTCTCCGTTCGAGCGCACCGCGCACGTCGAAGCCCCGCCAGGCCGGTTCGGAGAAGTTGGTCGAACCACGTGAGGAGATCACCCCGGTGGCGCTCGCCGGGCCCGGGGTGTCCAGCCCCACCGCGCGTACCAGCTCACGTGGCACACCCGTGCGGGCCAGGACGCTGTCCAGCGCGCGGGCCAGCGCCTCGATCGCCACCTCCGGCCCGGCGTGCACCTCGCTCGGACTCTCCACCAACTCGTCCACCAGGAACCGACCGTCCACCGTCAGGATTGTGGCGTTGTTGCTGCTCCCACCGTTGTCCAGCCCGACCACCACCGGTACCCCTGCGCTGCCCACGCCCACCCCTCCCCCAGCGAACCTGATCAGAGGCTAGTTCGATCTCCATCGGCCCACCAGGCTCCGGACGGCCCGTGGTCGGATCGGGTGACGGGAACACCCCGACCCGAACGAGCGCGGGCTCAGGCCGGGCGGCGACCGGTGACCGCGGTGGCGTCCCGTTCCTCGTCGTGCCGTACCCGGGGCACCAGCCCGGCCGCGGTGAACGCCGCGCTCAGCGCGTCGGCCTGCCGATCGGACGCCTCCACGACCAGGTGTCCACCGGGCGCGAGCCAGTGGGCCGCACCGGCGGCCACCCGGCGCAACACGGACAGCCCGTCCGGACCACCATCGAGCGCCACCGGGACCTCGTGCAGACGCGCTTCCGGCGGCATCAGCGCCACCGCCGTCGTCGGCACGTACGGGGCGTTGGCGACGACCAGGTCCAACCGGCCCCGCCACTGCTGCGGCAGCGGCGCGAACAGATCCCCCGCGAACACCGGGACGGCCAGGCCCGCGAGGTTACGCCCGGCGCAGGCCACCGACGCCGGGTCGATGTCGACGGCGGCCAGCCAGCGCGGTGCGAGCCGCCGCGCCAGAGCGAGCGTGGTCGCACCCGAGCCGCAGCAGAGGTCCGCCACGGCCGGGGACGGGCCGGCGAGCTCCGCCGCGACCTCCACCAACAGCGCGGTACGCCGGCGGGGCACGAACACCCCCGGGTCGACGGCTATCCGCAGCCCACAGAACTCGGCCCAGCCGAGCAGGTACTCCAACGGTTCACCGGCGATCCGGCGTTCGACGAGGCCGGCCAGGGCGTCCGGGGACTCGGCGGCGTCGAGCAGCAGCTCCGCCTCGTCCTCGGCGAAGACGCAACCGGCGGCACGTAGCTGCCGCACCAGGGCGGAACGATCGAGGTGGGACGGCACGGTCATGGCAAACCTCCGGGGATGCTCGTCGGCGCCCCCGATGGCCGCTATCGGCGCGGCGTTGACTCGGAGGGGAGCGCCGGTCCTGCTGTCGGACGGATCGGACTCACCTCCTCGGATCGGGGCCCGGCACCGGGCCACCGGAACGATAACCTGCCGCGACGGCGATCAGTTGATCGGGCCGGCGGCGTCCAGCGCGGCGGCGATGTCGGCCACCAGATCGGCGGTGTCCTCCACGCCGCAGGAGAGGCGGACGAAGCCCGCGGAGGTGTCGTCCCCCCACTGGGCCCGCCGGTCCGCGGTGGTGTGCAGACCGCCGAAGGAGGTGGCCGCGACGACGAACCGGGCGGCGTCGATGAACCGGGCGACCCGGTCGGCGTCGCCGAGGTCGAAGGAGAGCACCCCCGGCATGCGGCGCATCTGCCTCGACGCCACCGGGTACGCCGGATCCTCCGGCCGGCCCGGCCAGCGCAGGCCGGTCACGTCCGGACGGCCGGCGAGCAGCGCGGCGACAGCCTCGGCGTTGGCGGACTGCCGGCCCAGCCGCAGGTCCATGGTCGCCAGCGACCGGTGCGCCAGCCACGCGTCGAACGGGCCCGGAACCGCACCGGTGGCGTTGCGCCAGAGCGTGACCGCCTCGATCAGCTCCGTCGACCGGCTGGCGACGTAGCCGAGCAGCAGGTCGGAGTGGCCGGTGAGCGCCTTGGTGCCCGAGGCGACCACCAGATCCGCGCCGAGGTCCAAGGGCCGCTGTCCGAGCGGGGTGGCGGTGGTGTTGTCCACCGCGAGCAGCGCGCCCGCCGCGTGCGCCAGCTCGGCCAGCGCGGCCACGTCGACCACGTCCAGCCCCGGGTTCGCGGGAGTCTCCACCAGCACGAGCCGGACCCCCTCCAACGGCGGGTACGGCCCGACCGTCGGCACGAAGACCACCCGTACGCCCATCGGCTCCAGTGTGTCGGTGGCGAAGGCCCGGACCGGGAAGTACCCGTCGGCGGGAAGCAGCACCGTGTCACCCGGACGCAGCACGGTCAGCAGCAGACCGGTGATCGCCGCCTGCCCGCTGGCGAAGACCCGGCAGTCACCGCCCTCCAACTCCCCGACCGCGGCCTCCAGCAGCCGCCGGGTCGGGTTGTCGGGGCGGCCGTAACCGTTCGCCGCGCCCGCCGGCCCCTGCCACGGGTCGAGGTGGTACGGCGCGGCGAAGACCGGGCCGGGCAGGAAGGGCTGCCCCGGCGCCGGCTCGGGCAGGCCCGCGTGCACACAGCGGGTGCCGTCCCCCAGCTCGCTCATTCGGTCCTCACTCGTACGACTCGGGCTTGGCGGTACGGCTCATCAACGTGTCGACCGCGATCCGGGGGTCCATCCCCTCGTGACAGATCCGCTCGACCTGCTCGGTGATCGGCATTTCCACGCCGTGCGCCCGGGCCAGGTCACGGATCGAGAGGCAGCTCTTCACACCCTCGGCGGTCTGCCGGGTGGCGGTCTGCGCCTGCTCCATCGTCTCGCCCCGCCCCAGATGCTCACCGAAGGTGCGGTTGCGGGCCAACGGCGAGGAGCAGGAGGCGACCAGGTCGCCCATGCCGGCGAGGCCGGCGAAGGTGATCGGGTCCGCGCCGAGCGCCACGCCCAGCCGGGCGGTCTCGGCCAGCCCCCGGGTCATCAGCATCGCCCGGGTGTTGTCGCCGAAGCCCATCGCGGTGGCGATGCCGTACGCCAGGGCGATCACGTTCTTGACCGCCCCGCCCAGCTCGCAGCCGATCACGTCGTCGTTCGTGTACGGGCGGAGGTACGGCGTCCGGATCGACGACTGCACGAGCGCTGTCCGCCGGCTGTCCGTACCGGCCACCACGGTCGCGGCCGGCTGCTCGGCGGCGATCTCCGGAGCCAGGTTCGGACCGGAGACGACCACGACCCGCTGCGCCGCCACCCCGGCGGCCTCGACGATCACCTCGCTCATCCGCTTGGTGGTGCCGAGTTCGATGCCCTTCATCAACGACACCAGCGTGGCGTCCGGGTGTACGTGCCCGGCCCACTCGGCGAGGTTGGCTCGCAACGTCTGCGACGGCACGGCCAGCACCACCAGCTCGGCGCCGGTGATCGCCTCGGCGGCGTCGGTGGTCGCGGTCACGTGTTCCGGCAGGACCAGGTGCGGCAGGTACTCCGGATTGCGCCGCTCGGCCCGCAGGGTGTCGGCGACCGGTTGCCGCCGCGCCCAGATGGTCACCTCCCGGCCGGCGTCGGCGAGGATCTTGGCGAACGCGGTGCCCCAGGAGCCGGCCCCGAGCACCGCGACGTGTCCGCTCCGCTCGCTCACGCCGCCGCTCCGCCCCGCTCCGCGGCGCCGCGAGGCGCCTCGCTGCTGTGCCTGATGGTTCGCTCGCGTCGCTCGTTCACGCCGACTCGCCCTGTTGCTGGCGCTGCGAACGGTTCGATCGCTGCCAGAGCGGCGGGGGTGTGCCGCCACGGATCTCGGCGAGCATGTCCCGGAGTCGCAACATGATCGTGTCGCTGACCTCCTCGAGGACGACCCGCCCGGGGGCCGCGCCCGCCCACCGGCTCAGGTCGATCGGCGGCCCCGCCACCACGGTCACCGGGATCCGCGGGCGCAGGCTGAGCCGGCTGGTCCGCGGATCGAAGATCCGCTCCGGACCCCACATCGCGACCGGGACGACCGGAGCGCCGGTGGCCAGCGCGAGCCGCGCGGCGCCGGTCTTGCCCCGCATCGGCCAGAGGTCCGGTTCCCGGCTGGTGGTGCCCTCCGGGTAGATCACCACGGCGTCGCCGGCCTGGACCGCCTTCACCAGCGTCGCGAGCGACCGGGCCGCGTCGACGGTGCCCCGCTCCACCGGTATCTGGCGGCAACGGTGCAGGATCCACCCCAGCACCGGCACCCGGAACAGGCTCGCCTTCGCCAGGTACTGCGGCCAACGGCCGGCGTCGAAGATGAAGTGCGCGGAGACCAGCGGGTCGGCGTGCGACAGGTGATTCGCCACGATGATCACACCGCCGTCCTGCGGCAGGTGTTCCATGCCCTGCCAGGTCCGCCGGGTCCACACCGACATGATCGGCTTCACCAGCATCACGGCCAACCGTGGCCAGAATCCCAGTCTCCGCCGTGCCACCGCGCCTCCTCGTGCCGCTCGGGGTCCGCGCACCGGACCGCCGGCGCTCCCCGCAGCGGAAATCATGCCTGCTCGCCCATGGTGCGGGCCAGCGAGGGTACCGACGACCAGCTGGCAGGATTGTGACGTGAGTCAGCCGAGGTGGGCCGTGGTGGTGCCGGCGAAGCGCCTGACGGCGGCGAAAAGTCGCCTGCGTGGAGCGCTGCCGGGCGTACCCCACGAGGAGTTGGCGTTGGCGTTGGCGGCCGACACGGTGCGCGCGGTGCGGGTCTGCCCGGCCGTCGCCGACGTGCTCCTCGTCACCGACGACGCCCGGATCGGCGCCGTGGGCCGGGAACTCGGGGCCCGGGTGCTGCCGGATCTGCCGGCCGCCGGGCTGAACGCGGCCTTCCGGCACGGCGCGGACGCCGCGGGCGCCGGCTGGGTGGCCGGCCTCACCGCGGACCTGCCGGCGTTGCGCCCCGCCGACCTCGCCGACGCGCTACGTGCCGCCGAGGACGGCCCGACGGTACGGCGGTACGTCGCCGACGCACCGGGCGACGGGACGGTGCTGCTCACCAGGCCGCCGGGGGTGGCGCTGCGACCCCACTTCGGGGGGCGCTCGGCGTCGGCGCACGCCGCGAGCGGCGCGCTGCCGTTGACCGGCGAATGGCCGAGTCTGCGGCGCGACGTGGACACGGCCGCCGACCTGGCCGCCGCCGCTCGGCTCGGGTTGGGGCCGTACACTGCCGCGCTCACCGTCGATCGCGCCGCCGCACCGGGCTGAGCCGGCCCGCCGGTGTACGGTGCTCGCATGCAGGGCACGGTGGCCACCTACGACGCGGCGACCCGCAGCGGCGTGCTGCTCCTCGACGACGGCACCGAGGTGCCCTTCCCGGCCCGCGCCTTCGACGCCTCCGGGCTGCGCCTGCTCCGTCTGGGCCAGCGGGTACGGGTGGAGACCGACGCGGCCGGCGAGGTGCTGCGGGTGACGTTGCCGACGATGATCTGACCAGTCGGCTCGAAGTTCATTTTGCGTTCACCCGTATCGGGTGATTATGAGCGGGTGAGCACCCCTCGCGAGGATCCCGCCCAGCCCGCCACCGAAGAGTCAGCGGCCCGTAACGGCAACCGGCGACGCGGCACCGACGGCCGGTTCCGCGCCGACCGTCCGGCCGAACACGCCCGCGCCGAAACTCCCGAGGCTGACGCGGCGGCCGCCTCCAGCGGGTTGGAGGAGGTGCTCGACCCGGTCGCCGAGGCCGGACCGGTGAACCTGCGCCCCGCGGCGGCCACTGCCGGGGAGGACCCGCCGGAGGCGGCGCCGCTGCCCGAGGACCGGTTCCTCAACCGGGAACTCTCCTGGCTCGACTTCAACGCCCGGGTGCTCGCCCTCGCCGAGGACCCGCGCACCCCGCTGCTGGAACGCGCCAAGTTCCTGGCCATCTTCGCCAGCAACCTGGACGAGTTCTACATGGTCCGGGTCGCCGGACTGAAGCGCCGCCTCCAGGCCGGGCTGCCGGTCCGTGGCGGCGATCGGATGCCGCTGCGCACCCAGCTGGGTCTGATCGCCGAGAAGAGCGCCGCCCTGGCGGCCCGGCACGCCGCGACCTTCGTCGAGGACGTGCTCCCGCAGCTCGCGGACGAGGACATCCGCATCATGCGCTGGGGCGAACTGGACGACGTGGAGCGGGACCGGCTGCGCGCGTACTTCCGTGAGCAGATCTTCCCGGTGCTCACGCCGCTGGCCGTCGACCCGGCGCACCCGTTCCCGTACATCTCGGGGCGGTCACTCAACCTGGCCGTGGCGGTACGCGACCCCGACGGCGGGTCGGAGCTCTTCGCCCGGGTGAAGGTGCCCAACAACGTGCCCCGCTTCGTCCGGGTGCGGCGCGACCGGCCCGGCGTGCGGATGCTGCCGGTGGAGGACCTGATCTCGGTGCATCTCGGCCAGCTCTTCTCGGGCATGCAGGTGGTCGAGTGCCACCTGTTCCGGGTCACCCGCAACGCCGAGGTGGAGGTCGACGAGGACCGGGACGAGGATCTGCTCCAGGCGCTGGAGCGGGAGTTGGCCCGGCGGCGGTTCGGCCCGCCGGTACGGCTGGAGGTGGCCGCCTCGATCACCGACTACATGCTCGACCTGCTCGTCCGCGAACTCGACATGGACGACCAGGACGTGCTGCGGGTGCCCGGCCTGCTCGACCTTTCCGCGCTCTGGCAGGTATACGAGGAGGCGGACCGGCCGGACCTGAAGGACAAACCGTTCGTGCCGGCCACCCACCCACGGCTCACCGAGGGCGAGGTGCCGCGCAGCGTGTTCGCCACGGTGCGCGACGGGGACATCCTGGTTCATCACCCGTACCACTCGTTCGCCACCAGCGTGCAGCGCTTCATCGAGCAGGCCGCCGCCGACCCGAACGTGCTGGCCATCAAGCAGACCCTCTACCGCACCAGTGGCGACTCCCCCATCGTCGACGCCCTGGTCGACGCCGCTGCGGCGGGCAAGCAGGTGGTGGTGCTGGTGGAGGTGAAGGCCCGCTTCGACGAGGTGGCCAACATCGGCTGGGCCCGGACGCTGGAACGGGCCGGCTGTCACGTCGTGTACGGCCTGGTGGGGTTGAAGACGCACTGCAAGACCGCGTTGGTGGTGCGGCAGGAGGGTAATCAGATCCGCCGCTACTGCCACATCGGCACCGGCAACTACCACCCGAAAACGGCCCGGCTCTACGAGGACTTCGGGATGCTCACCGCCGACCCGGAGATCGGCGCCGACCTGACCGACCTTTTCAACGTCCTCACCGGCTACAGCCGGCAGACCGCGTACCGCCGGCTGTTGGTGGCGCCGCAGGGCATCCGCAGTGGCCTCGTCGAGCGGATCGAACGGGAGATCGCCCACGTCCGGCTGGGCATGCCCGGGCTGGTCCAGTTCAAGGTGAACTCGTTGGTGGACGAGGCCGTCACGGACGCGCTGTACCGCGCCTCGCAAGCCGGCGTCCACGTCGACCTGCTGATCCGCGGGATGTGCACGCTGCGGCCGGGGGTGCCGGGGCTGTCGGAGAACATCCGGGTTCGTTCGATCCTCGGCCGTTTCCTGGAGCACTCCCGGATCTTCCGGTTCGGCAACAACGGCGACGCCGAGTTCTGGATCGGTTCGGCCGACCTGATGCACCGGAACCTGGACCGGCGGGTCGAGGCCCTGGTGAAGGTCACCGACCCGGTCGCCCGGGCCGAACTGGACCACGTGCTGACCGCCGCGATGAGCCCCGACGTGGAGGCGTTCGAGCTGGCCGGCGACGGCACCTGGACCCGCCGGACCGGTACGGCGGAGGAACCGTTGGCCCATCTTCAGGAACTGCTGCTGACCCGCGCCGGTGGCACCCCGGGCTGACGGTCGCGGGGCATAGGCTGACGGGGTGAGGCGGGAGCGACGCGGGGAGGCGACGGACGAGCGCCGTACGCCGTCCGTACCCCCGGCTGTCGCTTCGCGGGTACGACCCCTGCCCGGGTCCACGCGAGCCGGACTGCCGCGATGACCGAGATCCGCGCGGCCGGCGGGGTCCCGTGGCGACCTGTTGCCGACGGAACCGAGGTGTGCGTCGTCCACCGGCCCCGCTACGGAGACTGGACGCTGCCGAAGGGCAAGCTGGAACCGGCCGAGCACCCGCTGGTCGCCGCCGTCCGCGAGGTGGCCGAGGAGTCCGACGTGCGGGGAGTACCGCAGGTCCGGCTGCCGTCCGCGCGCTATCGCAGTGAGGGGCACCCGAAGGTCGTCGACTACTGGTCGATGCGAGCGGTGGCCAGCGGCGGCTTCCAGCCCGACACCGAGGTCGACGAGGTGCGCTGGCTTTCCGTGGACGACGCGGCCCGGTTGGTCAGCTATCCGCACGACGCCGAGGTGCTGGCCGCGTTCGCGGCTCTTCCCCCGGTGACCGCGACCCTGCTGGTGCTCCGGCATGGCCACGCCGGAGTCCGGGGCACCGGAACCGGCCCGGACACCGCGCGGCCGCTGGACTCCGAGGGCTGGGCGCAGGCGTACGCGTTGGCCGAACTGGTGGCGCTGATCCGCCCGCAGCGGCTGCTGTCGGCCTCGCCGCGGCGATGCGTGCAGACCCTGGACCCGGCCGCCGCCCGCCTGGACCTGCCGATCGAGGTCTGTAGCGACCTGGACGAGCCGCGCGCGGGGCAGCAGCCCGACGAGCGGGCACTCGCCCTCGCCGCCTGCCTGCTGGGCCTGGCCGGCGCCGGCGTCACCGCGGCGGTGTGCAGCCAGGGCAAGGTGATTCCGAGGGCGTTGGAACAGCTCACCGGCCGTGTCGGGGAGGACTTCAGCACCCCGAAGGGCGGAGGTTGGCTGCTGGCGTTCGCCGGCGACACCCTGCTCAGCGCCGAGCGCCTCTGACATCCCGGGGCCCGGTCGTCACGGCGGTGCGCCGGCCGGTCCGTTCGGCGGCCGGCCGACTCGGGTCCGTCGAGGCGCGGCGTCGCCCACCCGGGCGCCCGAGGTCGAGGCAGCGGGGTCGAGCGACCAGGTCGTAGCCCGTACACGTCGAAGGGCGCCCACCCACCGGGTGGACGCCCTTCGAGCCGACCGGTCAGCGCCGGGTCGCTGCCTTCTTGGCCGGGGCCTTCTTGGCGGGAGCCTTCTTGGCCGCCGTCTTCTTCGCCGGCGCCTTCTTCGCCGCCGTCGTCTTGGCCGCCGCGGTGGTCTTCTTCGCTGCGGCCGTCCGGCCGGCCGCCGCGGTCTTCCGCGCCGGCGCCGCCTTCTTGGTCGCCGCCGCCTTGGTCGCCGCAGTGGTCTTGGTCGCCTTGGTCGCCTTGGTCGCGGCCTTCTTCGCCGCCGTGGTCTTCTGCGCGGTCGCCGTGGCCTTGGTGCCGGTCGCCTTGGCCCGAGTGGCCTTGGCGCCGGTGGTCTTGGCGGCCGCGGTGGTCTTCTTCGCCGCAGCCGTGGCCTTCGGCACCTTGCCGCTGGCCACCATCTCCTTGAAGCCGGCGCCCGCGCGGAAGGTCGGGACGGATGTCTTCTTGACCTTCACCGCCTCACCGGTCCGAGGGTTCCGGGCTGTTCGCGCGCCCCGTACACGCTTTTCGAACGCTCCGAATCCGGTGATCGCCACCTTCTCGCCCTTGGTGACCGCCGCCTGGACCTCAGCGAGGACCGCGTCGAGCGCGGCCGTCGCCATCTTCCGGTCTCCCAGGCGAACGGCGAGCGCCTCGATGAGCTCGGCCTTGTTCACGACTTCCTCCCGATTGTGCAACTGACTCGACGCGAGCCATTCTGCGCGCACGGTATGCCCTGTGCTGCCGGGACACAAACATTCGGTCGAAAAAAGCCCTTGTGTCGCAACGAATTCGCCCCCACCGGCCGGGCCGGTGGGGGCGAATCGCTTCTACGCTTCAGATCTACGGCCGCGCGACGGACGGCAGGAACGGCGGTCGGGCCGCCTCGTAGGCACCGATCTCGGCCTCGTGCCGGAGGGTGAGTCCAATGTCATCCAAGCCCTCCATCAATCGCCAGCGGCTGAAGTCGTCAAGCGGGAACGACCAGGTGGCGTCCCCGGCGCGGACCTCGCGGGTGGTCAGGTCGACGGTGACCGGGGTGCGCGGGTCGGACTCGACGCGATCCCACAGCTCCTCGACCGCTTTCAATTCCAACTCGACCGGCAAGAGCCCCTCCTTGAGGGCGTTGCCGCGGAAGATGTCACCGAAACGCGGGGAGATCACCGCACGGAACCCCCAGTCGCGCAGCGCCCAGACCGCGTGCTCCCGAGAGGACCCGGTGCCGAACTCAGGGCCGGCCAGAAGAATCGACGCCCCCGAATATGTTTGATCGTTGAGCACGAATGCGGGATCTTCCCGCCACGCGCTGAAGAGCCCGTCGGCGAAACCGGTCCGGGTCACCCGCTTGAGGTACACGGCCGGAATGATCTGATCGGTATCCACATTGGAACGGCGTAGCGGAACGGCGGTGCCGGTGTGGGTGGTGAAGCTCTCCATCAGCGGTGTCCCCTTACAGATCGGCGGGTGCGGCCAGCCGACCCACCACGGCGGTAGCGGCGGCGACCGGCGGGGAGACCAGGTGGGTACGTCCGCCCCGACCCTGGCGGCCCTCGAAGTTGCGGTTGGAGGTGGAGGCGGAGCGCTCGCCCGGCTTGAGGGTGTCCGGGTTCATGCCGAGGCACATGGAGCAGCCGGCGAACCGCCACTCGGCGCCGGCGTCGGCGAAGACCTTGTCGAGCCCCTCCGTCTCGGCCGCCTCCCGGACGGCCGCGGAACCGGGCACCACGAGCATGCGTACACGGTCGGCGACCTTCCGCCCGCGCAGCACCTCGGCGGCGGCGCGCAGGTCCTCGAGCCGGCCGTTGGTGCAGGAGCCGACGAACACCACGTCGATCGGCAGGTCCCGCAGCGGGGTGCCGGAGCGCAGGTCCATGTACTCCAGCGCCCGCCGGGCGGCGGCCCGCTCGGACTCCGTGACGAACTGCTCCGGGTCCGGAACCCGTTCGCTCAGCGGGGCGCCCTGGCCCGGGTTGGTGCCCCAGGTGACGAACGGAGTGACCTGGCCGGCGTCCAGGGTCACCTCGGCGTCGAAGGTCGCCCCCTCGTCGGTGGGCAGCGTCCGCCAGTACGCGACCGCCGCGTCCCAGTCGGCGCCCCGCGGCGCGTTGGGCCGCCCCTTGAGGTACGCGAACGTCGTCTCGTCCGGCGCGATCATGCCGGCCTTGGCACCCCACTCGATGGACATGTTGGCCACGGTCATCCGCCCCTCCATGGAGAGGGCGCGGATGGCCTCGCCGCGGTACTCGACGACGTGTCCGCGGCCGCCACCGGTGCCCACCTGCGCGATCAGTGCGAGCACCAGGTCCTTCGCGGTGACCCCGGGGGCGAGCCGGCCGGTCACGTTCACGGCCATCGTCCTGGGCCGACTCTGCGGCAGCGTCTGGGTGGCCAGCACATGCTCGACCTCGCTGGTGCCGATGCCGAAGGCGAGCGCACCGAAGGCGCCGTGGGTGGCGGTGTGCGAGTCGCCGCAGACGATGGTCGTGCCGGGCTGGGTGAGCCCGAGCTGCGGACCGATGACGTGCACGATGCCCTGGTTCTCGTCGCCGAGCGGGTGCAACCGGACACCGAACTCGGCGCAGTTGGCGCGCAGCGTCTCCAACTGGGTACGCGAGGTCGGGTCGGCCACGGTGAGCAGGTCGCCGCGCCGCTGACGGAACGCCGGATCGGCGTACCCGGTGGGTGTGTTGTGGTCCTCGGTCGCGATCGTCAGGTCGGTACGGCGCACCCGGCGGCCGGCGAGCCGTAGCCCGTCGAACGCCTGCGGGCTCGTCACCTCGTGCAGGAGGTGCAGGTCGATGTAGAGCAGATCCGGCTCACCGGCGGCGGCTCTCACAACGTGCGCGTCCCAGACCTTCTCGGCCAGGGTCCTCGGCTCAGGAGTGACTCCCACCATCTGGACATCCTAAATTCTGGGAGGTAAATTTCGGCTTGTGGGACACAGTATGAGCGGTGTCGGCGTTCTCGACAAGGCGGTGGTCATCCTGGCCGCCTGCGTGGACGGCGCCAGCCTGGCCGAACTCGTCGAACGCACGAAGCTCCCCCGGGCCACCGCGCACCGGCTGGCACAAGCACTCGAGATCCACCGGATTCTGGTCCGGGACACCCAGGGCCGCTGGCGGCCGGGGCCCCGGCTCGGCGAGTTGGCCAACGCCGCTCCCGACGTACTGCTGACCGCGGCGGAGCCACTGCTGTCCGCGCTACGCGACGCCACCGGTGAGAGCGCACAGCTCTACCTGCGCCGGGCGGACGAGCGGATCTGTGTGGCCGCCGCCGAGCGGGCCAGCGGACTGCGTGACACCGTCCCGGTCGGGTCGGTGCTGCCCATGACGGCGGGTTCGGCCGCGCAGATCCTGCTCGCCTGGGAGCCACCGGAGGCAGTGATGCCGCTGCTGCCCCGGGCCAAGTTCACCGGGCGCACCCTGGCCGAGGTACGCCGGCGCGGCTGGGCGCAGAGCGTCGCCGAACGGGAGGCCGGCGTGGCGAGCGTCTCGGCGCCGATCCGCGACCGCACCGGGCGGGTGATCGCCGCGATCAGCATCTCCGGCCCGATCGAACGCCTCGGCCGCCGTCCGGGCGAGCGCCACGCCATGGCCGTCGTCCGTGCGGGCCAACGCCTCTCCGGCCTCTAACCCCACCCCCACCCCGGGGCGGGAGGGAGGGGAGAGAAAAAGGCCCGTCTCGCGGGGCGAGACGGGCCTTTCGGATGTAGCCCCGACCGGATTCGAACCGGCGCTACCGCCTTGAGAGGGCGGCGTCCTGGGCCGCTAGACGACGGGGCCAGGCACATGTTGTGCGGCAACCGCCCCGTTGGGCGGTTGCCGTCGTAGTTTAGCGGCGCCCGTTCGGCGGGTGTGAACCGGGTCCACGCGGGTAAAGCCCGCAAAAGCGAAACGGCCCGCCTCGCCGAAACGAGACGGACCGCAACCCGATGTAGCCCCGACCGGATTCGAACCGGCGCTACCGCCTTGAGAGGGCGGCGTCCTGGGCCGCTAGACGACGGGGCCAGAACCTTCTTTCCCTCACCGCTCCTGCGAGCGGCGCCGCTGAACTCTACCAGACGCTCGATCGGCCCTCACGGGCCGGATCACGCACCTCAGAATCCAGCGACCGACGCTCTCGCGAACGTCGGTTGCTGGGGTACCAGGACTCGAACCTAGACTAACTGAACCAGAATCAGTCGGGCTGCCAATTACCCCATACCCCATTGGCCCCTTGCGGTGCCGGGAATGAACTTTACCCTCCCGCCGCCAGCAGGCCAAATCCAACCCCCCAAACCCAGCTTGACCTGTGGTTTCAGGGCGTCGGAGCCGGATCAGGCGACCGGCAGCACCGGGTTGGTGAGCTCGCCGATCCCCTCGATCCGCACCGTGACCGTATCCCCGTCGGTGAGCGGGCTAACCCCCGCCGGCGTGCCGGTCAGAATGACGTCGCCGGGCAGCAGCGTCATCACGTGCGAGATGTACGACACGAGCGCCGGCACGTCGAAGACCATGTCCCGGGTGCGGCCCAACTGGCGCACCTCCAGCGCGTTCGGGTCCGGACCGACCTCGCACCGGATCTCCAGATCGGAGACGTCCAGCCCGGTGGTGATCCAGGGTCCGATCGGGCAGAACGAGTCGAAGCCCTTCGCCCGGGTCCACTGGCCGTCGGAGCGCTGCAGGTCCCGGGCGGTCACGTCGTTGGCGCAGGTGTAGCCGAAGATGGCCCGTTCGGCGGCGGCCCGGTCGGCGCGGCGGGCACCCGTCGCCCCGATCACCACGGCGAGCTCCGCCTCGTGCTCGACCTGCTTGGAGAAGATCGGCAGCCGGATCGCGTCGCGCGGACCGATCACGGACGTGGACGGCTTGAGGAAGAGCAACGGCTCCTTCGGCACCTCGCTGCCGTGCTCGGCGGCGTGCTCCGCGTAGTTGCGGCCGACGCCGATGACCTTGCTCGGCAGGATCGGCGAGAGCAGCCGCACATCGGAGAGGGCCCAGCGGGCCCCCGTGAACTTGATCTCGCCGAAGGGGTGGCCCTCGATCTCGGCGACGGTCAGGCCCTCCAGTCCGGCCGACGCCTCACCCTCGGCGACCCCGAACGACAACCCCTTGGCATGAAGGAAACGAACGATACGCACCCGGCAAATCTAGCCCGGTCGCCGCCGCGACCATCCCCGCCGGGCGGACGGGACCCCGGCGATCTCCGCGCCGGGGCCCGCCGCGCGGCACAGCCGCCGCCGAGACCATCCAACGGACGCGACGAGGCAGCGTACGCGCACCGGCCTCACCCGGGGCGAGTTTCGCCAAGTCGTACCCGCACGACGTGCCGGCGCCCATAGCGTCGGCTCCGGAGGTTCGTTCGCATGCCTGCATCGACACGACACCACAAGGCCCTCGCGGTGTTCGTACACTGCCTCGGCATCCTCGCCGCCGTGCCGGCCCTGCCCGCGCTGGCGCCCGACCCGGCCGCTGCGCGGCCGCGACCGGCGGTGGCGCCGGAACCCTCGTCCTCGGGGTCCTCTCCGTCGCCATCCCAGCTGCCCGGTATGCCCGCCGCCCCACCGGCGGTTCCCACGCCCACCCGGGCGTTGCCACCGCCACCGAAGCCGCCGGTCACCGTCGCGGTGGCACCGGCACCGACACCGGCCCCGGCGTACCGGATCCACGTGCGCAACACCGGCGGCACGCCGGTTGACACCACCGTCCGGCAGGAGCTGCCGGCCGGCTCGACGCCCTCGATCATCACTGCCGGCGGCCAGGCCGGCCGGATCGTGGGCCAGTCGGCGAGCGAGGTGACCTGGCGGCTGAAACTGCCGGCGAACAGTGTCACCACGCTGAACACGTCGCTGGCGCAGGCTCCCACGGGGCAGCCGGTGACGGCACCCGCCTGCGCCTTCACCAGCGACGGCAAACGGCCGTACGACTGCGCCACCGCCACCTGGAACGCGGCGGCGGGTGCGACCACGAAGGACCCGGCGTCCCCGGCGTGGCAACGGACGCCGTTCCTGGTCGGCGTGCCGGCGGCGGCGGTGCTGCTGGGCGGGACGGCGGGGTGGTGGCTGTGGCGACGGCGGCGCCGGACGGTCGCGTCCGCCCTCGCCACCGGTGACGGATCCGCCGGCCGAGGAGCGGCCGCCGATCCGCGGCACGGCCGCGGCACCATCTACCCCCGACCGTCGGCACCCCAGGTCACGACCCGACGTCGCAAACCGCCCGTCTGGCTGTTGGTCACCTCGGCCGTGGCGGTGCTCGCCGGGGTGGTCGGTGTGGCCGGTTGGACGGCCACCCGCCAGGTCACCTCGATCGACACCGACAGCCGGCCGACGAGCGGCGCCTGGCACGGCAAGGGTGTCGCCGGCCCGATGGGGGTGCCGCTGCGCGAGTCGGCCTTCGAGTTCACCGTGTACCGGATCGCCTGCGTCGCACCGGGCGCCGCCGCTCGTCGGCAGTGTCAGGCCACCGTCGGAATTCGCAACATGACCCCGGAGCACCAGGCCTGGCACGGGGAGCTGCAACGGGTGTACCTGCCGGGTGGCCGATTCGTGACCACCGACGAGGCTGCCACCCGGCTGGCCAACCTCGGCCGGGACATCTTCGCCCAGCCGTTGGCGGCGGGTAGCCGGGTGGTGCTGCCGCTGGTCTTCACCGTCGACGGCCGGGAGCCGCCGAAGCAGCTCGAGCTGCGCAGCGGGGTGTTCTCCCCCGGCGTGCGGGTGGACGTGCCCTGATCAGCCGAGTCGGCGGCGGTCGTACGCTGGTGCGGTGACCGCCGCCGCCCTCACCCCGTCGACGGTGCTCGCCGCGGCCGACTGGCAGCCGAGGCGGCAAGCCCACCAGGAACGGGTCGACGCCTGGCTGGCCCCGCACCTGGACCGACGGCGTCGAGGCGAGAAGCATCCGGTGGAGGACTTCCTCTTCACCTACTACTCGTACCGTCCGGCGCAGCTGCGCCGCTGGCATCCCGGTCCGGGCGTGGAGCTGCGTGACGCGGACCCGGCCGAGTTCGGCAGCGACTACCGTACGACCGCTGGCGGCGTGACCCTCGACACCGCCGGGGCCCTCGCGCGGCGCGCCGAGTCGATCGCCTGGATCCGTACGCTCCTCGCCGCGACCGCCGGCCGCCAGCCGCACCTCGGCTGCTTCGGGATGCACGAGTGGGCGATGGTCTACCGGCAGACCCAGGCGGAGGTACGGCACAACAGCTGGCCGCTGCGGCTGAGCCCGGAGGAGACCGCGCGGACGGTGGAGGCGAACCGGATCCGGTGCAGCCACTTCGACGCGTTCCGGTTCTTCACCGCACCGGCCCGGCCGCTGAACCTGCTCGCCCCGAGCCGGGAGACCCAGCACGCGCTCGAGCAGCCGGGCTGCCTGCACGCCAACATGGATCTTTACAAGTGGGCGTACAAGCTCTCCCCGCTGGTGCCGAGCGAACTGGTCGCCGACGCCTTCGCGCTGGCCCGGGACATCCGCACGCTGGACATGCGGGCTTCGCCGTACGACCTCGCCGACCTGGGCTACCCGCCCGTGCGGGTCGAGACCGTCGAGGGCCGGCACGAGTACGTGCGGGCGCAGCGCTCGTTCGCGGAGCGCGCCGCGCCGCTGCGGGCACGCCTGATCGCGGAGTGCGACCGGCTCGCTCCCGCGATGCCGGGGTGAACGCGTGTCGCGGCAGTGGGCGACGGTGAGAGCTACCTGAACTTCGCCGCCCGCTCAGTTAGCCGGGCGGACGCGCAGACCGTCGAGGAGCAGCGACAGCACAGCGGCCAGATCGTCTTCCAGAACCGGCTCGGCCCACTCGGTGAGGTGCGCCGGGTGGTGGAACCGGGTGGTCGCCTGTAACACCGCCCGCCCGGCGAGTGCCGGATCCGCCACGTCGAACTCCCCGGCGGCCACCCCGTCGGCGACGATCACCGCGAGCTGCCCGGCGAGCACCTCCAGGTGGGCCGCGACCACGTCCTCCAGCTGGGTGGCCAACAGGTTGAAGGTGTCGAACAGCTCCGGGTCCTCACGGGCGATCCGGCGCTTGGAGCGGTTCAGCTCGAACAGCCACCGGCGCAGCCGCTCCGCGGCCGGCTCGCCGGCGGTCGCGACCTCGGCCAGGGGGGTGGACATCCGGGCGAGCCAGCGTTCCGTGACGGCGGAACGCAGCGCTGCCTTGCTGGGAAAATGGCGGTAGACACTCCCGTGGCTGACGCCGAGTGCCCGGGCCACGTCCAGCACCGTCGCCTTCGCCGGGCCGAAGCGGCGCAGCACCTCCTCGGCGGCGTCGAGGATGCGCTCGGCGGAGAGGGTGCCCGGGTCGGTGCTCATCACTCAAGCCTCCCTGATCCGGCGTCGGTGGTCGTCGTCACCCCCACCGTCCGCGCGGGGCCACCACCGGGCGGGTCGGCGACAGCGTCCGCCGGACCGGGGTGAGGCGCTCCCCCGCTGCGGGCGGTCCGCCCTCGGCGGTGGGCGCGGCGGCGAGCCGGGGCACGGGCTTCCGGCCGGAGAACCGGCGGACGTCCGTGCCCCGTCGTGCGGGTCATGCCCGCTCGCTGTCCAGGAAAGCCATGTGATCTGCGTCGTAGCGGGTGCCGGCGGCGGCGTCGGCGGGGACCACGGCCTCGATCGCCGCCAGGTCGGCGTCGGTCAGCGTGAGCTCGGTAGCACCGAGTGCCTCGGCGAGGCGGTCCCGGCGGCGCGCGCCCACCAGCGGCACGATGTCGTTGCCGCGGCCCAGCACCCAGGCGATGGCGACCTGGGCGACGGTTACGCCGCGTGCCTGCGCGATCGTCCGCAGTTGCTCGACGAGGGCCAGGTTGCGGTCCAGGTTCTCCCCGCTGAAGCGCGGCAGGTAGGCCCGGTAGTCGTCGGGGGCGGGGGTCCGCTGCGCCGACCAGTGCCCGCTGATCAGGCCGCGGGAGAGCACCCCGTACGCCGTGACACCCACCCCCAGTTCCCGGGCGGTCGGCAGGATGTCCTGCTCGATGCCTCGGGAGATCAGCGAGTACTCGATCTGCAGGTCGGTGATCGGGTGCACCTTGTGCGCCCGGCGCAGCGTGTCCGCGTTCACCTCGGAGAGTCCGATGTTGCGGATGTGACCGGCGGTAACCAGCTCGCTCAGGGTCCCGACCACGTCCTCGACGGGCACGTCGGGGCTGATCCGGGACGGCCGGTAGACGTCCACGTAGTCGGTGCCGAGCCGGCGCAGGGTGTATCCGAGGAAGTTCTTGATCGCGTTCGGGCGGATGTCGTTGCCGACCCAACCGCCCTGGGGGTCGCGCATGGAGCCGAACTTGACGCTGATCACGGCGTTTTCCCGGTCGCGTCCGCGCAGGGCCTCACGGAGCAGCATCTCGTTGTGTCCCTGCCCGTAGAAGTCGCCGGTGTCGAGCAGGGTCACGCCGGCGTCGAGGGCGGCGTGGATCGTGGCGATGCTCTCGGTGTCGTCGGCGCCGGTGTAGAGGTCCGACATTCCCATCAGGCCGAGTCCGAGCGCGGAAACGGTCGGGCCGGTCGTCCCGAGCGTGCGGGTGTCCATGATTGTTCTCCTCATCGTGGTGATGAGTTGAGATTACATCGTCGTGGTAACAGATTCCAAACTCTGTCACCCGAACACATGCGTCCTCCCGGCGCAGCACACGAGACATCGGCGTGCCCGCTCAGGGGCCCGCCGGACAGGCCGGACTGCTACTCGCCGTCCACGCGGCGGTCCCGCTTGCGCTGGGACTGGCGCTTCTTGTCGGCCAGCCGCCGCTCCTTGGCGCCCCGGGACGGACGCGTCGGGCGGCGGGGCGGCGGCGGCGGGGAGATCGCCTCCCGCAGCAGCGCGGCGAGCCGCTCCCGCGCCGCCTCACGGTTGGCCAACTGGGCCCGGTGCTCGCTGGCCGTGATGGTGAGCACGCCGTCGACGAGCCGACCGGCGAGCCGCTCCAGCGCCCGGGTCCGCAACGACTCGGGCAAGCTGGGCGAATTGGCCAGGTCGAAGCTCAGTTCGACCCTTGTGTCGGCGGTGTTGACGCCCTGCCCGCCCGGGCCGGACGAACGGGAGAATCGCTCCCGCAACTCCGCGGCGGGGACTGTCCACCTGTCGGTCACCCGCACATCGCCGTCCACACCCTGAGGCTAACGTCCCGGCCGCCCGCTCGAGGTCGCGGACGGACCGGGCGTCGGCCCGGCCGCCTCATCGTCGTCGGGGGCGACCGCGGCGTACGCGACGGCGCCGATCAACAGCAGGGCGACCACACCGACCTTCGTGGTGACGCCCCGAATCAGCAGCCAGGCCGTCTTACGCGCGGTAGGCACAGTTTTCTTGACCGTCTGGTAGTCGGCCCAGCCACGCCGCGCGCGGGTGTACGCCGACCCCACACCACTTCCGATGAGCAGGCCCACCAGCAGGAGGACCGCGATGAGAGGACCTTCCACCCACGTTAGTATCCATACCCCGCGTAATATTTCCATCGGCCGATGCTCCCGCGCCGGATATCCGACAGTGGACGCCTTCCCACCAGCGGCAACGCGCAGAGTCCGCCGGCAACCGCCCGACGAGTCGGCCGGCGGATCAGCCGCCCTTGCCGATGATGGTGTCGGCGGTCTGCTGCACCTGCTCGATCGGAATGGCGAAACCGATGCCGATCGAGCCGTTGCCGTCGATGGTGGCGATCGCGGTGTTCACCCCGACCACCTCGCCTCGCGCATTGACGAGCGGCCCACCGGAGTTGCCCGGATTGATCGACGCGTCGGTCTGCACCGCCGTGTGCCGGTTCGTACCCAGCCGTACCTGCCGGTCGACGGCGCTCACGATGCCGGCCGTGACGGTACCGGCCAGACCGAGCGGAGAACCGACCGCGAGCACCGGTTCACCGACGCGCGTGGTGCCCGGCTTCGCCAACGGCAGCGGCGCCAGCCCCGCGGACGGCGGCACCCGCAGCACCGCCAGGTCGCTGCTCGGCTCCCGGCCCACCACCTCTGCGGTGTAGCGGCGGCCGTCCGGCAACTCGACGGTCACCGGACCACCGCCCCCCTTGGCCAGGATGTGGTCGTTGGTGATGATGTGCTGCTGGTCGTCGATGGCGAAGCCGGAGCCACTGGCCCCGCCGCCGCTCCCCGCCCCACCGGCCAGCACGGAGACCACGCCCGGCACCGTCCGCTCGGCGGCGGTGACCAGTTCCGCCGGCACCGGGGCGGCGGACGCCGCCGTCTCCCCCGGGGCACCGCCGCGGCCGGCCACCCAGCCACCTGCCGCGGCACCGGAGACGGTGGAGAGGGCGATCACCGCGAGCGCGGCCAGCACCCGGCCACGCCAGTGCCGGCCGCCACGGTCGCGTCCCGATCCGTCCCCGTCCCGCCGGGACCGCCCGTCCGGGTCCAGCTCCGGCGATACGAACCACGGGCCACGAGGCTCACCGAGTCCGGTCTGTACTGCCATGCGTACTCCTCACGTGATGTCCTGCGAGGTGGGGCCGGCGCCCCGTCAGGGCAGGCGGGAGAACCAGCGAATCGAACCGGCCGCCGCGCCCATCGCCAGTACCAGCCCGAGACCGATGAAGCGGGCCGAGACGTCCTGCCTTTCGGTGCGGTAGCCGACCGAGGTACCGATGTCGTCGTAGACCGCACGCAGTTCGTCGCTGGTGCCGGCCTCGTGGAACATCCCGCCGGTCTCCTGCGCCACCGCCTCGAGGGTCTGCCCGTCCACCGGCACCTGTATCGGGCGGCCGCCCTGGTCGACGAAGCCGCCCGGAGTGCCGAAGGAGATGGTGTGCACGGGCACCTTCGCGGCCACCGCCTCGACGGCTGCCTCCATCGGGTCCAGCCCGGAGGTGTTCGCTCCGTCGGACAGGAGCACGATCCGGGCCGGTGGCGGGTCCTTCGCCGCCTGGCTGTCCAGACCCTTCACCGCGCCGAGCGAGGTGTTGATCGCCTCGCCGATCGCGGTGCCCTGCACGCCGGTGATCCCCTCGGCGAGCCGGCCGATCCCGTCGTGCAGCGCCTCGCGGTCGGTGCCCGGCGGCACGACGACCGCCGCGCTGCCGGCGAACGCGACCAGGCCCACGTTGAACTCGTCGGGCAGCCCGTCCACGAAGCGCTTCGCCGCGTCCTTGGCCGCGGCGAGTCGGTCCGGGTCCACGTCGGTGGCGAGCATCGAGGTGGAGACGTCCACCGCCACCATGACGGTCGCCCGTTCCCGGGGCACCCGCACCTCGGCGGTGGGCCGGGCGAAGCCGACCACCAGCAGCGCCAGCATGACCAGGAAGAGACCGGCGGGCACATGCCGGCGCCACGCGGGACGCTCCGGCGCGATCCGGTCGAGCAGCCGCAGGTTGGTGAAGCGGACGGCGTACCGGCTGCGCCGCCGCTGCATGAGCAGGTAACCCACCGCGAGGGCGAGCACACCGAGCAGCAGCCAGAGCCGGGCGGGCGACAGCCAGATCACCTCGCGCCTCCCCGTGCCGCTGCGGCCGGCACCGCCGCCAGCCGGCGCTGCGACTGCACGTGCCGCGCGATGTCGGCGCACCAGTCCCGATCGGTACGCAGCGACAGGTGGGTGGCCCCGCTGCGGCGCAGCGCGAGGCGTACCTGTTCCCGCTGGGCGGCCGCGGCGGCCGCGTACCGTTCCCGCAGCCGGCGGTCGGAGGTGCAGACCTCGCGGCGGCGGCCGGTCTCCGGATCGACCAGCGTGATCATTCCTACGTCGGGCAGCTCGAGCTCACGCGGGTCGGTCACCTCCACGGCAAGCACCTGATGCCGCGCGGTCAGCCGGCGCAGACTCCGCTCCCATGGTGGCGGCCGGTCGGGGTCGTCGGACAGGCCGTCGAGGAAGTCGGAGACCACCACCACGAGCCCGCGCCGGGTGGCGACCCGTTGCACCGAGGCCAGCGCGTCGGCGAGTTCCGGGGGTTCGAGTGGTGCGCCCCGGTCGCCGGTTCGTGGGGCGGCCAGCAGGGCCCGGAGCAGGCCGAGCAGATGGGTACGCCCGCTGTGCGCCGGGAACCGGCGCAACCCCGTCGACGCGACCAGCAGGGCGCCCAGCCGGTTGCCGACTCCTGCGGTGAGGAACCCGACCGCGGCCACCGCCGCCACGGAGAGTTCCCGTTTGTCCAGCTCCGCGGTGCCGAACTCCATGCTGGCGCTGGCGTCGACCAGCAGCCACGTGGTCAGTTCCCGGTCGGCGTCGACCTCGCGGACGTGCGGCACCGTGGTCCGGGCGGTGACCGCCCAGTCCATCCGGCGTACCTCGTCCTCGCCGGGCCGGTACTCGCGGCTGCCGGCCGGCTCACTGCCGGGGCCGGGCAGCAGGCCGCGGTACTGCCCGTGCAGCAGCCCGTCCAACCGCCGGATGACGGTCAGCTCCAGCCGGCGCAGTCGTTGATCGGGGGCGAGGTCGGCCAGGCGCGGACCGGCGGACACGGCGGCAGCAGGCTCCCGGCCCGTGCGCCTCATGCCGCCGCCAGGTCCGACGCCTGCTCCGGCTGGGGCGCGAGGCGTGGCGGAGGCACCACCTCGACCAGCCGGCGTACCACCGACTCGGCGGTGACGCCGTCGGCGATCGCGTCGAAGCTGAGCACCAGCCGGTGGGCCAGCACGTCACCGGCGAGTTCGCGGACGTCGTCGGGGAGCACGTATTCGCGGCCGCGCAGCAGCGCTTGCGCCCGGGCGGCGGCCACCAGGCCGAGAGTGGCCCGGGGGCTCGCCCCGTACGCCAGCATCGGTTCGATCTCGGCCAGCCCGAACCGTCCCGGGTCACGGGTGGCCAGGATGAGCCGGACCACGTACTCGGCGACGGCGTGGTGGACGAAGACCCGTTCGGCGTGACGCTGCATGCGTCGCAACCGTTCGGGGTCGAGCACCCGCCGAGGTTTGGGACGGTCGGTGCTCATCCGGTAGAGAATCGCCAGCTCGTCCGCGTCGCTCGGGTAGTCGACCAGGATCTTGAGCAGGAAGCGGTCCCGCTGCGCCTCCGGCAGCTGGTAGACCCCCTCCGACTCGATCGGGTTCTGGGTGGCCAGCACCAGGAACGGCGACGGCACGGGATGGCTGCGCCCGCCGATGGATACCTGGCGCTCGGCCATCGCCTCCAGCAGCGCCGACTGCACCTTCGCGGGGGCGCGGTTGATCTCGTCGGCGAGCACCAGGTTGGCCATCACCGGGCCCAACTCGATGTCGAAGGTCTCCCGCGACGCCCGGTAGATCCGGGTGCCGACGATGTCCGACGGTACGAGGTCGGGGGTGAACTGGATCCGGGAGAAGGCGCCGCCGACCACGGTTGCGAGGGTCTGCGCGGCCAGCGTCTTCGCCACGCCGGGCACCCCCTCGAGAAGGCAGTGCCCGTCGGCGAGGAGGGCGACGAGCAGACGCTCGACGAGCCGGTCCTGCCCGACGATCACTCGCTTGACCTCGGCGAGGGTCTGTTCCAGCTCGGCGGCTGTCGGTTCGTCTTCGACCGGGGTGGCCACGCTGGCCAGGGTGTCCGAGATGTCCGTCACGGTGCTTGCTTCCCGGGCGGTCGCGCGACAAACGTCGGATTGTGGGCCCCTGGCCGGGCCTTTGGTGACCGAACGGAATGATCCGCCCGAACGGTGGACGGACGGCCGGAGCGGTACGGGCTGTTACAGACCGGACAGAGCAGGCACGAACCGGCCCCCGCGCACGTCTGCGCGGGGGCCGGCGTCGGATGCCGTCAGTAGGTGTGAACGACCAGGTGGAACGGCAGGTCGACCGGGGTACCGGCGGAGTTGCGAGTCTGGATGAAGACCGCGTTCGGTGTACTGAGCCGCGGGGCCACCACGATCTCCCCGCCTGGCGGGATGCAGCAGGCGTCCGGGCGGCCGATGGTGGCCTGGTAGACCCCGGAGCTGACGACGTAGCCGTACTGGACCTCGTACTGGCCGACGCCGTACTTGATCACAACGCCGGTGCCGCGCGCCTTGGTGCCGTTGGCGTTGACGACGGTGCCGACGTTGCTGGCCGCGAGTGTGCCCACGCTGGCCTTGAGCGTGGCCCGCGCCGAGCGGGCCGACTCCGCCGTCACCGCCGGCTGGGTGCTGCTCGCGCGGGGCGCCGGCTGGCCGGGCGCGTGCGCGGAGGGCTGAGCGATGGCGATGCCGCCCCCGGCGAGGGTGAGCCCGAGGACTGCGAACGCGACCGCGATCGCCTTACGTCGGAATGGTTTGGTCATGACAGGTCCCCCTTGTGTGACCGTACAAATTCGGCCGACCCGCAGGGCGGGACGGTCAGTGCCCTGTTACCGTCGGGCACCCCCGAGACAAATCACCGGGAAATAAGATCCAGCGCACCTTCAATATCCGTTTCCCGATGATCGACATCCACCCTGAGCTGGTGTTACTACTCACCGTGGCGATGCTCCGACCAGGTGGAAACGTAGCATCGTAAAAAGCGGTGGGTCAATAGCTGAACCACCCCGCAAAATTGTCCGACAGCCGTCACGAGAATTGTGAAAGACGAACTTAAGAGCATTCACGAAAATGCACTCCGGGACCGTACGATCCCCACCCGGGCGACCACGGTGGGATAGGTTGCCCCCATGATCGTCGATTTGCGGGAGCGACAGACCGTCAGCCGCCGGCGGCGGCTGACGGTTGGCGCGCTGTGCTGGCTCGCCGTGGTGCCCGGTGCCGCCTGGGCCGCCCTCCGGCTCGTCGGGCTGGACCGGGGGCCACTCGTGCAGGCGCTGGCCTTCACTCCGTACGTCGCGGCCTGGAGCCCGCTACCCCTGGTGCTGGCGCTCGTCCTGAGGCGCCGCCGGCCCGCGCTGGTCGCGGCCGTGGCCACGGTCGCGCTCCTGGCGGTGGTGGCGCCCCGGGCACTGCCCTCGGCGCAGCCCACGGCCACCGGCCCGACCGTACGACTGCTCACCGCCAACCTGCTCGCCGGAGCCGCGGATCCGCACACCCTGGTCGAACTGGTCCGCACCCACCAGGTCGACGTGCTGGCCGTGCAGGAGTTCACCCCCGCGGCCCGGGCCGACCTGGACCGGCTCGGGCTCGATCGGCTGCTGCCACACCGGCAGCTCAACGCCCTTGACGGCACGCCCGGGTCCGGTCTCTACTCGCGCTTCCCGATCGGCAACGCGGGGGTACGCCACAACCGCGGCGCCTGGGGCTTCACCCAGGCATTCGGCACGATCGCCGTTCCGGGTGCGCCGCCGGTGCGGGTGGAGTCCGCGCATCCCGCCGCACCGTACGCCGTCGACCAGGTGGGCTTCTGGCGCACCGACCTGGTGGCGCAGCCACCGGCCACCCCCGACGGGATGCTGCGGATCCTCGCCGGGGACTTCAACGCGACGCTCGACCACGGTCCGCTTCGTGCCCTGCTGCGCACCGGCTACGTGGACGCGGCCGACGCCACCGGCCGGGGGCTGACCGGCACGTGGGGCCCGTACGACGGCGACCTGACCCCTGCCGTGACCATCGACCACGTCCTGGCCGACCGCCGGATCGCCGCCCGGTCGGTCGACGTGTTCCGCCTGCCCGGCAGCGACCACCGCGCGGTCCTGGCCACCCTGACCCTCCCGGCCCGGGCGGGGACGAGCGCCCCGACCGGGACGGCCCGCGCAACGACAGGTCAGACCCGGGCGCGCGCCAGGCCGTAGGTCATCGCGTCGACGAGGGCGTGCCAGCTCGCCTCGACCACGTTCGGGTGCACGCCGACCGTGGTCCAGTCCCGGCCCGCGCCGTCGGCCGTCTCCAGCAGCACACGGGTCACCGCGTCCGTGCCGCTGCTGCCATCCAGGATGCGCACCTTGTAATCGGCCAGCTCGAACTCGCGCAGCTCCGGGTAGTGCCGCACCAGACCGACCCGCAGCGCCTCGTCCAGGGCGTTGACCGGGCCGTTCCCCTCGGCGGTGGCGATCACCCGCTCACCGCGTACGCGGATCTTGACGGTGGCCTCGGACATCACCGAGCCGTCCTCCCGATGCTCGACGAGGACACGGTACGACTCGAGGGCGAACGGCCGGGCCGGGGCGCCCTCCGGCAGCTCGGAGCGGACCAGCAACTCGAACGAGGCGTCCGCCGCCTCGAACGACCAGCCGCCCGCCTCCAACTCCTTGACCCGTCTGGTCACCCGGGACAGGGTCTCCGGATGACCGGCCAGGTCCAGCCCGAGCTCGCGGCTCTTGAGCTCGACGCTGGCCCGGCCGGCCATCTCGGTTACCAGGATCCGCATGTCGTTGCCCACTACGGACGGGTCCACGTGGTTGTAGAGCAACGGGTCGACCTTGATCGCGCTCGCGTGCAGCCCGGCCTTGTGGGCGAAGGCGGCGGCCCCGACGTACGCCTGATGGGTGTCGGGAGCGATGTTGGCGATCTCAGCGATGGCGTGCGAGACCCGCACCATCTGTTCCAGGCAGCCCGCTGGTAGGACGGGCAGCCCGAGCTTGAGTTGGAGGTTGGCGACCACCGCGAAGATGTCGGCGTTGCCCGGCCGTTCGCCGTAGCCGTTCGCGGTGCCCTGGAAGTGCCGGATCCCGGCCTCGACGGCGGCGACGGTGTTCGCCACCGCGCACGCGGTGTCGTTCTGGCAGTGGATGCCGAGCCGCTCGGGGCCGACGCCGAGCCGGGCGGTCAGGTCGGTGATCGCGGCCGTGACCTGG
This sequence comes from Micromonospora sp. NPDC005367, assembly GCF_040606825.1. Lineage (NCBI taxonomy): Bacteria > Bacillati > Actinomycetota > Actinomycetes > Micromonosporales > Micromonosporaceae > Micromonospora > Micromonospora sp. NPDC005367. The sequence goes on along the minus strand of NZ_JBEXFP010000030.1, from coordinate 5,745 downwards.
GACGGGAGCATCCCGCCGTTGGTGTCGCAGAGCACCATCGCCTCGGCGCCGGCGGCCAGCGCGGTCTCCACCACCGCGGCGGCGTACCCGGGATCCTGCCGGTAGCCGTCGAAGAAGTGCTCGCCGTCGACGAAGACCCGGCGACCCTCGGCGACCAGGTGAGCGACCGTGTCCTGGATCATCGCGAGGTTCTCGGCCCCGGTGGTGCGCAGCGCCCGTTCGACGTGCCGCAGGTCGGCCTTGGCGACCAGCGTCACCGCCGGCGTCTCCGCGTCGAGCAGGGCGCGTACCTGCGGGTCCTCGGTGACCGCGACACCGGCCCGGCGGGTCGCGCCGAACGCGACGAGCACCGCGTGCCGCAGGTCGAGTTCGGTACGCGCGCGCCGGAAGAACTCGGTGTCCTTCGGCACCGCACCGGGCCAGCCGCCCTCGATGAACCCGACGCCGAACTCGTCGAGCAGCCGGGCCACGGCCAGCTTGTCGACCACCGAGTAGCTCAGCCCCTCGCGCTGCGCGCCATCACGCAACGTCGTGTCGTAGACCTGGAACGTCATGGCGTGCCTTTCTGGGTACGGGGAACGAGCGAGCGGGGGCACGGCAGGCCTGGGCCGCGAGAGCAACAAAAAGACCCCCCGCCGATGCGGGAGGTCTGCGCGCTCGGCGGGCGGGCCGGCGCGCTAGTTGCTAAGAATCAGGGCGTTGCTGGTCACGTTGAGTACTCTTGCACCCGGTCGTTGATTTTGGGAAGCGCAACCCACATGTCGGGACGGAGCGAGGCGGCCACGGCGTCGCTCCGACCGGCCTTCACGAGGTCGAGGCCCATCTCGTGACCTGCTTCACACGCCTTCACCGGGCGCTCGGGGGGAGGATCGGTCTGGCCGGCTCGACGGCTGCTCGACGCCTACCCGGGAGGACCCTTGCTCACTGTCGGTGATCGCATCCACGACCTCACCGCGCGCGTCGTGTCCACGGGCCACCGGACCGAGCAGTCCCGCTCGATCGGCGGGGACGACACCACCGCGCGGTATGCATCGACCGGGGCCTGACGTGGGAGTCGACGGGATCAGGGCAGGGCTGCCCGGGTACGCCAGGGACATCGCGCTCAACCTCGGCTCGACCGTCGAGAACTCCCTGCTCACCCCGGCGCAGTCGTGGGGCGCGGCGTTGGCGTGCGCGGTGGCGGCCCGGAACCCGGTGGTGCTGAGGCAGATCGCCGCCGAGGCGGCCGGACACCTCACACCGGAGGCGGTCGACGCGGCCAAGGGCGCGGCCACCATCATGGCGATGACCAACGTCTACTACCGGTCCAAGCACATGCTCGGCGACGAGGCGTACCTGACGATCCCCGCCCGGCTCCGGATGCAGATCGTCGCCCGACCGGGTGTGGCGAAGGTGGACTTCGAGCTCTGGTGCCTCGCCGTCTCGGCGGTCAACGGCTGCGAGGTCTGCCTTCAGTCGCACGAGAGGAAGCTGCGCGCCGCCGGCGTCGGAGCCGACCAGGTGAACGAAGCGCTCCGGATCGCCTCCGTGGTGTACGCCACCGCTGTCGCGTACGACGCGGAGTCCGCGCTGGCCTGAGCACCGCCGGCGCTCCTCGAGAGGTTTGCGTGCCACCTCCGGTGTAGCGATCTCGACAGCGGGTAGGACATGGGACTGACAGGGCACCACCCCCCGATCAGTCGAGTAGAGGAGTGAAACGCCATGGAGCGGCTCGACCCTCGAACGACCCATGGGACGCCGGACCCGCTCGTACCCGGTGGCGGCGGCGCCGTCCCGGGTGGCACACCCGGTGGCACCTTCGACCCCTGGCGGTACCGGGACGATGCCAGGGTGACCGGCGTCGACCTGGTGGACTACAAGGTGGAGGCGCAGGACGGCGGCATCGGCAAGGTGGACCGATCCAGCCACGAGGTGAGTTCCAGCTACCTCGTGGTCGACACCGGTCCGTGGATCTTCGGCAAGAAGGTCATGATCCCTGCCGGGACCGTCAACCACGTCGACCACGACGAGCGGAAGGTCTACGTCGACCGGAGCAAGGACCAGATCAAGGCCGCGCCCGAGTTCGACGAGACCGCCGACACCGACCCGGCCTACCGGGACAAGCTCGGTGGGTACTACAACGACACGTACTCGGCGATTCCGCCGGGTACCGCTCGCTGACGGTTGTTCCTGTTCTACCGGCCGGTGGGGTTGCACCCCGCCGGCCGGTACCGTGTCAGGCGTGGACGCCACCGAGGTCGATCGACACATACCCTTCGGCACGATCTTCAACTTCCGCGATGTCGGCGGCTACGCCGGCCACGACGGACGCACCGTACGCCGGCGGCGGCTCTACCGCTCGGACTCCCTGCACCGGCTCGACGAGAACGACCAGGACGCCTTCACCGCCCTCGGCATCCGGACGGTGATCGACCTGCGCCGTCCGTACGAGGTGGAGCGTGACGGCCGGGTGCCGGACTGGCCGGGCCTCGCCTACCAGCACATCCACCCGGAGCACGCAGAGTGGGGGAACGTGCCGCAGGAGCCGGGCACGAGCCTGGCGCGCTACCTGGCCGACCGTTATGCCGACCTGGCCCAGACCGGCACGACCGGGCTGGCCGAGGCGCTCGGGCTGATCGCCGACGCCACCAACGCGCCCGCCGTGGTCCATTGCGTGGCCGGCAAGGACCGTACCGGCGTCGTCTGCGGGCTGACCCTGGCCGTGCTCGGCGTCGCCGACGACGAGATCGCCGCGGACTACGCCCTGAGCAGCGCGGCGTCGGAACGGTTCAGCGCCTGGGTGGCCGCCACGACGCCGGACGCCGAGGAGCTGCCCGCGCCGTTCCTGGCCTCGCCGTCGGACGCGATGCTGCTCTTCCTCGCCGAGCTGCGGGAAGGGTACGGCTCGATCGAGGGCTACCTGCGGCACGCCGGGGTGACCGACGCCCAGCTCGCCGCGCTCCGCGGACACCTGCTGGAGTGACGTGCCGGTCCACGTGCCGAGGCCGACGTCGAAGAGGCCCCTTCCGCGCCGAAGGCGTCGAGAAGGGGCCTCTTCTCAGAACAGACGGGTGACCCAGCCGTGCGGGTCGGGGGCGTCGCCACGCTGGATGTCGACCAGCTGTTGACGCAGCGCCATGGTGACCTGGCCCGGCCCACCGCCGCCGATCAGGAACTCCCCGGCCGGCGACTTCACCTGCCCGATCGGGGTGACGACCGCGGCCGTGCCGCAGGCGAAGACCTCCCGCAACCGGCCGCTCTCCGCGTCCGCCTGCCAGTCCTCGAAGCTGACCGGACGCTCCTCCACCCGGTGTCCCGCCTCGGCGGCGAGCGTGAGCACCGACTCCCGGATGATGCCGGGCAGGATCGTGCCGGTCAGCGGCGGTGTCACCACGCTGCCGTCGTCGTAGACGAAGAAGACGTTCATGCCGCCCAGCTCGTCGACGTAGCGGCGCTCCACCGCGTCGAGGAAGACCACCTGGTCACAGCCGTGCTCGATCGCCTCCGCCTGGGCGACCAGCGAGGCGGCGTAGTTGCCGCCGCACTTCGCCGCGCCGGTGCCGCCCGGGGCGGCGCGGGTGTACTCCGGGGTGGCCCAGACCGAGACAGGCTTCACCCCGCCGCTGAAGTACGCCCCGACGGGGGAGGCGATCGCCACGTAGAGGTACTCGGTGGCCGGGCGGACGCCGAGGAAGACCTCGCTCGCGAACATGAACGGCCGCAGGTAGAGGCTGCCGTCCGGGTCGGTCGGGATCCAGTCCCGGTCGATCTCGACGAGCCGGCGCAGCGAGTCGACGAACGTCTCCGGCGGCAGCACAGGCATCGCCATCCGCTGCGCGGAGACTCCGAAGCGGGCCGCGTTCGCCTCCGGACGGAACAGGGTCACCCCACCGTCGGCGGTGCGGTACGCCTTCATCCCCTCGAAGATCTCCTGCGCGTAGTGCAGCACCGCGGCGGCCGGGTCCATCGGGATCGGCGCGCGCGCCTCGACCCGGGCGTCGTACCAGCCCTTGCCGTCGGCGTACCGGATGGTCACCATGTGGTCGGTGAAGATCCGACCGAAGCCCGGATTGACCAGCAGGGCGGCCCGATCCGCGGCGGATACCGGTGCGGGATTCGGACGGATCTCGAAGTCGAGCTTGTCACCACCGCTCATCGCGCTGACCTCCCTACCGGACAACGACATACGCGATCGCATGCCGACGAACTGGTGTCCAGAAACTTACCCCGAACGTTCGTTCAGGGGGAAGCGCCGCCCGGCTCGCCTGGCAGCGCCGAAAGAACGGTACCGGGGACCGGCGGAGACGTTGCACGCGCGCTCCACATCGGGGCCCGGTGCCGCCATGGCCGGGATCGCCGTACTCGCGCGCGGCACACGGTCGGTCACCGTCGGCTGATCCCGCAGTCGACCGACGGTCCCGCCGCCGCGGGGTCAGCCCGCGGCGAGGCTCGCGAGCCGGTCACCCACCTCCGCCGTGCCCACCGGTACGCCCGGTGCACGGCTGGCCAGCTCGGTGGCGACGGCGGCGGTGACCCGGCTCGCGGCGTCGGTGTGGCCGAGCTGGTCGAGCAGGAGGGCCGCGGAGAGAACGGCGGCGACCGGGTCGGCCACCCCCTGGCCCGCGATGTCCGGCGCGGAACCGTGCACCGGTTCGAACATCGACGGGTACCGCCCCTCCGGGTTGATGCATCCGCTGGCGGCCAACCCGATGCCGCCGGTGACGGCGGCCGCGATGTCGGTGAGGATGTCGCCGAAGAGGTTGTCGGTGACGACCACGTCGTAGCGTTGCGGCTGGGTGACCAGGAACATCGCCGCGGCGTCGACGTGCTGGTATTCGGTGGCGACGTCGGGGTGCTCGGCGGCGACCGCCGCGAAGGTGCGCGACCAGAGCGAGCCGGCATGGGTGAGCACGTTGGTCTTGTGCACGAGGGTGACCTTGCGCCGCTCGCGGCGGCCGGCCCGGGCGAACGCGTCGCGGATCACCCGCTCCACGCCGTGCCGGGTGTTCAGGCTCTCCTCGGTGGCGACCTCGGCGGGGGTGTCGCGGTGCAGCGTCCCGCCGGCCCCGGCGTACAGCCCCTCGGTGCCCTCACGCACCACGACGAGGTCGACCTCGCCGGGTTTCACGCCGGCCAGCGGGCCGGGCACGCCCGGCCAGAGCCGGGACGGGCGAAGGTTCACGTACTGGTCGAAGGCGAACCGGAGCTTGAGCAGCAGGCCACGCTCCAGCACACCGGGGGGCACGGTCGGGTCGCCGACCGCGCCGAGCAGAATCGCGTCGTGCTGCGCCAGCTCGGCCAGGACCGAGTCCGGCAGCACCTCGCCGGTGCGGTGCCAGCGGGCGGCGCCGAGGTCGTACTCGGTGGCCTGCACACCGGGGAGCACCGCGTCGAGGACCTTGCGGGCCTGTGCGACCACCTCGGGACCGATTCCGTCCCCGGCCACCACCGCGATCCGTGCCACGCCTGCGCTCCTCTGCTCGCTGTTCTGCTCGCTGTTTGCGGCAACGGTACGCGGCCGTCCCGCCACCCGGTACAGAGTGTCCACTTTCTGGGACGACACCGACCCACAGGACCCTCCCAGCTGAGTTTCATGAAGCGGTCATCTTGGCTGCCTAGCCTGTCTCTGAGTGGGTCAAGGGGGGCCCGCGCCGGGGGGGGGGGGGGGGGGCCCCCCCCCCCCCCGGGGGGGGCCGCCCCGGCGCCGCCCCCGGGGAGGTGGAGCAGTCCGGGGAAGACACGGCACCAGCGTAACAGAAGGGGGAT